>NZ_NKFL01000007.1:900000-1199700 GCF_002223055.1 Burkholderia sp. HI2500 | reverse complement strand
TTACTTTAGTGTGAGACTCTTGATACTTTCGCTATCTGATCCGAGGATCAGCTCGCTTTCATCAAGCGCCCACACTTATCGGCTGTTAATTTTTAAAGAGCATTCTGCGAGGAACTTCGTGTTTCCCGGCAGCGCTGCGTTTTCAGCAGCAGAGAAGCGAGATTATGAACCGCGTTTCGCAGTTCGTCAACAACTTTTTACACTACATCGTTGCGACTGCGGGGTTCAACTTCCAGGCCAGCTGCGCGCTTCAGACTGCTGCGCACCACCCGCCCTGCTTCCCTTCTCCCGCGCCGCGTTTCCGTTAGCGCGAAAGAGGCGTGATTCTAAGCACCCACCCCCGTCTATGCAAGCCCTTTGTGAAAATATTTTGAAAAGCCCCCGTGCGCTGACGCGCACGGGGGCTTCGGGCTCGACGGGCCACGCATCGCAACGCGAGCCCCCTCTATTGATGTGACGTATGCCTGTCGTCCCCCTCTATATATGAGGTCGCGGAACGGACAAGGAAGCGGGTGCCGTCGAGTATCATGCCGCGACCGAACCACGCATTCATATCCACGATGGACAGCACCTCTCAATCCGGCGACGCCGACCTTCGCGACGAATATGCAGCGCTGCGCGAGCGCGCCATCATCCTGGAAGAACAGGCCCCACCGCTTCTGCAGCGCATCTCGGATGTATTGCCGCGGATCTGCGGTGAATCCGAACTGGCGGACGAGCATCGCGAGCGACTCGTCGGCGCGCGCAACGCAGCGATGGTCTCGATCGAAAACTATCAGCAGGCGATTCCTTTCCTGCAGACGGCCGACTCGATCATCGAGCAACTGGACAAGACGCCCGAGCGCGACGAAGACATCGAGTGGCGTGAGTCGCTGCTGCAACGGCTCGACGAGCTGATCGACGTCGCAGTCGTGATGATCGACGATGCCGAAGGCTACTTCGAACAGGCGGACGCCTGCGATCTGTCCAGCATACCGAAAGCCATCCTCGAGGGTTGAGCGACGCCGCTCGGGATCGCGTAGCGCACCGGCATGATGTCGTGTGCGCCAGCCATCCCGATGTTTGCCGGCCTGCAGTCCCGGCCTGAAGCCTTCGCCGTCACGCGGGCCGCCGCCCTCCCGCAAAAGCTCACCTTTTCGCTACACCCCTCGCCCGGGCCGCGCGACACGACTACAGTGCGTCGAGAACGATCGTCTCGCTCACGATCGGCACGCGGATATATCCGCCCTCCGCATCGCCATACGCGTGCGCATTCCCGTCGATGACGCATTGCGCCGTCAACGCGCAAAGGGTCGCGTCTCGCGCATCGACGGACTTCAACGTCGACACGTCGACGCCCAGTCGTTCCAGCAATTGCCGGCGCTGGTTGCGTTTCTGCTTCGCCGATGCGACGGCCTTCCCCAGCAGCGCGCAGGTGATCGCATAAGGATAGGTTTCGAAGCTCGCGCGCCCGCCCGCATAGCGGGCGCCGGTCAGCAGCGGATAGGCATCCGCGAGCGCGCGGTAGACACGCTCTCCCATGAACATCCAGTCGAAGAAGCCTGACGTGCTTGCAACCGCCTGTTCCCGCGACGGCGTCGGAAAGCACGAGATCCGTTCGCGCGCGAGCGCCTGTTCGGCCGCGCGACGCCCGCTCCCCGTCCACCACAGGCTCGGTGCGTCGACACCCACGGCCACGACGTCATGGGCGAGGCACAGCGCAGGCACCGCCTCGGGCGCGATCCGTTCCTCGCGGTAGACGACTGTCCGTCCGCGCAGGATCACGAGATCGCACTGCTTCTTTTCGCCACCCACATCGACACCCGCCACGACCGGCGATTGCCACGTGGCGGATCCGAAGGATCGAGCGGATCGCATGCGGGCGCCTCAGTCCGCCGGCCGTGCGTCGTAGGCGGTGTCGAAGATCGCCTCGAGACCGGGATGCACCCCGCGCATCGGGTCGACGACCGACTTCGCCCAGTCGAAATACGCCTGCTTGCGCTCGAGCGGCCAGTCCGCGGGGGGATGCCGCGCGATGTCGCGCAGGTTGCAGATCTTGTCGGCCAGCTTCACGAGCTTCGCGCGCCGGCTGATGGTCGCCGCATGCTCGACCTGCAGACGCTTGCGCTCCTCCTTCGGCAATGACTTGTCGTCGGTGACTTCCATCACGATGTCCGCCACGTCCTTGCCGAACAGCCGCAGCAGTTCCTGCTCGGTCGTCTCCGTATCCTCGACCGTGTCGTGCAGCACGGCCGCGACGATCACGCGTTCGTCCTCGACGCCGGCCTCGTTGGCCAGCACGTCGGCGAGCGCGATCGGATGATTGATGTACGGCGACGCTTCTTCGTCCTTGCGCCGCTGATTGCGATGCTTGTCCGCCGCGAACGCGATGGCGGCTACCAGCTTTTTCATATTCCCCCCTCGTGTGGCCTGGCCCGCGACCGGCAGAACCGGCCGCGTGCATTTCGGAACCGCACATACTACCTGTTCGTGATGACCCTGCCCGCGCGCCGGAATTCACGCATGCCCTGCGTCACGCGCCCACCGGTGCGCGCTGGAGCTCGACCACGTTGACCCGCGCGCCGAATACATCTCTCACGAGCGGCAGCAGATGGTCGTGGTGCGTCAGGAACAGCACCTGGGTTCGCGTCGACAGATCGCGCAACGCATCGAGGCCGGCCTTCGCGCGCGCATCGTCGAAGTTGATGAACAAGTCGTCGGCCACGAACGGCAGTGCGGTCCGGCTGCCGAGCTGCAACTCCAGCGCCGCGATCCGCAGTGCGAGGAACAACTGGTCGCGCGTCCCTTCGCTCAACCCGGCGACCTCGACCGATGCCCCCTGCGTCCGTCGTGCATACAGGGCGGGCGGCGTCCGTTCGGTATCGACGGTCAGCCGCGCGAACTCACCCAGCGTGAGCCCCGCGAAAATCTCGCCCGCGCGCCTGAGCATCGGCCCCTGCTTCTGGTCCCGATAGCGATCCGTCGCCCACTTCAGCAACCGGCTCGCCGTGGCCGCCTCCAGATACTGTTCGGCTGCTTCGCCCATCGCCGCCAGCGCTTCCTGTCGCTTCGATTCGGCAACGGCCGCGTTCGCTTGGCCGTCGATCGCGCCGAATGCCTGATCGGCCACGACCTGCTGCTGGGCAAGCTCGTTCAGCCGCTTGCCGACGTCGCCGAGCGACTGCTTCACCGCTTCGAGATGCGCCGGTACGTCGGCGATGTCCTGTTCCGCGACTTCCGCTTCGACGGCGGACCGGGACAGGCCGTCACCATCGCGCACCAGTGCCTCGTGCGCGGCATCGACCGCCTGCCGAAGCTGGCGCCGGCGATCCGAGCGTTCGGCCAGCGGCAGCGCCGCGTCGATCAACGCTACGCCGGCGAGTTGCAGCAGCGGCTGGATACGCGCATCGGCACCGGCCACCGCGGCGGCCGCATCCGCGACCTTGCCGTCGGCCTGCCGCACGGCCTCGTCGGCGCGATCGATCGCACGCGCGATTTCCCGAGCAGTCGAAAGGCGCATCGTCAGCCGACGCGCGACGTCCGGCCAGTCGCCGCTCGTCAACCATTCCGGCGCGAGCGCTTCGGCGAGCCTTCGTGCGCCCGACTCGAGCGCGGACAGCTCCGCACGGATCGCAACGATCCGGTTACGCGGCGCATCGGCATCGGCCAGTTCGACCGTCACCGCGTTGGCGAGCCCGAGCGCACCTTCCGCCGCGGCCAGCGTCGCCGCGCTCGTGGACAGCTTTGCGTCAGCCAGCGCGTCGCGCCATTGCGCATGCCACGCATCGTAGGCCGTCTGCGCGTGGCCGGCACGCGACTGTGCCGTCGCGCATCCGCGTTCCGCCTCCCGTGCGCGATCCTCCAGGCTGTCCTGCTGCGCGAGCGCTTTCTCGGCCGACTGTACGAAGGTCTCGGCGATCGCGACGAGCGCCGCCAAACCATCCGACTCACCGCCGCGCGACACGGTACGCAGTGCCGTGCGCAGCGTGGTTTCGGCACCCGCCCGCGCGGCGCGAATCGTGTCGAATTCGCGGCGCAGCCGGTCGAGATCGGCTTGCGCGGCGAACACCGTGTCGCGCTTCGCCAGCCAGTCGCCCATCGCCGCCAGCGGCATGCCGGGCACCACGGCCGTCGTCGCGAGCGCGGCCCATGCGTCGCGATGCGCGGCGAGCTCACGCTCGCGCTCATCCAATGCGGCCTGCTTGCGCGTCACGCCGGCACGTGAGGATTCGACCTGTTGGCGCAGCGACTGCAACATCGCCGCCGCCTGCGTCGCGCCGAGCTGTGCGTCGACGAGTTCGTCCGCCAGGCGGATCGCGTCGTCGACCGCAGGTGCGCCCGTTGCGAGATCGACCGCGCCGCTGCGGATGTCGCCCCACGCGCCGTCGCGTCGCGCGCGCGCCGCCAGCACGTCGGCGGTCGTGACGACCTTGTGGTTCTCCGCGAAGTGCTTTTCCTGCAGTTCGAGCCGCTCGAGCTCTTCGAGTGCGCCGTCCCGCGCGTCGCGTGCAGCAGCGACCGCACTCGCGCGTTCGCTGTCTTCCTTCAGCAGCGTGCCGAGCCGCGCCGCCGACGGCACGTCGAGCGCACGCAGCGTATCGACCGGCATGCGCCACTGGCCGAGCGCATCGAGTGCGCCGGACAACGTGCGCTCGGCGGCGGCGATTTCCTGTTCGAGCGCCTGCTCGCGCTGGCCACTGTTGCGAAAGCCCTGCGCATCGGCCAGCGCCGCACGCAGCGCCTCCGGCACGTCGACGGTCGACAGGCGCGCCTGTTGTTCCTGCACCTGCGCAAGCTCGCGCGTGCGTTCGTCGAGCGATTCGCGCGCGCCGGCAAGCGCCTGGTGCAGCGCACCGTGTTCGCGCAACAGGTTTGCGACAGTCTTCAGCGACAACGCGGTCGGCAGCGACGCACGCAGCGACGCTTCGTCCGTCGGCCAGCCGAGCTGGGCGGCGGCTGCAAACGCGGCGGACAGGTGCCGCTCGACATCCGCGCCGAGCAGCAGCAGATCCTGCGCGTGATTCATGCACGCGCCGCGCAGCCGGTCGAGCGCTTCGATGTCGGCTTCGAGCGCCAGCGTGTCGGCGTCGGCGTCGATCGCATCGCGCGCCTGCCGTTTTGCAAGCAGGTCGGCACGCCGCTCCTCGAGCACCTTCTGTTCGGCGGCGAGATCGCCCTGTGCCTTCAGCAGGTCCGCATACGCGGTGGGCGGCAACTCGACGACCGGGCCCAGTTCCGCCAGCGCGGCGTCCTTGACCGTCAGCTCCTTCAGGTACGGTGCCAGCCGTCGCACGCGTTCGAGCTTCGAGCGCAGCGCTTCGAGCCGACGCTGTTCCGCGCGTGCCTGCTCGATCTGCTGTTCGACCGCTTCGCGCGCGTCCTTGCGTTCGACCCAGTCGCGCGTGCGCACCTGAACCGTCTTCAGTTCGGTCACGGCTTCGTTGAACGACGATTCGGCGAGTGCAAACGCGCTGCCGCTGCGGCGCGGCGCCCAGAGCTCGACCGCGCGCGCCTCGAGCTCCTCACGCACCGGCCCGAGACTGCCGACACCGGCAGCCGATTCGAACAGCACCTGGCCGAGCTTGTCGGATGCGTCGAGAATGCTCCGGCCGCCGTCGACCAGACGCCCGTGATCGAGCCCGAACATCTGTTCGAAGAATTCGCGCGTGGCGCCATCGAGAACGGCGGCGAGATAATCGTCGGGCAACTTGTCGTCGGCGGGTGTACGCAACGGACTGCGCCCGCGCGCGCGGTGGAACGCGAGTTCGCCCGTGCCGCTCTCCAGCACGCCGCCGATCCGCAGTTCAGGCGTGCTGTGCAGGAAATCGAGCGGTGTCTGCAGCTTCATCCCGAACAACAGCTCCGACACCGCCGTGCGGATCGTCGACTTGCCGGCCTCATTCGGCCCCACGATCACGTGGAAATCCTCGCCGGCCGACGGGAATCGCAGCGTCTCGTCGGTGAACTTGCCGTACTTGATCAGATCGAGCTGGTTGATCCTCATCGCTTATTCCCCCCTCGCCAGCCGCGCGAGCAACGCGGGCCCGACCTGCTCGACGAGTGCGGTCAGCTCACCCGCGCGCGCCATCGTCAACAACGGCACCTCTTCCTTCACGTCGCTGCGCACCTTGCCGACGAACGGCTTCAGGTCGCGCTCGAGCAGTTCGAGGAAATCCGGATCGCGCGCGGCGTCGGCCAGGATCTGCTTCAGGTCCTCCAGCGCTTCGAGCTGCTCGCTTTCGCCCGGCTGATGATCGGCAGCGGACGTCGCGAGCCGAACCTTCTCGAGCCACAGCCGCTCGTTGCCGATGATCCCGATCTGGTTCAGCACCTCCGCGCGCAACTGCGGCGCGCGGCCGAAAAAGAGACCATGCGCGGGCGTGCGCCCCGTGACCGTCACGCGCACCGCGCGCGGCACATGGCCGTCGACGGTCAGCAGCGCTTCCAGCGACTGGCCGATTTTTCTCGACAGGTCGGCGACGGTAAGGCAATCGGACGCGTCGACCGACACGGCTTCCCAGCGCAGCACGTCGAGATACAGGCGCTCGACCTGCGTGCGGCCCTGCTCGACCGTCACGAGCACCGCGCCGCGGCGGCCCGTCTCGCGGATATGGCGCCCCTGCAGGTTGCCGGGAAACACCACCGTGGACGACCCCGACCATTGCTGGAATTCGTGCACGTGGCCGAGTGCCCAGTAGTCGTAGCCTTTCGCATGGAGTTCGGCCAGCGTGCACGGCGCATAGTTCGCGTGCGCCGCATAGCCTTCGAGCGCCGTGTGCAGCACGCCGATGTTGTAGTAACCGGGCACCGGGTCCGGATAGCCGATCGCGAGATTGTCGACGACAGCCTTGTCCTTGAAGCTCTGCCCATGCAGCGCGACGTCGAATTCGGGCAGCTTGTGGGTTTCCGCCTTGCGGTGGCCGAACACGGTGACGTTGTCGGGCAGCGTCAGCTTCTTCGTCATCTCGCTTTCGGCGTCGTGGTTGCCGCCGAGCACGAACGCGCGGATGCCGGCCTTGCGCAGGCGCCCCATCTGCTGGCCGAAGAAGATGCCTGTGTTGTGGTCCTTCCAGTCGCCGTCGTACAGGTCGCCGGCGATCACGAGGAACGCGACGTCCTCTTCGATCGCACGATCCACGAGCTGCCGCAGCGCCTCGCGCGACGCGTTGCGTAACTGCGCGGCCGGCGCGTCGGGATAGGCGCTCAGGCCGTGCAACGGGCTGTCGAGGTGTATGTCTGCCGCGTGGATGAACTTCACGAAGATTCCTTTGTTTCATGACGATGGGGCCAGCGATCGACGTGCGGTGCCGCCAGCCGGGCCATCAATCGCAATCCTGGTAGCCGCCGAGTTCACCGCAATGGATGCAGCGAAACATATACGCGGTCGGTGAACCGTCCTTGTCGAGTGCGGCGAAAAAGCGCTCCCATTCGGCGCCCTCGGCGAGTCCGGTCGATGCCCGAATCGATGCAACGGCCTGCGGGCCGAGCGCGGTCAGTTCGCCTGCACCTGCCCGGCCAATGAACTGCGCGCCATCGCCGCAATGCGTCCACCACCGTTGCTGCTGCCAGCCCTGGAAGCCCGGCGTGCGGCAGGCGATTTCGTCGACGACCGCGTCAGGCACCTCATCCCATTCGCCGCCGCCGATGCCATAGGTGTCGGTAAAGACTGCATCGAGCCGCGCGTGTGCCGAACCGTCGGCGATGCACCACGGGCAGATGCGTTGCTCGTACTCGTCGACCGCATACACGGGGCCCGCGTACACGTAACCACGTGCATCGCCGCAACACACGCAGCGCGCGTCCGAGCGAATCACGCTGCCCGTTGCCAGCGGGTCGGGATGGTACCTGAAAGCGGGTAACGACATGAGGCTCTCCGTCGATCCGGATGGTGGGAGTGCACGCGATGCAAATTCGAACGGCCATTGTGCCGCAGCCCGGCCGCGTTACTGCGGAATCCCGGTCTCGACAAACGTGCCGTTCACGAAACGATAGACGCGATGCGTTGCACCGCCGTGAGAAAGAAATTCCCACCGGATGTCGATGCCGACCGGGTCGTCGCGCCACGCGATCGCCAGGTAGGGCGATTGCGCGCCACCGTCGGTGTCGAGCGAAACGGAGTCGAGGCAGCTTTGAACCGGCAGCGAGAAACGCTGCACGGCATGGGCGCCGTGCAGCTCCAGCACGTACAGCGCCCCTTCTTCGCCCGCGCCGCAATAGCCTGTCGGGTGGCTGCTCGACGAGCGGTTGACGACGACCAGCAGATAGTCTTTGCCGTCGATTCGCTTCGAACGGTCCGACGGGAATGCAACACTCGATGCATCGCGCAATGCGTGGCGAAGCGCGGCCGGCACGATCAATGCCGATTTCCGGTGGCGGGCGGCATCGACCTCGAACAACCCCGGGCGCGCCCATTCGATCGCGTGACCGTTGGCGAGCCGCACCGATTCGGGCGCCGGCGTTTCGGCGAAGGCAACGGCGGCATTCGAGGCCAGCAGCGCCAGCGCCGCGAGCTTCAACGCCATCGATTTCGTCGGGATGATCCGTGTCCGCATCAATCGCGCAGGAGGGTCGTGAAGTTCATCGCATGCGCCGGCATGCCGTTCGGGCAGCCCCGATCCAGGAACGCCCCGCGCGCGTCGTTCGTCACGACGCACGCGGCTGATCCACGAGGTGCCGTCACTCGCCGCGCGGCACCGGCGGCGGTGCATAGCCGTTGTCATTGCCGGGGAACGGATTCGCGTTGCGGCGCAGCGCTTCCTCGTCGTTCTCCTTCTGCGCGAACACCGCGACGCCGATCACGCCGACGTTCGCGGCATCGCCATACTTCGAATTCGCGACATAGCTGTCGGGCACCGCCGCGAAGCGGAACGCGGCCACTTCGTCGCGGCTCTTGCGGAAACCCTCGATCGTCAGCGTGCGGCCCGGATACAGCACGTAACCGCCGTTCGTATAGCTGCCGGGCCGCCCCGACAGCACGTCGAGCCCGTCAACGCTCGACACGATCTCGAACGTACGGCGCCCCTGGTTGCGCAGCACGATCATGTAGCGCGAACCTTCGACGCCCGCCATGTGCCAGCGGCCGTCGCTGCGTGCCAGACGCAGCGGCGCGCCCTTTTCGTCCGTGAACGACAGCGCGATGTCGCCGTTGGCGAGCGCGACGCGGGTCGGCAACCGGCGAACCTGGGACGCGGGAGGATGTCCGGGCAACGCGTCGTTGTAGTAGACCGACGCAAGATCCGTCGGCTTCGCCGGATCCGCGCGTTCGAAATCGACCTGGCGGGTTTCGGATCGCACCGACTCGCCCCATGCAGTGCCGAGCCCGCGGCGTTCGCTGGCGTCCGGTGCGGCGGCGGATGCGCTGGTACTGCCGGACGGCGGGGGCGACCCTGCGCAGGCGGCCAGCCAGAGCGCGCAGGCGAGCGCGAGAAGACGGAACAGGATGGTCATGACGTGAGGCCTCGGAATGTTATCGGGCCGCGCCGGACTGGCCGGAACGGCGTTTTGGTGTCGTCTGTCGTCACGATGTCGATCGGACATGCTGGCCCGTATCGGACGGCGCCGCGATCGCGGCGGCCCGGCAACCGGGAGCCTCGCTATTTAAGCATGGCCGGCGGGCGATGGGCTGGGGGTGCACACGCCGCCCTTTGCCGGTGCGTGCCGGCAGGCGGGCAGGCCCGTCGCGTCGCCGGATGGGTGGCGAGCGCCGACGCATCCCGGTATCAAGGAAGGGATGAACGGCGCACCGCGCGCGCCCATAAAGAAGCCCGGCCCGCATCGAAGCGGGCCGGGCTCTATCGGGAAGCCTGACGCTTACAGCGCGCCGCCTTGCGCCGACGCCGAACCCTTCACGCCGACCGATGCGCCACCCTGCACCGAGTTCGTCGCGCCGTCGAGCGCCTCGCCGGCCTTCGCCTTCGCGCCGCCGGCAACGTCGCCTGCCGTCGACACCGCGCCTTGCACATGGCTCTTTGCCGTGCCGGCGACGTGCTTCACGTGCGATTTCGTCGAGTGGACGGCCGATGCGGCGGCATCCTTCGCGGTGCCCGCTGCCGAGCCGACCGCATGCGTCGCACCGCCAACCGCGTCGCCGGCCGCCGAGCCCACGCCGCCGACCGTCTTGCCGACGCCGTTCAGCGCGCCGCCAACGACGTTGCCCGCGCCCGAACCCGAGCCTGCCGCATTCGCGCCGGCGCCAGCCTGCACGCCCACGCCGCCGCCGAGCAGCGGCGTCTGAACCTGCGCGCCGACACTTGCGGAACCCTGGGCACCGGTCTGGGCCGTCTGTGCGAACGCAGCCGAAGTCGCCATCGCCGTCAGTGCAGCACCCACCAGAATCGTACGAATCGTGTTCATGGTCATTCTCCCCAAAGACGTTGTTGCTGCGGGCCGCCTTCGTGCGGCTTGTCGCATGCCTTGCCGCGACGTGCGGCAGGTGGAGCTAATGTAGCGGCGCGGACGCGCAAAACGACTGATTTGCGGGGACTGTTACTTCCGTTGCAAATGCTGACGATTGCCTCACATAGTTTGACAATCGGGGGCTTGCGGCGGAATTGGGCGGTGGATCGAGTGAACCTGGAGGCGTGCCGCGTGGACCACGCCGCAGCCGATCGGGAAAACAGACCGGCAAAACGCCTCGCAGGGAAACCGGCCGCTTCGATAAGCATTCCAAAGAACGTGTGTCGGCCAGCCATCAGTGCAGCCCGACAACCCGCTCCTCGCGATGAGTTCGATATCGTCGGATACGCATGCCACCGCACCGGCGTCCCCCGCTGCGCCGAACGCGAGCTTGAACGCCTTTTCCGTCAGCGCGCTCACGGCCTGCTGGTCGACCGCTGTGCCGGGATCGCCCTCGACTTCGTCGAACGACGCCATCCACTGCGCATCGAACGGCTCGGCATCGCGACTGTCCAGCGCACGGTCGCAATCCAGGTCGCCGAGGAAATCGAAAAAGCCCGGCACCGACAGGATGGCATCCATGTCAAGCAGATGCGCGTTCGTCATTGCGACTCCTTCACGATGCGCAGCCCCGACCGCCCGTTGATGCATACAGGCAGTTCGGGGCCGCGCGTCCTGACCGGTTACGGCCGGAACGTATCGCCGAGCACGACGCCTTCACGCCGCGGATCGGTGCCGCCCTGCAACGCGGGCGACTGGCCGACCGTTACGCGCATCACGGTATTGACGCCGCTCGCCTGCGCGGACGTCGACACCTTGTGCCCGAGCGCGAGCAGCCCCGTGATCAGCGGATCGTTCGCCCCGTTGTTCGCCGTGTTGACGTTCGGGTGCTCGCCGCCGATCGTGGTCGTCGGACTGTTGCTCGCGCCGAAGTCGACGAGCCCCGCCGACTGCTGCGCGTCGAGCCCCCAGTCGAGCGCGCCGACGAGCGTCTTGACCACATATTGCGGAATCGTGCCCCCGCCCGGCGAACCGGTCGCCATCACGAAATCGCCGCGCGAACCGTCCGCGGCCTGCCCGAACACGATCGTCGGCGCCATCGAGCTGCGCGGCCGCTTGCCCGGCTGGAGGCGGTTGGCCACCGGATTGCCCGCGCTATCGACCGGGTTCGCGGAAAAATCGGTCAGCTGGTTGTTCAGCAGGAAGCCGTTGGTCATGTGGAACGAGCCCATGCTCGACTCGACCGTCGTCGTTGCGCTCAGCACGTTGCCGTCGCCGTCGACGATCGTGAACTGGTTCGTGCCGTGCTCGATCAGCGTCGTGTCGACGCCGAGCGGCACCGCGCCCAGATTGCCGGGCTGTGCGGTGCCCATGCTCTTGGTCGGGTCGATCAACGCCGCGCGCGATTTCAGGTACGGCTTGTTCAGCAGCGTGTTCCACGTGCCGCCCGGCAGCGGCACAAAATCCGTATCGGCCACGTACTTGTCGCGGTCGGCATACGCAAGCCGCTCCGCCTCGGTGATGAGGTGCACGCCCGCGACGGTCGGCTTGCCGCCTTCGAGATCGATCGCCGTCGGCTTCAGCGACTTCAGGTAGTAATTCTCGAGAATGCCGAGCGCCGACGCGACCGCGATGCCGCCCGACGACGGCGGCGGCATCCCGCATACCCAGTAGCTGCGATACGTCGTGCACACCGGATCGCGGCGCTTCGCCTGGTACGCGGCCAGGTCGGCGACGGTCGTCTTGCCCGGCGTGAGCGTCGCCCCGTCCGCGCCCTTCGTCGTCGCGATCTTCGCAACGATGTCCTGCGCGATCTGCCCCGTGTACAGCGCGTTCGCACCCGACTGCGCCATCAGCGTCAGCGTGCGCGCATAGGCCGGATTCTTCAGCACGGTGCCGAGCGTCTTAGGCGACCCGTCCGCGTTCAGGAAATACGCGGCGGCCTCGGGGTCGCGCTTCAGGTTCGCGGCATTCGCCGCGATCGCGTCGGCGAGCCGGCCACCAATCGGGAAGCCGTTGGTCGCGAGCGTGATCGCATCGCCGAACAGGTTCTGCCACGGCAGGCGGCCGTGATCCTGCTGCAGCGCCTCGATCAGCCTCGGCACGCCGATCGTGCCGATCGAGCGGCCGCTCGCCCGTGCGTTCGGCAGCGGCGCGGAGTGGTCGGTCGCGTCATCGACGTAGCGCAGGTAGTTCTCCGTCGCGGCCGCCGGCGCGGTTTCCCGGCCGTCGTACGCCTGCAGCGTCTTGCCGCGCGCATCGTAGTAGAGCAGCACGCCGCCGGACCCGAGGCCCGTTGCCTCGGGCACGGTCAGGCCGAGCACGGCCTGCACGGCGACCGCCGCGTCGGCGGCCGTGCCGCCCTTCTTCAGCACCGCGCAGCCGGCCGCGCTCGCGTACGCGTTCGACGTGGCCACCAGATAGGTCTTCGCATAGACCGGCTTCATCCCGGTGCGATAGCCCGACGACGCTTCCGGCAGCGACGGGTCGCCCGGCTGGTTAGAGCCCACCACGACCGTCGCGCCGCTGTTGTCGACCGCGAGACAGCTCGCATCGGTGGAAGGTGTCGGCGTGCGGCCTGCGTCGTTCTCGACGTCGCCGCCGCATGCCGTCAACAGGGCGGCCGCGAGCAACGCGGACGCATACGGAAAAATCGCTGTTCTGTTCATTGTCTGCCGATGTTCTCGTAGGTCGTTGCGATGGACATCACACTGCCTGCGACCCCCTCGGTGCGCCGGCAACGCGTTCGATAGTCCCATGAACGAATTTTTTTCCGCAATAAGGGATTGGCGTAGCGCGGCCGGATGTTATGTACGCAACGTCACCGATTTCGCACGCGGGTTCGCGTGCTGCACTGCATCGCAATGCGATGCGCCCACGCGGCCGATGGCGTTACTTTGCTGCCCGTCGGCGCTTGCCGGCTGCGCCGCCGGCGCGCGCGAATCCGCTCTCCATCGTTTCGATCGCCTCGGAGAAGAAATCGAGAAACATCGCCATCGCGACGGTCGCGCTCATGTCGGCCCGCTGATAGATGCAGCTGAACGAACGCGCCCCCGCATCGGCAAGCGGCGTCCACGCGAGCCGGCCGGCGGCCACGTCGTCCGCGACGTTCTCGGCGATCAGGAAGCCGACACCCGCACCTTCGGCCGCGAGGCGCCGCACCATCGGCACCGAGCCCGTCTCGATCAGCGGCCGCACGTTGCGCGGCTGCCGCGCATCGATCTGGTCGAACATCGCGCGCAGCTCCGTGTCGGGCGTCATCAGGATCAGCGGATGCGCGAAACAGTCGCGCAGCCGCACCTTGCCGCCGGACGCCGCGAGCGGATGGCCGGGCGCCGTGACGACACCCAGCGGCTGAGCGAACGCGCGCACCTCGACGACGCCCGCCGCCGTGCGCCGGCGCAACGCATAGCCGATGTCGGCCTCGCCTGTCTCGACCCAGCGCACGATGCTCTCGCCGTTTCCCGAACGCACGCTGTACGTGACGCCCGGATAGCGCTGCATCGCAGCGAGGATCGCGTCGGGCACGAGCCTTTCCGCGGTCGACGCGGGTACCGCCAGGTTCACGTGCCCGCGACGCAGCGCACGCAGGTCCTCGACCTGCGTGAGCGCGTTGTCGAAGTCGCGCTGGCCGCGCCGCACGGCCGCGATCACGATCTCGCCGGCGAGCGTCAACTGCATGCCGCGCGGCAGCCGGTCGAACAGCGGCACGCCGACCTGATCCTCGAGATTGCGGATCTGCTGGTGCACCGCCGCAGCGGTCAGGTGCAGCGCGTCGGCCGCCTTGCGAATCGAGCCGCGCCTCGCGACCTCGTCGAAACAGCGGAATGTCTGCGATATCGAACGCATGCAAGGTCCGTTAGATTTTTCCGAACAGGCCGTCAAGAATAATCCAATTTTACTGACCGTCCGGATCGTCTAGATTCCGCTGCATCCCCGCATCCGATTCGAATGGAGACCGCAGTGACAACCGTCGACCAGATTACCCAGCGCCGCCGTGGCGTCGGCCTCATCGCCCACGATCCCGCCCTGTCCGCGGGTGGCTATACGCTCATCGCGCCGCAGACGGCCGACGGCAACGTCTATCTCGTCGGCATCGACGGCGAAGTCGTCCATCAGTGGAAGATGCCCGTGCGCCCCGGCCGCCATGCGGTGATCCTCCCAAATGGCAACCTCGGCTACAACGGCAACCATCCGCAATCCGAATCGCGCTATGCGCCGTGGTCGATGTGGCATGGCGGCGACTTCTACGAAGTCACGCCGCAAGGCGAAACCGTATGGCGCTACGAGGATCCCGCGCACCATCACGATGCGCAGTGGCTGCCGAACGGCAACCTGCTCTATGCCGCGTGCGAACCGGTCGACGCCGCGTTCGCGCGGCGCGTGCCCGGCGGCACGCCGCACGGCGACGACGAAGTGATGTATGCGGACGTGATCCGCGAAGTGAACCGGGCCGGGCAGATCGTCTGGGAATGGCATGCGCGCGACCATCTGCGGCCCGAGGATTTCCCGATCGCGACCGGTTTCGGGCGCTATCACTGGCCGCTCGTCAACGGCCTCGCGGTCGATGCGAACGGCCGCGTGCTGATGAGCCTGCGCACGACGTCGGGCATCATCGGCGTGAATCGCGAAACCGGCCGCGTCGACCTGCGGATCGGGCCCGACGTCGTGTCGCACCAGCATGCGCCGGTGCCGCTTCCGAACGGCAACATCCTTGCGTTCGACAACGGCAATTTCCGCCACGGCGCGCACGTCGTGTTCTCGCGCGTCGTCGAGATCGATCCGGCGACGCAGCGCGTCGTGTGGTCGTATGCGGATGACGTCGTGAACCTGTTCTACACGCCGTTCATGGGCAACGCGCAACGCTTGCCGAACGGCAACACGCACGTCACCGAATCGTCGACGGGCCGGCTGTTCGAAGTGACGCCCGCCGGCGAGGTCGTCTGGGAATACGTGATTCCGTGGTTCGCCGAATACCCGGACGAAGCCGCGCGCAAGACCGGCCCCGGGCAGCTCAACAGCGTATTCCAGACGTTCCGCTACAGCGCCGCGCAACTGCCCTGGCTGCGGGCCTGACCGTTCGTTCACCGCCGGTTTCCGGCGCTCGTCGCCGTTCGCTTCGAAGGGGCCTGCCGTGTCGCACGATCCGATCTCAACACCCATCGACGCACGGCTGCCCGCCTGGCAGCTCGCGCTGTTCGGGCTGCAGCACGTGCTGTCGATGGCCGCGTCCCCGATCACGGCCGTGTTCCTGATCGCAAAAGTGCTCGCGCTGCCGGCGGACCTGACGGTCCAGCTGATCGGCGCGACGTTCTTCGCGTGCGGGATCGGCACGCTGGTCCAATCGCTCGGCGTCGGCGCGATCGGCGCACGCATGCCGTTCGTGATGGTGCCCGGCGGTGCACCGACGATGCTGTTCGCCGGCATCGCCGCGCAATCGGGCCTGCCGACGGCGGCCGGCTCGGCGTTGCTCGCCAGCGCGTTCTACTGGGTGCTGTTGCCCGTCTTCACGCGCTGTCTGCGGCTCTTTCCGCGCATCGTCGTCGGCGCGATGCTGCTGCTCGTGTCGGTCAACCTGATCCGGATCTACGCGGTGATCGTCGTCGGCCAGCCCGGTTCGGCCGACTTTGCCCAGCCGCGCGCGCTCGGTCTCGCGCTGGCGACGATCGTCGCCACCGTCGTCGTGGCCGGTACGTTTCGCGGCACGCTCGGGCGTCTCGCGGTGCTGATCGGCCTGACGGCCGGTGCGACGCTCGGCTGGGCGCTCGATGCGATGCCGGTGCTCGCCGACGTGTGGCACGGCCCGCTGTTCACTCATCCGGTGTGGCTGCCGTTCGGGATGCCGCGCTTCGACGTGCTGGCCGCGCTGCCGCTGCTGATCTTCACGGCGATCTCGATGGCCGAGGCCACCGCGCAGACGGTCGCCGTCGGTGAAACGTGCGGCAAGGCGATCTCGCTGTCGCGCGACGTGCCGAAGACGATACGCGGCGACGCGCTGGCGTCGCTGGCCGGCGCGCTGTTCGGCACGCCGTTGATCGTGACCAGCGCCGAAAATATCGGTGTCGTGCAGACGACCGGCGTGCGCTCGCGCTACGTGACGGCCGCCGCCGGCGCGATCCTGATCGTCATCGCGCTGTTCGCGCCGCTCGCGCGGCTCGCCTATGCGGTTCCGGCCGCCGTGGTCGGTGGCACCGCGCTGGTCGTGTTCGCAATGATCGGCGTGATGGGCATCCGGCTGCTCGCCAGCGTCGACCTGCACGCGCGCGCCAACCAGTACACGCTCGCGGCCGCGCTCGTCGTCGGCCTTGCGCCGATCCTGGTGCCGAACCTGTATCGCCATTTCGGCTCGCCGGTGCAGATCGTGCTCGGCAACGGCATGGCGGCCGGCACGCTCGCGGCCATTGCAACGCAACTGGCGTTCGCTGCGCTGGCGCGACTGAACGGACAGGCGGGAACGGCAGCGGCAACTGCGCCTTCGCGCGACGCCTGACGGCGACGGCCGGCAGCGCGACACGCGCGCAAGCCCCGCTTGACGACTCCCGTCGTTCGACCGACAATCGCCGCTCCCTCCTGGCGCGGGCACTCGATCCAGCCGGCGTGTGCGTCTCCTCGACGCCGCCCCGGCTTCAGGTTTTCCAGTCCCGATCTCCGCGCCGCCGTGCCACGCACGCAAACCACCGGCCCCGCCGGACACGCTCACGCAGGTATCGCTCCGAACGCTGGCTGATCGCCGCGCGGTCGCGCTTTCGCCTGCCCATTCATTTCGGAGTCCATTATGATGGTTCGTCTTTCCAAGGCAGCCATGGTGCTTGCCATGGCCTTTTTCGCGTCGCTCGTCGCGTTCGGCAACATCACCGACTACGCGACGAATTTCGCGTTCGTGCATCACGTGTTCCTGATGGACACGACGTTCCCCGGCAACGGGATCATGTATCGCGCGATCGGCACGACGTGGGTTCATCACGCCGGCTATGTCGGCATCATCTCGATGGAAACGCTGACGGCCGTGCTGTGCTGGATCGGCGGTGTCCGCCTGCTGCGCGCGCGACGCGCCGGCGATACGGCATTCCGCGCGGCCAAGGCGTATGCGATCGCCGGCCTGACGCTCGGCTTCCTCACGTGGCAGGTCGCCTTCATGTCGGTCGGCGGCGAGTGGTTCGGCATGTGGATGTCGAAGCAATGGAACGGCGTGCCGGACGCGTTCCGCTTCTTCATCACGCTGCTGCTCGTGCTGGTCTACCTGACGATGAACAACGACGGCATCGACGACACGCATACCGCGCACTGACACGTCGCTTGCATCGGGCCGGGCGGCCAACAGGACATCGGGACGGTTGCCGGCGTGACCGCGTCCGGCTATAAATCGTGCATGGACACGAATCGCTGGATTCACGACCCCGTCGGCGCCTTTCGCGCGTGGCAGGAAACCGCCGCGACCGGCGCCGATCGCCGGCCGTTCGCGCCGCGATCGGTCGTGCAGCACGTCGCGATGTTCGAACGGTTCCTGCGTTACCTGACCGAACGACGCGTGTCGCTGGCCACGTTCGGACCCGACCACGTCGCGGCCTTCCTGGCGGAACTCGATCGCACCTGCGCGCCCGGCACGTCGACCCGCGTGCGCTACGCGAAGCTGATCGACCGGCTGGGCCGGCATCTGGTCGACGCCGGCGTGCGCACGATCCATCCGGGCGGCCGGACGACGCGCGATTTCGCATGGCCGGACGGCGAACCCGAGCCGTGCTATCTGCCGCCCGATGTCGACGCGGCGCTGCAGCGCCACGTGCAGCCGCGGGCAAACGACACGCCCACCGACTGCCGGAATCGCGCGATCGTCGCGCTGCTGCTGGCGAGCGGCATCACGTCGGCCGAGATACGGGCGACGACCTGCGACGCGCCCGATCTCGACGCACAGCCGCCTGCGCTCGCCGTGCCGCGCGATCGGGCGCGGCCGGCGCGCCGAATCACGCTCGCCGAATTTGCGCTGGCGCCGCTCGCCGCATGGCGGGTGCGCTCGGCAGACATGCCGGCATCCGCGTTGCTGTTTCCCGCGCCGCGCGGCGGTGGCGCGATGAACGACATGTTCTTGCTGCTCGTGGTGCGCGACGCGCTGACCGCGATCGGTTTCCACGCGGCGGACATGAGCCCGCGCGTGCTGCGCAACACGTATGCGCGCCGCCAGTTGCTTGCAGGCCACGCGCATGCCGACGTCAGTGCGATGCTCGGTCTCGTCAGCACGCGAACGGTCACGCGCATCCGGCAGACGCTGCCGCCCGATGCGGCCGCGGACCGCGCCGCGCACGAGCGCTGATCCGGCCCGCGCTCGGCGCCCTATTCGCCCGACGGCGACTGGATCAGCCGCAGAATCCGTGTGTCGTACGGCGAATGCATGACTTCGGCGATACGGACCTCGGAAGCGGCCGGATGCAGCGGATTCAGCAGGAAGTTGTGCGCGTGCGGCACGACGACGCTCGGCACGCGCAGCAGCGCGCTCGGCTGCGTATGCAGCCACTCGGTGCCGGCGCTGCGGGTCCAGTCGACGTTGGTTCGCCAGTCCTCCGGCGCGTCGCCCTCCGCGATTTCGGCGATATCGACCGAATCGGCCACCTCGATGCGAAGCAACTGGTATCCGCTCGGCAATTGCGCGACCGTGGCGATTTCGAAATGAACGAGCGTCTCGAGCAGGGCGAGCGCCGGATGCTCGGCGAGATACACGACGGGCTGCCCGGCAAAATGCCAGCGCCCGCCGGCGCGCAACCCGCCGATCCCTTTCAGGTCGGCGAAATTGCTGATCCGCCACAGTGTCGTCAAGCGAAGTACCCCTCGTCGATCTGCGTGAGGGCTTCCTCAACGAGCCGCGCGCCATGCTCGGTGCTCGCCATGTCGAGCGACGTGCGGCCGCCGAAGCGCTGAAGCCCGTTGCGCAGCCACGCCATCGCCTTCTCCTGGTCGCCGAACGTGGCGGTCGCCTGTGCGACGATGCGCGCGAGACGGATCGCCTTGTCGGATTCCTCCTGCGACAGGCGTTCGTGCGCCTGGCGACGATGGCTCAGCGTGCGACGCGGAATGATGAAGGCCAGCTCGTCGGATTTCAGCCCGCGCTCGGACAGACGGTCGATCACCGAGACGTCGATGCGGGCGCTCGCCAGCTCGGCAAGATCGGCCCCCGATCGGACACGGATCGCCAGCAGCTGTTCGAGAATCGTGAATTCGGCCTGACGCGGATGCGCGACGCCCGAAGGATGGAAAGCAATGGTGCTCATGACCTCTCCCGGCAATTTGCCCAATCATTATAGGCGTTTTGCCGAAAACCTGCGGACGCGGATGAGGGGCGCGCCTGTGGTGCTCGCCGGGGTGCCTGCGAAGGCGCGGACGTGCCCCATCTACCTGGAGGCAAGCTTCTGTGGCCGCGAATCGAAGATTCGCCCGGGGGATGGGATGCAATTATTCAGTATATAAAGTCCAGCCAAACGTCGTACGGTTGTCACGTAACAACTTTTTAACTGATTTCATTTTCTCCGATTTCGCAGGCTCATCCTTCCGGACAAGGTCGAGTGGTTCGATCAGGACAAGGAGATGTTCTTCAAGCGTGCCCCCGTCACCCGGAACGCCGCTTCTGGCGATTCACCGTCCGTCGCGATGGAATCGCATCGCCGTGCACTCGTGACGGATACGTTCCCATATCGCGCGTTTCTCGTCATCGTTCATGAACACCCAGTGCGAGACCTCGTCGGCCGTTCGGCCGCATCCCTTGCAGACATCGTCGAACAATGTCGAGCACACGCCGACACAGGGGCTGTCGGGTAAGTCGTGAAGTGTGGAAGCCATTGGAACGCTCGTATCGGTTGAAAATCCGGCAGCGTTACGATCACGCTCCCATACACGGGTACCTTTCCGCCCGCGACGCTGCCGATGCCACAACACGAATCCGCGCCGCTTGCCTCGACGACGCCGCCAGCCGAACCTGTGTCGTCGCGATGCCCGCGCCATGAGGATCACTGCGCGATCGCGCCAGGCGTCCGACAACGGTGCGGGGCCGCCCGGGCCGGCTGTCCGAATGATGGTCTTATCGCCGGACGATACCGCGCTCACGGGTGCCCAGGTTCGATCGCGCAGTTGCCATATACAGTCGCACTACCTAGTCATTCAGGAACCGCGATTCACTTTTCGCGCACGACCTCCGCTCAATATCCGGGATCGTGCGCCACACCGCGAGCAATCAGCCAACCCACGCGGACGACCGGATCACGCTGCAGAAATTGCCTGCGTGGAAATGCGGATCCTTGTCTGCGAGCACGTCGGCCTTCACGTTGCCGAACGTCGTGTCAGGCTTGTGCTTGATCCCGTCGTAGAACGCCTGAATGATGTCTTCCTTGAAGTGCGGCGTACGCGGATGCGCACGAACGACGGCCTCGCGCTCCACATCGCTGTATTCCGGATAGGTCAGGCCCAGCACATCCATCTCGACGCCCGCGGTAACGAGCGCGATCACCGGATGCATGTGCTGCGGGATGCCCGGCGTGGTATGCAACGCGATCGAGGTCCACACGACGTCGATATCCTGCTGCGAAATGCCCTTGCCCTTCAGGAAATCGCGTGCGGCATTGGCGCCGTCCACCTCGAAACGCTCGCAGGCGCTGCTGTGTTTGTGCGTGAGCCCCATGTCGTGGAACATGCAGCCGCAGTAGAGCAGCTCGGGATCGTATTTCAGCCCGCGCCGCTGGCCCGCAAGCGCCGCGAAATAGAACACCCTGCTGGAATGATGGAACAGCAACGGAGACGCGGTATCGCGAACGAGCTCGGTGATCTCGCGCGTCAATTGGCTATCGGGAATGGTGATGCCTGCAACGTTCTCAGTCATGATCGACCTCCATTGAAAACACCCTCGATTCTCCGGCGTCCGATAGTTGTCTCCAATAGACGTGTTACGTCAGATCCTGCCATTTTGCGCGACGGACGGACACGGCGCCCGCGCAGCGGGAAGAACACCGGAAACAGGCCCCGTCTGCGCGCATCGTGCGCCACTGGCGCCTCTATACTGCTACCCGTCACGTTCGACACACCACACCATCGATCATGCCGAAGGTCGTAGGAATTTTCGCCGTTCCGGGCGTTCAACTGCTCGATGTCTCCGCACCGCTCGACGTCTTCGCGCAAGCGAACGCCGAATGCGGGAAGCCGTTCTATACATTGCGGATCATTGCAAGCGAGTCCGGTCCGATCCGCAGTTCGTCAGGTGCGCAGTTACTGCCCGACTGGATCGTTCCCGACATTCCTGAGCGCATCGACACGCTGCTGGTCGCCGGCGCGCCGAGCGCCGGCCGGATCGCACTGCGCACCGACGTCCTCGCGTGGCTGCGAGCGGCGGCCGTGCAGAGCAAGCGCTACGGCTCGATCTGCACCGGCGCGTTCATCCTCGCGGCCACCGGCCTGCTGAAAGGTCGTCACCTGACCACGCACTGGGCTGCGGCCGATGCGCTTGCCGAAGCGTATCCATCGCTCGCCGTCGACGCGGACGCACTGTACGTGCGCGACGGCAAGCTGCGCACCGGCGCCGGCGTCACGGCCGGGCTCGATCTCGCGCTCGCGCTGGTCGAGGAAGATCTCGGCCGCGAGATCGCGCGGCGCGTCGCCGCACAACTGGTCATGTTCTTCAAGCGCCCGGGCGGGCAACTCCAGTTCAGCCGCAAGGGCGAGGCGCGCCCTGCCGGACGTTCGGTACTGCAGGAGGTCCAGCGCTGGATCGCCGCGAATCCGGAACTCGAGCATTCGGTGGCGGAAATGGCCAAGCGTGCGGGCATGAGCCCGCGCCACTTCGCACGCCTGTTCCGCGCGGAAGTCGGCATGACGCCGGCTGCATGGGTCGAGGCGACCCGCATTTCGGCCGCCCGCCACTTGCTCGAGAACGGTCACGACACGCCGAAACAGGTCGCCGCGAAATGCGGCTTCGCGAATGTCGATACGCTCAGGCGGTCGTTCACCCGGCACGTCGGAATCACACCTGCCGAATACCGGAAACGGCAGGCGGTCCTGGTCGAGTGACGCGGCCGTGTGCCAGAAATACGGCAAGAACGATCTAGACAGCCTCACTCACATACTTCGGAATGCGATTTAACTGATCGCTTTTTGGCCCCGACCGATCGACGGCATCGCCGCACTCATGGCTCCGTCCGCAGTCCCTATCCAGCACCGGACAGCCTCGCAATCATCAGATGAAATGCCCGCCGCCCCGGATCGTTTACCCAGTTGCAATAATTATTCGCTGGAACGCGTATTCCCGACCGGTAACGCGATCGCTACGATGCAATCAACCGCTGAACGCAACAAGCGAAGCGCGAAATCAATGAAACCGGAGGTCATCATGAAGTCGTTCATCTACGCTGTCGTCGCCGCAACCGCCCTGTCCGCCTCGTACGGCGCATTGGCACAATCGAATCCGTCGGGCCAGCTGACGCGTGCCCAGGTGCGCGCGGAACTCGTCCAGCTCGAACAGGCCGGCTACAAGCCCGAAGTCTCCGATCAGTATTACCCGCGCGCGCTGCAGACCGCCCAGGCCCGCGTGACGAACGCCGATGAAACCGGCTACGGCGCGCAAGCCTCCGCTGGCGTACGCGCCGGCCGCGCGATCGCAGTCAAGCAGGATGGCCGCGACTCCGTGTATTTCGGCCAGTAAGCCGGACACGCGACCGCGTATTCCGATACGCGCGCAGCAAACGAAACACCCCGCTCTGAACTGCACCCCAAAAGTTGGATTTTGATCCAACCTTTGGGGTGTTTGTTTTCCGGTCGTCCGCGCCCGGAACGGATTGCGCGCCCCGATCGATGCGGTCTCGCGAGTCGTGTGCCGCGCGGCTCCGTTCACGACGGCAGCCGGTGTTTGCGCATAGAATGGCCGCGTGGTCGGTGCCGGCCAAAACGAACGCGAGCGGAACCACGACGCCCGGCTTGCCCGATCGTCGCCGCGCCCGCAGGCCGGCCCCGATGCCGCACTCATCGCATTTTTCGAAAAGGAGCGGTTTCATGTCTCAAACATCCGGTTCCATGATCACGTTTCGACGCCCGGACGGCCAGGAACTGCAGGGCTATCTCGCCACGCCGGCCAAGACCGAAGGCGCGCCCGCGGTCGTCGTCATCCAGGAATGGTGGGGGCTGAACGACCAGATCCGTGGCGTCGCGGATCGCCTCGCGCGCTGCGGCTACTTCGCGCTCGTGCCCGACCTGTATCGCGGCAAGTCGACGGTCGAGGAAGAGGAAGCGCACCACCTGATGACCGGGCTCGATTTCGGCGACGCGGCTTCGCAGGACATTCCGGGCGCCGTGACGCATCTGAAGACGCTCGCCTCGCGTGTCGCGGTGACCGGTTACTGCATGGGCGGCGCACTCACGCTGCTGTCGCTGCAGTTCGCCGATGCGGACGCGGGCGTCACGTGGTACGGCCTCCCGCCGCTCGACTACCTCGATCCGGCGAAGCTCAAGGTGCCGCTGATGGGCCACTGGGGCACGCAGGATGCGTTCTTTGCGATCGACCAGGTCGATGCACTCGAGAAGAAGCTGACCGATGCGAAGGTCAATGTCGAATTCCATCGCTATCTCGCGCATCACGCATTCGCGAACGAAACGGCTGTCGGCCCCGGCCGTATCGCCGGCACGCAGTTCGATCCGGTGTGGTCGCAAATGGCGTGGGATCGCACGCTGACGTTCTTCGGCCGCACGCTTTGGGAAAAACAGGGTTAAACGTAACGCCGTTTCAGGCGCGAGCGGCTACGTAAACTGCGCAAAAAGAAACGCCACGGATTTTCATCCGTGGCGTTTTTGTTTTCGCGTCGGGCAGCCTCCGCGAACAGGGGCAATGGCTCGCCCCTGCCCTTGGTCTTGCTTACCCGTTCGTCGCCGTTGCCGACGCAGGCGCCGGAGCGGCCGCCTTGTCGTAGTCGACCGGTGCATCCGGCGCGCGCGGCGTTTCGCCGGCCCGCTCGATCCACCCTCCGCCCAGCGAACGGTACAGGTTGACCAGGTTGGTCCAGCGTGCCAGACGCGCATTGATCAGCGACTGCTGCGCGCTGTACAGGTCCGTTTGCGCAGTCAGCACCGACAGGTAGCTGTCGACACCGTTCTTGTAACGCAGGTCCGACAGGTCGAAACGTCGCTGCTGCGCGTGCTCGTTGCGCTCGAGCGCCGCGATCTGCTGGTCGTACGTGCCGCGTGCGGCCAACCCGTCCGCCACGTCGCGGAACGCCGACTGGATCGCCTTCTCGTAGTTCGCGATCTCGATGCGCTTTTGCACGTGCGCAAGATCGAGGTTCGCGATGTTCGCGCCGCCTTCGAAGATCGGCAACGCGATGCTCGGCGCGAACGACCACGCCGCCGTGCCGGCCTTGAACAGGCCGCCGAGCGTCGGGCTCGCGGTGCCGAACGCGCCCGTCAGCGAGATCTTCGGGAAGAACGCCGCGCGTGCCGCGCCGATGTTCGCGTTCGCCGCCAGCAGCGACTGCTCGGCCTGCATCACGTCGGGACGACGCGTCAGCAGGTCGGACGGCAGGCCGGCCGGCACGTCCGTCAGCAGGTTCTGCGCGTCGAGCGGCATGCCCGCCGGCAGATCGTCCGGCAGCGGCTCGCCGATCAGCAGCACCAGCGCGTTCAACGCCTGTGCACGTGCCCGTGCTTGCGCCTGCTGGTTCGACAGCGCCTGCTCGACCACTGTCTGCGCCTGACGCAGCTCGAGCTCGGAGCCCGTGCCGTTGTCGAACTGCAGCTTCGTCAGGTTGTACGAGTCCTGCGCCGTCTTCAGCGTGTTCTCCGTGACCTTCAGCAGATCGTCGGTCGACAGCAGCGTCAGGTACTGGTCAGCCACCTGCGACACCAGCGAGATCTCCGACGCCTGCCGCGCATACGCGGTCGACAGGTACTGCGCGAGCGCCTGGTCCTTCAGGCTCTGCACGCGGCCGAACAGGTCGAGTTCCCACGACGCCGACAGGCCGACGTTGTAGGTCGTCGTGATGTTGCGGCCCGGCGCCACCGACAGCGCATTCGGCAGGCGCTGACGATTACCGGTACCCGTCGCATCGAGCGTCGGGAACAACCCCGCGCGCGTGATCTGGTACTGCGCGCGCGCCGCCTCGATGTTCAGCACCGACACGCGCAGGTCACGGTTGTTCTTCAGCGCGATCTCGATCAGCCGCTGCAGGCGCGGATCGACGAAGAACTCGCGCCAGCCGATGGCGGTTGCAGCTTGCCCGTTCGCGCTGCGCGCGCCGGCCGCACCCGGCTGCGTCGCGTAGACGCCACCGGCCGGGTACGCCTGCGCGACGGGTGCATCAGGCCGCTTGTAATGCGGCGCCATCGTGCAGCCCGTGGCGAACAACGCGGCAGCCAGGGCGGCCACGGTCGTAGTCAAAGCGTGTTTTTGCATCGTTACTGCCCCTTCGAATCGTGTGCGTCGTCGTGACCGCGCTGCAGGTCGCCCTGCACGAGACGCCATGCGTCGTCGACGTTTTCCGTCTCGCCGCTGAAGATCGCGCGAACCCGCACGAAGAACATCGGGATCATGAAGATCGCGAGGAACGTCGCCGTGATCATCCCTCCGATCACGCCCGTACCGATTGCGTGCTGGCTCGCCGAGCCCGCGCCGTTGCTGATCGCAAGCGGCAGCACGCCGAGCATGAACGCGAGCGACGTCATCAGGATCGGACGCAGCCGCAGGCGCGCCGCCTCGATCGCCGCGCGCACCGGCCCCATGTTTCCGCCGGCCTGCAACTCGCGCGCGAACTCGACGATCAGGATCGCGTTCTTCGCGGACAGGCCCACGGTCGTCAGCAGGCCGACCTGGAAGAACACGTCGTTCTCGAGACCGCGCAGCATCGTCGCGAGCAGCGCGCCGACCACGCCGAGCGGCACCACCATGATCACCGAGAACGGAATCGACCAGCTTTCATACAGCGCCGCGAGACACAGGAACACGACGAGGATCGAGATCGCGTACAGGATCGGCGCCTGCGAACCGGACTGGATTTCCTGGAACGACAGGCCCGTCCAGGAGTAGCCGATACCTTCCGGCAGCTTGCTCGCGAGCGCTTCCATCGCCGCCATCGCCTGCCCGGTCGACTTGCCTTGCGCGGCCTGCCCCTGGATCTCGATCGACGACACGCCGTTGTAGCGTTCGAGCTTCGGCGAACCGTAGCTCCAGTGGCCGGTCGCGAACGCGCTGAACGGCACCATGCCGCCCGCGCTGTTGCGCACGTACCAGATGTTCATGTCTTCCGGCGTCATCCGGAACGGCGCGTCCGACTGCACGTACACCTTCTTGATCCGGCCATCCGTATCCAGGAAGTTGTTCACGTACTGCGACGCCCACGCGATCGAGAACGTCTGGTCGATCGCGGCAGCCGTCACGCCGAGCGCATTCGCCTTCTCGCGGTCGATGTCGACCTTGTACTGCGGCGTATCGTTCAGGCCGTTCGGGCGCACGAGTGCCAGCGCAGGATCCTTCGCGGCCATCCCGAGCAACTGCCCGCGCGCGGCCATCAGCGCTTCGTGGCCGAGACCGGCGTTGTCCGTCAGCTCGAAGTCGAAGCCGGCAGCGGTGCCGAGCTCGGGAATCGACGGCGGGTTGAACGGGATCACCATCGCGTCCTTGTACTGCGCGTAGTGCGCGAACGTCCGGCCGATCAGCGCCTGCACCTTCTGGTTCGAACGCTGGCGATGCTCGTACGGTTTCAGCTTCACGAACACGAGACCGGCGTTCTGGCCGCGGCCTGCAAAGCTGAAGCCGTTGACCGTGAACACCGAGTCGACCACATCCTTCTCGGTGGTGGTCAGGTACGTGTTGATGTTGTCGAGCGTCTTGCCGGTCGTTTCCTGCGTGGAGCCCGACGGCGTCTGCACGATCATGAACATGTAGCCCTGGTCTTCATCCGGCAGGAACGACTTCGGCAGGCGCACGAACATCACGCCGACCGCGATGAACACGGCCAGGTAGATCACGAGCCAGCGGCCCGAGCGCCGGATCACGTGGTTCACGCCGCTCGTGTAGCGATCGCGACTGCGGTCGAACGTCCGGTTGAACCAGCCGAAGAAGCCCTTCTTCTCTTCGTGATGCCCTTGCGGGATCGGCTTGAGGATCGTCGCACACAGTGCCGGCGTCAGAATCAACGCGACGAGTACCGACAGCACCATCGCCGACACGATCGTCAGCGAGAACTGACGATAGATCGCGCCGACCGACCCGCCGGAGAATGCCACCGGCACGAACACCGCCGACAGCACGAGCGCCACGCCGACGAGTGCGCCGGTGATCTGGCCCATTGCCTTGCGGGTCGCCTCCTTCGGTGACAAGCCCTCCTCCGCCATCACGCGCTCGACGTTCTCGACCACCACGATCGCATCGTCCACCAGCAGGCCGATCGCAAGCACGAGGCCGAACATCGACAGCGTGTTGATCGAGAAGCCGGCGACGCCCATGATCGCGAACGTGCCGAGCAGCACGACCGGCACCGCGATCGTCGGGATGATCGTCGCCCGCAGGTTCTGCAGGAACAGGTACATCACGAGGAACACGAGCACGATACCTTCGAGCAGCGTCTTGACCACTTCCTCGATCGACAGGCGCACGAACGGCGTCGTGTCGTACGGATAGTGGACGACGAGACCGTGCGGGAAGTACTTCGACAGCTCCTGGACCTTGGCCCGCAGCGCGGTGGCAGTCGCCAGCGCGTTCGCGCCAGTCGCGAGCTGGATGCCGAGGCCGGCCGTCGGCTGCCCCATGTACTTCGTGTCGAACGTGTAGTTCTCGGAGCCGAGCGCCGCGCGGCCGACGTCCTTCAGGCGCACCTGCGAACCGTCCTGGTTGACCTTCAGCAGGATGTTGCCGAACTGCTCGGGCGTGCGCAGCAGCGTCGATTCGGTGATCGTCGCCTGCAGCATCGTGCCCGGCTTCGCCGGCGTGCCGCCGATCTGGCCGCCCGCGATCTGCACGTTCTGCTGCGTGATCGCAGCCGACACGTCGGTCGGCGTGAGGCTGTAGTTGGTCAGCTTGACCGGGTCGAGCCAGATGCGCATCGAGAACTGCGAACCGAGCAGCAGCGTCTGGCCGACGCCGTTCACGCGGCTGAGCGGATCGAGCACGTGCGACGCCACGTAGTTCGTCAGGTCCTCCTTCGACATGCTGCCGTCGTCGGAGTTGAACGCGAACCACATCAGCCAGTTGCTGCTCGACTTCGTGACCTGCATGCCGAGCTGCTGCACGACCTGCGGCAGGTTCGGCGTCGCGAGCGACAGCTTGTTCTGCACCTGCACCTGCGCGACGTCCGGATTCGTGCCCGGCGAGAAGGTCAGCGTGATCGTCGCGTTGCCCGAGTCATCGCTCGTCGACGACATGTACAGGAAGTTGTCGAGACCGCTCATCTGCTGCTCGATCACCTGCGTCACCGTGTCTTCCACCGTCTTCGCGGAAGCGCCCGGATAGTTCGCCTGGATCTGGATCGTCGGCGGTGCGATCGTCGGATACTGCGCGATCGGCATCTTGAAGATCGATGCGACGCCGGCCAGCATCAGCACGATCGCGATCACCCACGCAAAGATCGGGCGATCGATAAAGAACTTGGCCATGAAACGGACTCCTTGTTATTGCGCGGACGACGCAGCGGTCGAACCCGCGGCAGCATGGGCGACGGTGCTCGCCGGCGCGGCGCCGGACACATTCGCGGCGCTTGCCGGTGTGCCGGACGCAGCGTCCGGCGCCGGTGCGAGCTGGGCCGCGACGGTCTTCACGGTCGCACCCGGGCGCACCTTGTCGACGCCCTGCACGATCACGTGATCGCCCGCTTGCAGACCGCCTTCGACGATCCAGTTCGGGCCGTACGTGCCGGCCGTCGTCAACGGACGTGTCTCGACCTTGTTGGCCGCGTTCACGACCAGTGCGATCGCCTGGCCCTTCTGGTCATGCGTGACGCCGATCTGCGGCACCAGGAACGCGTTCTCGTTCACGCCTTCCTCGATCCGCGCGCGCACGAACATGCCCGGCAGCAGCACGCGGCCCGGATTCGGGAAGATCGCGCGAATCGTCACCGAGCCGGTGGTCTGGTCGACCGTCACGTCCGAGAACTGCAGCTTGCCGGCTTCCGAATAGGTCTTGCCGTCTTCCAGGATCAGCGACACCTTCGCCGCGCCCGGGCCGCTCGTTTTCAGCTTGCCGCTCTGCACGTCCTGGCGCAGCTTCAGCCCGTCGAGGCTCGACTGCGTGAGGTCGACGTACACCGGATCGAGCTGCTGCACCGTCGACATCAGCGTCGCCTGGCTCGCCTGCACATACGCGCCCGGCGTCACCTGCGAGATACCGACTCGGCCTGAAACCGGCGAGACGACATCGGTATAGCCAAGGTTGATCTGCGCGGTATCGACCGCCGCCTTGCCGGCCGCGACGTCCGCCGCGGCCTGTCCCTGCGTGGCCACCGCGTTGTCGTAGTCCTGCTTGCTGACCGCGTTCGCGGCCACCAGCACCTTGTAGCGTGCGACCAGCGCGTTCTGCGTGACGAGGTTCGCCTGTGCCCGCGCGAGCGTCGCCTTCGCGCTGTTCAGCGCGGCGACGTACGGCGCCGGGTCGATCTTGTACAGACGCTGGCCGGCCTTGACGTCGGTGCCTTCGGTGAATTCACGACGCAGCACGATGCCGTCGACCCGCGCGCGGACCTGCGCGACGAGGAATGCGCTGGTGCGGCCCGGCAGTTCGGTTACCGCCGGCACGGCCTGCGGTTGGACGGTGACGACGCCGACTTCCGGCGTTTGCGGCGGCGGTGCCGATTCTTTTTTTCCGCACGCGGCCAGGAAAACGGCAGCTGTTGCAGCAGTGATTAAGCGGTATGGAACCCGTTCGACGCGCATGGAGCGACCTCTCGCAAATAGACGACCTTCAATGGGAATCACCAGATCTCCTCGTGACCTGCACGCGCGGCCGGAATGCTGTCGCTTCCTGTTTGCCGCGAATGAGGTCACGTATTTCGGGCGTGCGTTGCGCCCTGCGGAGCGTTCGTTCGTCGAACTGCTTCCGTGGAAAAAAACCATGAGCCCGCTGCCCTGGCGGGCGGGCATAGCCGCGGCTATCAACCGGGCCGCTAGCTCGCCGGCTGGAACGCGGCGCCGGCGAATTCGATGAATGCCCGTGCAGCGGCCGGCAGATGCGCGGTGCGCGCATGCGCGAGCTTCAGCGTGACGGGCGCGAGCGGGCGAATCGGCGCGACGCGCACCAGCGTGCCGGCCACCAGATCCGCGTCGACGAGATACGCGGGCAGCACCGCGGCGCCCATGCCGGCCACAGCCAGTCGCCGTGCCATCTCGAGATGGCCGACACCCAAACTGCCGCCGGGCGCCGTGTCGGGTCGAAACGCGGCCGCATCGTCATCGCCGGTCGCCGGCAGATCGAGCCGCACGGCCGTGATGTCCGGCCAGTCGCCCGACGCAACCGCGCCGCCATGCGCGTCGACATAAGTCGGCGCCGCGACGCGCACGGATTCGTAGGCGGCCAGCGTGTGCAGCGCATGCGCACCTGTCACCGGCATGCCGTCGGTCAGAAACGCGACATCGATGTCTTCGGATGTCAGGTCGACATGGGCATCGGTCAGCGTGACGGTCGGCCGCACGTCCGGAAACCGGTTGACGAAACGATCGAGCAATGCGCTCAACTGGCTGAGCCCGAACGCGACCGGCGCGGCAATGCGCAACGCGCCTTCCGGCTTGCTGCCCATCGCGACGAAACGACCGTCGATCTCGTCGATCGCACCGAGAATCCGCTCGACGCGCGCGAGGTACAGCTCGCCGATTTCCGTCAGCGACTGGTGGCAGGTGCTGCGTTGAAGCAGGCGTGCGCCAAGGCGCGTCTCGAGCGCATCGACCAGCCGGCTCGCCATCGCCGTCGACACGCGCAGCCGGGTCGCCGCCCGGCGAAAGCCGCCTTCCCTTGCCACCGTCACGAATGCCCGAATCGATTGAAGTTGGTCCATTTGTCCGGATTCCCCTGCGCGGTCGACTGCCTTGACGCGCACCTCCGTCGCCGCATCGCGACCGACATGCAACGGCCCGGCCAATGCGGCTGCACCGACGCCAGCCACGCCGGGTCGGTCGGCACGCTCGCGCCAGACGCGAGCCGGAATGCAACGGACGCAAGCCGGCCTCGACTGGCCCGATGCATGACTATTCGAATAGCAGTCCTGAGTCTTTTCCAGTGGTTCGCTGCGGCAATGCCGGCGGCATCCACCGGCCATGCGACGGTCATACCCGCATCGCCGGAATGCACTGGATCACGTTTGTTTCAGCAGGTGCAATGGTATGAAAACGGCCGGAAAATGGCTTGCCCGATCCTGCGATTGTTTTGCCTTAATTTCCGAATTTGTGCGCTGCACACCGCGCAGTGACCAGCGATGCGGCCACCCGCCATGCAGATCCGGATGATCGGGCTAATTTCCCACAGGTTTAGGCAATCACGTGCACGCGACTCGCCGTACGATGTGACCGCCGTGCCGGCACCCCTGCCGGGACACCAACAGGGAATCGCAGCCGCGCACCTTGCACTGACCACTCCGCCATCCACTCACGCACCATGGAAATCGACGCCCGAACGCCGCCGCTTCAGCGCATCACGCCCGATCACGACCCTCGGTTGCCGGCGCGGTCGCCCACGGCCCGGCTCGCCGCGCTGATCGCCGCTTATGCACCGCACGACGGCACGTTCGAGCTCCCGGTACGTGGCATGCGCATCGGGCGTGCGTCCGCGTCGCCACCGCCCTGGAACCATGGCGTGCACCACGCGTGCCTGAGCATCGTCGGGCAAGGTGCGAAATCGACGCGGGTCGGCGACGACACCTACGTGACCGACGAATCGCGGATGATGGTCGCGACAGCGGACCTGCCCGTCACCGGCCGCGTGATACGCGCGAACCCGGCCGAGCCGTTCCTTTACGTGCAACTCGATCTCGACCCGGACCGCATCGCGGCACTCACGCCGCGCGTGTTTCCGCACGGGCTGCCGAAAGCCGCCGACTACAGCGCGCTCGACACGCACGATACGCCGCCTGAAATCGTCGACGCCGTCGTGCGCCTGATGCAATTGATCGCGCACCCCGACGACATCGACCTGCTCGCGCCGCTGATCGTCGACGAAATCCTCATCCGGCTGCTGCGGGGCCCGTCGGGTGCGCGCGTCGCGCAGGTCGGCCAGGCCGATTCGACGACGCAGCGCATCTCGCGCGCCGTCGCCTGGATACGCGACCACTACCTCGACCCGATGACGGTCGAATCGCTTGCGCGGCAGGTGGACATGAGCCCGTCGACCTTCCATTACCACTTCCGTGCGGTCACGTCGATGAGCCCGTTGCAATGCCAGAAGGTGTTGCGGCTGCAGGAGGCACGCCGCCTGATGTGCCTGTCGGCGATGGATGCGCGGCAGGCGTGCCGCAGTGTCGGCTATGTGAGCGCGTCGCAGTTCAGCCGCGAATACGCGCGCCTGTTCGGCGATGCGCCGGGCCGCGATGTGCTGAAGCTGCGCGACGAAGCGGTGCCGTTGTCGCGCGTCGCGCCGTAGGCCGGCATCTCACGCACGCGGCGCACGCGAGCGCGTGCCGCGTTTCTTCCCGCCGGCATTCGCACGCTCGGCCTGCACGGCTTCATCGATGCAGCGGACGAAGTACTCGGCCGACGACGTGAGCACCGCGCTGTCGCGGAACAACAGATAGAGGTTGCGCGCGGGCGGCTGCCCGACGAGATCGAGCGTCTTCAGCGTATCGGACGCATCTTCGCTGCGCAGTGCGAGCTGCGTCCACGCCGTCACCACGTCGCTGTTGACGGCCAGTGCGTAGAACAGCGTCTGCGACGCGCAGCGCGTCACGCGGCGCGGCACCGGCAGGCCGGCCTGCGCGAACAGCTCCGCGAGAAACGCGCGGAATTCGGCGGATGGCCCCGTATGCAGCCATTCCGCATCCTGCAGATCGGCCAGCGAAGTCGCGCCGGCCAGCTTGCCCTTGCGGCTCACCGCGAACCACATCGGAAACGTGTCGAGGTGCTCGCAGCGCACGGACGTGAAGTCCTGCGCATCCGCCCCCGCACCGAGCGCGAAATCGAGCGCGCCGTTCTTCAACTGCTCGACCAGCTGCGACGGGCTGCCCTCGACGAATTCGAGCTGGACGTCGGGCATCGCGCGGCGAAAGCGGTTGTACGCAGCCGGCAGCACCGTGATGCCCGCCAGCGGTGTCATCCCGATCGCGAGCCGGCCCTGCCGGTTCTCGCGCAACTGCGCCATTTCCTCCTCGGTGCGCGCAACCTCGTTGACGACCAGTTCGGCCCGCTGCAACATCGCGCGCCCCGCATCGGTCAGCGTCACGCCCGACGAACTGCGTGCGACCAGCATCAGCCCGAGTTCGTCCTCGAGATCGCGCAGCGAACGCGTGACGGCCGGTTGCGTGAGGTGCAGGGTGCGCGCGGCTTCATGGATGCTGCCCGAGCGGGCAACGGCCACGAGCGCGCGGAGCTGGTGGAGTTTCATGCGACGAATGGAACGGGGCAGACGAAAGGCATCAGGGAATAAACAAATGTTATCAGGATAAAAATTTGCGCGTATCGCGATGTTTTGCCCGGTTTTAACATGCGGCCAGCTCTCGCAGGATGCCTGACGATCCATGCGGCGCTCACGATACCGATACCCATGGAGACAACCCCGATGCAAGACGCCGCCACGCCGCTCATCGACGCGCCGCCAGCCCCGCGCCGCCGCTCGGCGCAGACCCGGACGATCATCGCCACCTCGGCCGGCAACGCGCTCGAGATGTTCGACTTCACCGTGTTCAGCTACTTCGCCGCGCTGATCGGCAAGACCTTCTTTCCGGTCGATTCGGGCGCCGGCCCGCTCCTGCTCGCGATGGCGACGTTCGGCGTCGGCTTCGTGATGCGCCCGCTCGGTGGCGTGCTGATCGGCAACTACGCCGATCGCGCGGGCCGGCGCGCGGCGCTGACGCTGACGATCCAGCTGATGATCGCGGGCACCGCGCTGATCGCGCTGACGCCGTCCTATGCACGCATCGGCGTCATCGCGCCGGTGCTGGTCGTGATCGGCCGGCTGCTGCAGGGCCTGTCGGCCGGCGGTGAAATCGGTGCGTCGACCACGTTCCTGATGGAATCGGGCCCGCTGTCCGGCCGCGGCTTCATGGTGAGCTGGCAAATGATCAGCCAGGGCGTCGCGGCGCTGCTCGGTGCGCTCAGCGGTGCGCTGCTGTCGGCCGTGCTGTCGGCGGACGCGCTCGAAAGCTGGGGCTGGCGCGTGCCGTTCCTGCTCGGCCTGCTGCTCGGCCCGGTCGGCTTCTACATCCGCCGGCATCTGGACGAAACGCATGTGTCGACGCGTGACGCCGACGGCAGTGCGGTGCGCGAAGTGTTCACGCGCTACCTCGGCCGCGTCGTGCTCGGCACGCTGATGATCATCGGCGGCACGTCGACGCTCTACATCTTCGTGTTCTACATGCCGGCCTATGCGGTACGCACGCTTCACCTGCCGATGGCGACGTCGCTGCTGGCGGGCTGCGCGTCGGGGCTGGCGATGATCGTCGCCGCGCTCGTGTCGGGCCTGTGGATCATCGATCGCCTGCCGCGCCGCAAGCCGCTGATCGCCGTCACGTGGCTGCTGTCGCTCGCGTGCGTGTATCCCGCCTTCCGGCTGCTGATCGCCGCGCCGTCGGCGGGGCTGATGGTCGCGATCGTCACTGTCGTGATGGCCTTCGCCACTGCGGGCAGTTCCGCATTCCTGCTGCTGATCATGGAGGCGTTCCCGCCGCGCGTGCGCGCCACCGCGCTCGCGACGATCTACAGCTTCGGCGTGACGATCTTCGGCGGCTTCGCGCAGTTCAACGTCACGTGGCTGCTGCATCGCACCGGCGACCCGATGTCGCCCGCGTGGTACGTGCTCGCGTGCGGCGCCGTCAGCATGATCGCGCTGTGGCGCTTCCGCGAACGCCCGGCCGATTCGCATCACGACGGCCGCTGAGCGGCGCACCGCTTCATTCACGGCGACGCCGGACCCCGGCCGCGCCCCCTCAATCAGACAACAGAATCCGCGACGTCGACGCGTGCGCGGGCGGGCCCCTTCACGCCTGCGATTCGCGCGCCGACGATCGCGACATCACGAGACAAACGTGCGCAATTCAACCCTGATGGCCGCGTGCTGCGCGGCAACCTGCATGTGGGCCGCGCCGGCCCGCGCCAGCGTACAGATCTACGGCGCGCTCGACAGCTTCCTGCAATACGCGCGCATCGGCAGCCAGACGAGCGTCGGCCTGATGAGCGGCGGTGCATCGACGTCGCGCTTCGGCTTCATCGGCAGCGAGGATCTCGGCGGCGGCCTGCGCGCGAGCTTCCGCCTCGAAAGCGGCTTCGACCTGATGTCCGGCCGCCCGCAAAGCGCGGCATCGTTCTACAACCGCGAAGCCAACGTGGCGATCGGCTCCGCGGACTGGGGGACGATCAAGCTCGGCAAGCAGTATCCGGCGATCGTGCCGGAAGCGGCCGATCCGTTCTATCTCGTCGGCCAGTTGTCGCCGTTCGCCAGCACCGCGCTGATCGGCAGCGATCTCGGGCGCGCTGCCGCGTCGCTGCCCGGGCGCATCGAAAACGCGATCAGCTACAAGACGCCGACCTACGGCGGGCTCGACGTCACCGTGCTCTACGCGTTCCGCAACGCGGCAGGCGCGAGCCCGATCGCCAGCAACGCGGGTGCCGTCGCGAATTTCGCGCGTGGCCCGGTGATGCTGAGCGGTGCGTACAACGCGATGTGGGCCGCCACGTCGTCAACGCCGGGCGGCGCTCCGGACGGTGCGCGCACCGACTCGGTGATGGCCAGCGCGTCGTATGCGTTCGGCCCGACGCTCGCGTCGTTCGCGTACACGCTGATGCGCCCCACCGCGCCCGGCACGCTCGTCGCGCAGGTCTATTCGCTCGGCGCGATCTGGCAGCGCGGCCCGCACGCGATCCGCGCCGACCTCGCGTATCGCACGATCGCCGGCCAGGCGAGCCATGCGCTCGGTGCGCTGCTCGGCTACGACTACCAGTTTTCGAAACTCACCGGTGTGTACATACGGCTCGGCGGCTTCAGAAACACCGGACAGTCAGCGCTGTCGTTCGGCTCCGCGCCCATATCCGCCCCCGGCATGAGCAGCACCGTCTTCGCCCTTGGCCTCCGGCAGAAATTCTGACCGCGCCAGTCTCTTCACAGGAGCAATTCATGACTTCACTCGCCCTCGATTTCATCGACAGCCAGCGTGCGCAATTCACCGAGCTGTCCGACCGGATCTGGAACCTCGCCGAGTTGCGCTACGAGGAATTCGCGTCGACCGACCTGCACATCCGGATGCTGGAAGAAGCCGGCTTTCGCGTGACGCGCGGCGTGGCCGACATTCCGACCGCGTTCATCGCCGAAGCCGGTCACGGCGGCCCCGTGATCGGCATCCTCGGCGAATACGATGCACTGTCCGGACTCAGCCAGGAAGCCGGCGCATTCACCTGCCAGCCGTCGGGCGAGATCTCGAACGGCAACGGCCACGGCTGCGGCCACCATCTGCTTGGCACCGCAGCGCATCTCGCCGCGGCAGCGGTGAAGTCGCATCTCGAACGCACGGGCCAGCCCGGCACCGTGCGCTTCTACGGCTGCCCGGCCGAGGAAGGCGGATCCGGCAAGACGTTCATGGCACGTGCCGGCGTGTTCGACGATCTCGACGCCGCACTGTCGTGGCACCCGCACGTGTACACGGGCATCTTTCCGGCCGGTTCGCTCGCGAACATCCAGGCGTACTTCCGCTTCACGGGCAAGGCATCACACGCCGCCGCGTCGCCGCACCTCGGCCGCAGTGCTCTGGATGCCGTGGAGCTGATGAACGTCGGCGTCAACTACCTGCGCGAACACATGCTGCCCGAAGCGCGCGTGCACTACGCAGTGACAAACACGGGCGGCCTGTCGCCGAACGTGGTGCAGGCCAATGCGGAAGTGCTGTACCTCGTGCGCGCGGCCCGCAACGATCAGGCGGCCGAGCTGTTCGAGCGCGTGAAGAACGTCGCGCGCGGTGCGGCGATGATGACCGATTGCCGGCTCGAGATCGTGTTCGACAAAGCCTGCTCGAACCTGCTGGAAAACGCCGTGCTGAACCAGGTCATGTACCGGCATCTGCAGTCGATCGGCACCGCCGGCTTCGACGCGGACGACGCAGCGCTCGCCGATGCCTATCAGCGCCAGACGCTCACTGCTCAGGATATCGAAACGTCTTCGCGTTCGCTGAACCAGGCGTGGCGCGATCCGAAGGCGTTGTTCGACGGAATCGATCCGTACGAGCCCGGCAAGGGGCGCCCGATCTGCGGCTCGACCGACGTCGGCGACGTGAGCTGGGTCACGCCGACCGCGCAATGCCATACGAGCTGCTACGCATTCGGTACGCCGCCGCACTCGTGGCAGTGGGTCGCGCAAGGCAAGACACCGCTCGCACACAAGGGGATGCTGCTGGCAGCGAAGACGATGGCCGCGACCGCGATCGACCTGTTCGACGCGCCGGACACGCTTGCGCAGGCGAAGGCGGAACTGCTCGAGCGGCGTGGCGGCCGGCCGTACGTGTGCCCGATTCCGGACGATGTGGCGCTGCCGTTCCGCCGCTGAGCCCGACGTTCCGGGCCGGCTGTGCGGTCACGCAAGTGCAGGTGGCGCGGCCAGACTGACGTCGACGCGCTTCGGCAGGACGCCAGTCTGGTAGAACACATCGGCGATGCGCTGCTGATACGCGAGCGTGTCACGCGTGACGGGCTCGACACCGAAGCGTGCGCGGCGAAATGCGAGCGCCACCGCCGGCTCCGGAATCCCCCACAGCTTCGAGAACTCGGCTGCACCCTGCGCGCGGTTCGCATCGAGCCATCGCTGGACCGTCGTCAATTCCGACACGGCCGCGTCCAGCACGTCGGCATTACGCTGCGCATAGGTGCGCGACGCAAAGTAATAGCTGCGATTCTCGACGAGCCCGGTGCCGTCCGCGACGATGCGCGCGCCGAACGCCTGCTGGACCACCGCGAGAAACGGATCCCAGATGATCCATGCATCGACCGAGCGGTTCTCGAACGCGGCCCGTGCGTCGGACGGCGACAACCAGACTGGCGAAATGTCGGTGTAATTGAGCTTCGCGGACTGCAGCAGCCGGACCAGCAGGAAGTGCGTGTTCGATCCCTTCACCAGCGCGATGCGCTTGCCGCGCAGGTCCGCGAAGGTCTTCACCGGCGAATCCTTCGCAACTATCAATGCCTCGGCCGCGGGGCCGGCCGGCGTTTGCGCGTAATAGACGAGCGGCGCGCCGGCCGCGAGCGCGAAGATCGGCGGTGCCTCACCGACATCGCCGAAGTCGATCGATCCCGCGTTCAGTGCCTCGAGCTGCGGCGGCCCCGACGGAAACTCGGTCCACGTGACGGTCACGCCGAGTGTCGCAAGCTTGCTCTGCAGCGTACCGCGTGCCTTCAACAGGCTGAGCGGCCCTTTCTGATAGCCGATGCGCAACGTACGCGCGCCGGCGGTGCTCGCCAGCGCGAAGCCCGGATGCGCGGCGGCGCCCGCCGCGATCGCCAGGCCGGCATGCAGGAGCCGGCGGCGGGTTGTCGAGTGTTGGTCTGCCATGTCGTATCGGGTTCGATGAAGAGGATGCAGCTTCGCGCACGCATGCGATGAAGCCGGTCGAACCGATTCTAGGGGGTTGGCACCACGCACCGAACCAACGATGTTCGATATCGAAAGCAAGCGCTTTCATAAGGGCACGCCGGTCACCCGGGCGTCATTGCCCGGGTCGGTCGTGGGGATGCGGCCGATATCCGCGTCAAATACAGGACTGCGTATTATTGGCGCGATCGACGAGCAACGTCGTACTCACATGCGGAAGGTTCGACTTCAGGACTTGCAGGAAGCGGCCAGCGCAGCCTCGTCGGCAGCCAGCAACTCTGGCACGCATTCGCGCAGGAAATCGACGAACGTGCGGATCTTCGCGTCGAGATACTGACGCGACGCGTACAGCGTATAGACCGTCAGCTTCTGCAACCGGTAGTCGGGCAGCACGCGCACCAGCGCGCCGCTCGCGAGCCCGGGCAGGGCGGCCGACATCGGCAGCGAACCGATGCCGAGTCCGGCACGCAGCGCGGCGCCGAGCGCATCGGCGATGTTCACCTGGAAATCCGGCAATGGCAGTTCGAACGTTTCGCGTCCGTTGGGGCCATCGAGATGCCAACGGTCGCGCGGAAAGAGCGGCGTGACGATCTGCAGGCACGCATGCCCGTCGAGGTCGCTCACCGTGTGCGGCGTACCGCGCGCCTTCAGGTATGCGGGTGACGCGCACAGCACGCTGCCCACTTCGCCGAGCCGCTGCGACACGAGCCCGGAATCGGGCAACTCGGTCGTGCTCAACTGCAGCGATACGTCGTAGCCTTCGTCGATGATGTCTGGCACATGCTGCGACAGCGTCAGTTCGACCGCAACCGACGGATAGCGCTCACGGTAGCGCACGACTGCGGGCACCACGTAGGACTGGCCAAAACTCGTCGTCGCGTGAACGTGCAGCCGTCCCGACGGCTTTGCCTGTGCGTCGGCCGCCTCGGCTTCCGCTTCGTCGATATAACCGAGGATGCGCTGGCAACGGTCGAGATAGCGCTGCCCGGCGTCGGTCAGCGCGATGCGGCGCGTGCTGCGGTTGAGCAGGCGCGTGCGCAGGTGCGTTTCGAGCTGCGCGACCGACCGCGATGCGTAAGCCGTCGTGATATCCAGGCGCTGGGCTGCGCTCGTGAAGCTGCCCTCTTCCGCCACCCGGACGAAAATGCGCATCATCTGTAACGTGTCCATCGACCTGTCCCCGGGATTGAGATCACGTCGCGCCACCGCGCGGCCATGGTGCCGGCAGCGCCGGCGCAGGCCGGTCTGGCGCGAATTGTGCGGAACAGTACAGCAGCAGTGCAGACGTGTCCAGTTTGCCGTATGCGGCGTGATCCGGACGCCGAATCGTGTCGCCGGGCCGCCGTGCGCACGGGGTATGGGCCGCGCGCATACGCGCCCCGTCGCACCGGCACACGACCGGCATCGGATCGGCAAAAACTACCCGGCGACCCCAATGCCGCCGCGCGATTCACGGCATGGATGACGTACTAAGCCCCGGCGGCCGCATCGAACGGATTACGCAACACGATCGTGTCGTCGCGCTCCGCGCCGGTCGTGATCATCGATACCGGTGCGCCGGCGACCGCTTCGACGCGCGCAATGAAATCCTGCGCGGCGCGCGGCAGCGCCGCACGTTCACGTACCCCCTTCACGGTGCCGCGCCAGCCGTCGAACCGCTCGTACACGGGTTTCGCTCGCGACTGCGCATCGAGGCTCGCCGGCAGATGATCGACCCGCACGCCATCGAGTTCGTAGCCGACGCACAGCTCGATCGACTCGAAACCGTCGAGCACGTCGAGCTTGGTGAGCGCCAGCGAATCGATGCCCGAGATCCTGACGGCCTGACGCAACTGCGCGGCGTCGAGCCATCCGCAGCGGCGCGGCCGGCCGGTATTCACGCCGAACTCCTGCCCGCGCGCACGCAGCGTTTCGCCGGTCGCGTCGGACAGCTCGGTGAGGAACGGGCCGCCGCCGACCCGCGTCGCATACGCCTTCGTGACGCCCAGCACGTGGCCGAGCTTCGACGCACCGAGCCCTGTACCGGCCGCCGCCGCCGAGGCAACGGTGCCGGACGACGTCACGAACGGATACGTGCCCCAGTCGATATCCAGCATCACGGCTTGAGACCCTTCGAACAGGATGCGCTCGCCGCGGTCGGTCGCGTCGTTGAGATCGGCCCAGACGGGGCGCACGAACGGCAGGATCCGCGGCGCAAGGTCGACCAGCGTCGCCAGCATCGCTTCACGGGAATATTCGTCGAGCCCCAGGCCGCGGAACCACGCGTTGTGATGGTCGACGAGCACATCCAGTTTGGCGGCGAGCTGGCCCGGTTCCGCAAGATCGCCGACCCGCAGCCCGCGACGCCCGACCTTGTCCTCGTAGGCCGGCCCGATCCCGCGCAGCGTGGTGCCGATCGGCTCGCGGCGCAGACGCTCCTGAGCCTGGTCGATCGCGCGGTGGATTGGCAGCACCAGCGTTGCGTTCTCGGCGATCGACAGGTTATCCGGCGTCACCGACAGCCCGAGCTCGGCCATCCGCCCGATTTCCGCGAGCAGCGCTTCCGGATCGAGCGCCACGCCGTTGCCGATCACGCCGCGCTTGCCGCGCACGACACCGCTCGGCAGCAGCGCGAGCTTGTACGTCTTGCCGCCCACGACCAGCGTATGACCCGCGTTGTGGCCGCCGTTGTAGCGTGCAACGAGATCGGCCTGTGCCGCCAGCCAGTCCACGACGCGCCCCTTACCTTCGTCGCCCCATTGGGCGCCCACGACCACCACGTTCGGCATGCTCCGCACTCCATGTGAGAAATTCAGACAATCGTTCGGCCGAGCCGGACGTTTGTGTGCCATATTGGCTGAGCTTGAGTACCCGATCAAACGATTAAACCTGAACCATCGTGTGAGTAAAACTCACACGAACGATGCAATGGCCCGACGACTCCCTCCGCTGAATTCGCTGCGTGCGTTCGAAGCCGCCGCGCGCCTCGGCAGCTTCACGCTGGCCGCGGACGAACTGTGCGTGACCCACGGCGCGATCAGCCGGCACGTGCAACAGCTGGAAGCCTGGCTCGGGCGGCCGCTGTTCGAACGCCATAACCGGCGGGTCGAGTTGACCGACTCGGGCCGCGCGTATCTCGCCGAGGTCGGCGCGTCGTTCGACCGAATCGCGCTCGCCACCGCGCAGCATTTCGGCCATGTGCAGCAGCGCGTGTTGCGCGTAAGCGCACCCGCGACGTTTTCGTTGCGCTGGCTGGTGCCGAAGCTGTCGTCGTTCCAGGTCGCCCATCCGGCCATCGAGGTGCGGCTGTCGACGTCGAACGAGCCGATCGACAAACTGCGCGACAAGGTCGACCTGATCGTTCGCGGCGGCCCGCAGGCCATCGACGGTTACATTGCCGAGGAATTCCTGTCCGAAGTACGGCTGCCGGTGTGTGCGCCGAAGCTGCTGGAGGGCCGGCCGTTGCATGCGCCTGCCGATCTGGCCGGCTTCACGCTGCTGCACGCCGCCACCTATCCCGGCATGTGGCCTGAATGGCTCGCGGCAGCCGGACAGCCGAATCTCGTGCCGCGCCACTCGCTGACGCTCGAGCACTTCTACCTGACGCTGCAAGGCGCGCTCGACGGCCTCGGCGTCGCGATGGGACCGATCGCGCTCGTCGCGGACGACATCGCAGAAGGTCGGCTGGTACAGCCGTTCAGCGAACCGGCACTGCCGCCGTGGCGCTACTTCACGTACGTGGCCTCGGCACGCGCGAACGACGACGCGGTGCGGGCATTCAAGGAATGGTTGAAGGTGGCGGGAAATACGGCCGCGCCAGGCGTGCGGAACTGACTGTGTCGGTGTGCGGAGCGCATGCGCCAAGACATACAGGAATGCGAAACAAATAACGCAAGCGCCTGGATCGAGTTTGCCTTCGTCGGTGCCGGGAATGCTGTTTTCGTTGTGCGCCGCGGAGCCGCGACGCACGTGGCAAGCCGCGGATCGAACCGTGGCTTGCCGCCGGCCGGCGCTTACTGACTAGCGCCGGCGGCTTTCTTCTCCGCGTTCTGCAGGTTCTGCGGATAGTTCGGATCATTGGCCGCGGGCTTGTAACCGGCGTCTTCGAGTTTCTTCAGCTCGGCGTTGTTCTTCGCGCGCGCTGCCTTGTGCTCTGCCTTGCGTTGGGCCCGGGCCGCCTTGCGTGCCTGGCTCTTCGCTGCCTTCGCGTCCTGTGCCGCGGGTGCGCTGGCGTCGGTCTGCGCAAACGCAGGAACTGCCGAGCCGAACAGGAACGCGGCTGCGGTAGCAGCCAGCGTGAGTTTTCTGATCTGGATTTGCATCGCTGAACTCTCTTATCTGGTTTATCACGGATTGAAAGACCATCGAGATACCGCCCCTGCCCCGATCGGTTGTCATGCCGCGTTCGGGACCTGTGCATCATAACCGCGCCGCGAAAAATGTGGCGCCAACGTGAGAACGGAATTGGGGATACACGTATGGGAGAAAACGTGGACGCCGGTCGACTGTCACGGACAGGACGAACTGTGTCGCACGTATCGATGCGTGTGCCGATCGCGCTGCGGCGGCGACAGGAAGCGGTCGATGTCCCCGCGATTCAGCGACGAGGATGGGCGATGTACGCGCGGCACAGTGCGAGGTGAAATACCCAGGACTGTTTCATAGGTGGTGTCGCCGGCATGCTCACGTCTGATGTGACTGTTATCAAGCCAGTCGCGATCACAGCATCAGCAGTCGAACTGTGTGCCGCGTTGCCGGTCGACGCGGCTCAAGCGGCGGTTCCTCCCATAAACGACCACGATTCGGTTTTGCAGCGATCAAGGCATGCACGATTGCATCGCCACGGCGCGCAGCATTCGATCCGGCAACCCATCGCCGCACTGTGATGCCGAGCGTTACCTGAGCCGGTACCACGCGTCACCGCGTGGTTCTGTGGTCCGTATGACGAATGGTGTGAATACATCGCGTGCGGTGAAGACATCGGCGGGATTCACTTCACGGCTGCACCGACGGTGCCGCACCGGTGTCGCGGCGCTCGTCTGGTGACCGTGGCACGTTGGTCGCGATGTCGCGGCAACGCACGTGACCCGTCCGATTCTGCTCAGGAACGCATCGCACAACGTGCGCGAGTCACAGGCTTTTCATTCCGCAGCTTGGGTTGCCCGGCATCCAGACGGGTGTCGGTGCCTGCACAGCATGCCGATTCCTGTGGCCTTGCCTGGTTGGTGAGCTTTTACAGGATGCGAAGCTATCGGAAGGTGAGCATGTTCGGGATCATCGCTCGAATTCGATTGCGGTGAGCTTCGTGGTCGCGCGTATCTTCACGTTGGTTCGCGACGTGCCCTAGATCGACCCAGAAGCCGACGATGCGTGTCGACAGTGCGGGCCAACCAATTCGTCTGCGGGAAGCCGTTCCAAGGCCTCTCCTTGCGACCGTGGCGCACAGCATCGAAATTCGGTTGGTGGTTCCAAAGGTAGAAAGTTGGACGACCACAGAGACAGCCAAGCGAACGGCATCTATTTCCTCTGTACACAGTCCACAGGCTAAATTTGACGAGAGACGTGCGCGGGCGAACGGAAAAACTTGTCCATGGACAGCGAAGCATGAGTGCAAAAAAACCCTTCGGCTGCCGTCCGGGATGATTTGAAACTGCTGTGAACGAAGCCAGAGAGATTCATGTTTCCGGATCGTTGGTCTGCTTTGCGCGTCGACAACGGGCGCCGTCTAGGTCACTGAGCTGCTTTTTTGATCCCATAAATGGGAACCTGTGCCTGGAAGCGGGGCTTTCTTCCCGTTTTTCTCCCATAGGTTTCTACTTTTCAGGCTCATGTGAGTGGGTACTCACCTCCTTCGGAAGCCTTGTCGGGCCTGGAGCCTGTGTAGAACAGGGCGCCAAGTCACTGTTTCCAGGTGTGAATCGATGGTTTGAGATGCCGGCAACACCATAGACGGCTCCCATTGGTAGCGGTTTATGGGGTTCGTCTTTCTGCAGAGGCGCACGTGTGTTTACATCTTTTGTAAACCACGTTTACTTCTTTAACTACTTTTAGACGGCTCTCAGCCTTACCTGACAAGGGTTTGAGGGGTGTTCGGTACCCATTTATGGGAGCACAGGTGTAAGGGATTGGGAGTAAAGGTCTGTGGATTTGGGGATTCGGGTACCCCGTTGTGGGGAATCGGGGTTGTGGATATGGGGCAAGCGTACCCGGTTATGGGAAATCGGCCCGGAAACGCATTGGGTAGCCGTCTATGGGGATGCTGGTAGGTAGCCTTTTATGGGTCGCCTTTCGGGATCCGTGGACCGCCGCCTCGCACAGTGATTTTTCTCGGGTAGCCGGTTATGGGGCACCTCAAAGGTAGCCAGTTATGGGTCACATTTGGGACTGCTCGATTGCCTTTCTCCAGGATTTCCCGCGGCTGGCTCCCATGGACAGGATCGATGGGATCGACAGGTAACCTTTTATGGGGAAATCAATGGGTTGCCGTTTATGGGGCGATGGTTGCCTTCAGCGCTGAAATCAGCGCTGCCAACGCGGCCGGAGCCTGTCGAAAGGTACCCTCCTGTGGGAATTGGTGAAGGTAGCAAGTTATGGGAAGAAAGTCGGTCTGTGCTGCAGGGCACCACGAATTTCCCCAATGATCCCGATTCTCCTCATTTGCTTCCCATGGATGGTTACCTTGCCAAGGGCAAATCTCATGCCGGGTTTCCACGTCCGGGCATGAAAGGTAGCGGCTTGTGGGAAGCATTTTTGTCGAAAGGTAGCTGGATATGGGGTCACGCATAGCTCTTCTGATTGTGAATTTTCCTTTTATATCTGCAGGTTAGCGGAGATAGTGCAAGTAAAGCCGGAACAAGGACGTTGCTCCGCGGCGCGAAAAGGTATAAAGTCCGCTCTCAACAAGGTCACCTTATCCGGACATTACGATGCCGCGCAAGCCCGCAAGCAAAGGCTCAGACAAACAGGTTTCACTGTTTCAGACACCCGAGCCTCCCGACTTGCTGCGCAAGGCGGTCCAGGCGATTCATATCGCGCCGAAGTCCGGAAAGATCGGCTTGCAGCAGCGCAAGATGTTCAGCTCGCTGATCAAGAACGCGCTTCGACAGGAGGCGTTCGAGCCAGGCCGGACGAGCTTTTCGATTTCGCTTGCGTCGCTTTCGCACGAGAGCGGGTTGAACAGCAACAATACGAAGTACGTGAAGGACACGGTCAACTCGCTGATCAGTACTGTCGTCAACTGGGACTATCTGGCCGCGGATCGGTCGACCGTCTGGAAAGCGTCGGGCCTGCTCGCCGGCGCGGAGCTCGAGCAATCGGTGCTGAAGTACAGCTTCTCCGACCAGATTCGCAGCGAGTTGCTCAACCCCGAGATCTACGCACTGATCGATATGCGGATCGCCCGCGAGTTCCGGCGGTCGCACTCGCTCGCGTTGTGGGAAAACACGGTGCGCTACGAGGGGATCGGCATCACCGCGAAGATCCCGCTGCCGAAATTTCGTGACCTCATTCTCGGCCAGGACAAGGCGTCGCAGTCGTACAAGGAATACAAGCTGTTCAAGAGCAAGGTCCTGGTGCCGTGCATTCAGGAGGTGAACGAAGTTTCGGATCACACGCTCGAGTTGATCGAACACAAGTCCGGCCGGAGCGTGGAGGCGGTTCAGTTCAAGGTGACGCGCAAGCAGAGCACCGATACGGTGGAGGATGGCGACGTCAAGAACGAAGCGCTGGTCGAGGAGGTCGCCAAGTTCGGCATCCCGCGCTCGGAAGCGCGCCGGCTGATCACGCAATATGGCGTGCAGCGCATCAAGGCGGCGATTGCCTATACGCTCAATCGGACTACGAAGAAGAATGCGGCTCCGGTCGACAACGTGGCCGCGTATTTCCGCAAGGCGTTGACGCACGGCTACACGCTGTCCGACGGGCAGGGAACGGAAGCGGCAGCCCCGGCGAAGGAATCCGCGCAGAGCAAGCAGGAACAGATTCGCGACAAATATCTGGCGGCGAAAGTCGAGGAAGCCGGCGCGTACTTCCGCGAACTGGAGATCGACGACCAGACCAAGCTGATCGAGCGTTACAACGAGACGGTGGCAGGCTCGAAGGACCTGACGCTGTCCCCGAAGAAGAAGGCGAGCAAGCTCGCGCAGACCAGCTTCTTCCGGTGGCTCGCACTGGATACATGGGGCGAACCGACCTCGGACGACTTGCTGGAATTCCTGCTGAAAAGCAGTCTCGCCGGCAACTGAACGAAGGCCTCGCAGCCGGATGTGCGTCGCGCGCCGGACGTCGTCGTCCGGCTTCGCGGTGCTACGCGGATGCGAGGCCTTCTGCTTTTCGCGCGTTACTGTTGCGTGGCCGTTGCCAGTTCGGCAACGTACGCGTCGATGACGGTCTTGAGCTTGTCGGCGAGCGCTTCCTGATGCGATGCGTCGACGCCCTTGAGCTGCAGATCCAGACGTCCGTCCGGATAGGTTTTCAACTGGCCGATCGCTCGCGATTCGAGCGCGAAGTCATGGCGAACGCTGTAACGCGTACGTCCCGCTTTCTTGCTGCCGTCGCTTTGCGCACGCAGGAAATTCTCCAGATCACGAACCGACTTTTTCCGGTCGATCACGGCCGTCAACAGCCGGTCGGCAGTCGGCTCGCCCAGGCGTTCGAAGATCAGCTTCAGGAAGTACGCCGCCTGCAGGCCGACCACGTCGTTCGCGCTCGCCATCCGTTCCAGCAGTGTGTTCGGGAGTGCGTTGAGCGACAGCGTCTTGCTGATCGATGCCTTGTCCTTGCCGATCTTTTCCGCCAGCGTGTTCTGGTCGGAAAAGACTTTCTCGTCGAGGAGACGCTTCCACGCGACCGCATCGTCGAAGATCGTCTGGCGTTCGTGGTCGTGGTTCGCGCGATACGCGATCGTGTAGAGCTGCTCAGGCGTGTGATCCGTGCGGAACGTGGCGTTGATGGTTTCATCGCCGTTGATGCTCGTCGCGCGGAGCCGGCGTTGCCCGTCGATCACCACGAGCTTGCCGGGAAACTCCGGGAGCCGCGTAACCTTGATCGGCTCGATCTGCCCTTCCCGTTTCAGTGTCAGGGCGAGCTCGTGCAGGCTCGACTCCGAGTAGAACACGCGCGGGTTGAACGGGTTCGGAATGCAATCCTTGACCAATACCTTCTGGGGCGCGCCAAGATCCGGTGTGCTGGCCGGCGTGGCCGCGGCCGGAGCGCCGGCGGGTGCCGCTTCGCTGACGACGTTCGGTGCAGCTGCCGGTTCGGGCAGCCGCGTTTCGAGCGCCGCATTCTCCTGCGCGAGTCCGCGCAGCAGGCCGGCTGCGAGATGCAGGTTGCCGGTCGGCTTCTTGTCTTTCGATGTGTCCTTAGCCATGGGCGGCTCCGGTAGCGCGCGTCGACGCGATGTATTGGGCCATTTCCGTGACCAGCTTTTCGATTTCCGCACGGGCTTCTTTCAGGCCCTTCAGATAGCGATTGTGGTGATGGATCGTGGTGCCGAGCGCAAACGTCTGACGGTAGACCTCGCGCTGCGCGATCTGGCTGTCGAGCAGATGCTCCCCTATTTCTTCAGCCCGTAGAATTTTTAAAATTTCTTCACGCATTTTAGTTTTTCCATTAACACTATTCAGCATTAATGCGGAAGAAAGATTCGGGTTACGAATGGACCGCATCGATTCGATCATGCGGATCATCGCGACCGTGCTGTAGAGATCGGCTGGCGACGGTGACAGCGGCACGAGGCAGAAGTCGGCGACCTCGAGCACGGAAGCGATTCGCGGGTCTTCGAGGTTGCCAGGACAGTCGACAACGATCACGTCGAAGTTCGCGTCCTGCTTCTTGATCTCGCCGCCGATGCCGCGACCGGCAGGAGCCAGAGAGAGAACCGTCATCGGCAGCGTGTTCTCGCCACTCGTCACCCACCGGACGGACGTGCCTTGAGGGTCGGCATCGATCAGGGCGACCTTGTTGCCGCCGGCTTCGAACGCAGCCGCGATATTGACGGAGATGGTTGTCTTTCCAGTCCCACCTTTTTGATTACTGACGGCGATCTTGAAAGCCATTAAATTCCTCCTCGGAGTTTTGCGTAATATATGCAGTTATTGTCGAAATGTCCAGAAAAGCCTTCGACGCGATGTATGCCTTAAGGATCGGTGTGGTTGTCACGTGACAAGTGGGCCGAATGGCTAATGAGTCATTCGCGATTGACGGTCAAGTAAAAATAAAATTGACGACCGAGATTGAAAAGTAAGTACGAAGCTCGAGCGAAACTTCGATCAATCCCAATGTCGACGGCAGTGTTGGCAAATGGAGACGAGAACCTCGAGGTCGCGGTGTTCGCGGTAAAAATCGCCACGGTTTCCGGTAGTCACTTCATAGGCGTCGCAAGGGAACTCGGTTGTCACGTGACAAGTAGCAGGCATTTGTTCCTTCTCGACGTAATCCGGCGCCAGGAAATCTCTCCTTCGACTGCACTTAAAGCTATGGCGAGATCATTCGACGTTCGAAATCTGGTGCAGTTTCTTGGCATGACCGCTTCTCGTGCGATGAGTTGTCACGTGACAATCGGTTCGGAGCGGGAGGTCGCGTCGGTGCCGAGTCGCCCTCCGGACGAGTTTTGATCGAACTTCATAGAGCGTGAGCGGTTGGGTCGCCAAAGGAGAGATTCGCATCGCGATGTCGTCGCAATTGCAGTTTCCTGGATGAGTTGACTGGGGCGTTGTCACGTGACAACTGAAGCGTTGTATCGGGGAGCTTGCGTGACGAAGCGTCGCGCTGCGCCGTATGTCGGGCGGGGCACCTATGTCGAAGAGCCTTAGTCATCAATAGGTCTGCAGACGCGGAGGCTACATCGCTCACTATTTGCAGTCACGTGCGAGAGGAAAGACGCCGGTCAGCTTGCTGGGTCGCGCCCACGAGTGAGTGTCATGGACGCCAATGATATGGCCCCATTTAATTGGAGTGGTCGGGTCAACATTGCGAGAGTGTCGTACGGAAGGGGAGGGTGCGGGCTTTGCCGCGCGTACCCTCGAGTTCCGGGGCCTTTGCGCGCCAGCTATGCAAATGTGGCTTCGGTTTGCGACGAACTTCAGTGTTGATGGCCACATCACAACTCAAACGGGCCGGATCGTGAAACATTTCCAAGAAATTCGATGTTCGCGGAAATCCTTATCTGGCAGTGGGTTGCGCTATATTCTTCATGTTGTTTCACGCAAAATCGCCGAGATCAACCCTGTAAATAGGGGCGTATGGCCATTTCGCAATCTTCGAGCCAGGGGCGGTGTGAGCAAGACTCGATGTGTAATCGATGATACGTAATTTGTGGTATTCAAAACGAAATCAGTCGATCTGATGCCGAGATAAATCGAACGAGGCGAATCAGATGCATCTCGACAAGGCGTCGAGCGCCTTCTTGGGTGTCTGCGCCGATCTATCAGCGAGAGTTGTCACGTGACAACGCACACGCTCACCGCGCACATCGGTGGTTCGCAGCATGGCGCGACACTCCCCACACTGCAGAGTTTATGGCCGAGCCTCCGGAGGGCACTGAGACGACTTGGTTGCGGAGACGGCAAAGTCCCTCATCAATTCAAGAGGTCGGCAGGAGACGACTGCCTCTAGCCGATGAATACTTGCGATTTCGGATACAGGTCCGCCGCCGCGAGGCGCCCACGCACCGCTCGATACCTAATTTGAATTCGCGGCTGGCTGCCGAGCAATCAATTTGGGGAAAACAACAAGCGCGCATCTCGCTGCGCGCGTCGGGCTCAAGCGGGTCGCCCCCTTCACGCGTGAAGGGGGCGACCCAAGCATTCTGCGGATACCACCAAACGCGGCATCTCACATCTCCGGTGCCGTTCCGATGATCAATACGTCGCCGCTACCGAAAGAACGACATCTGCTCCGCTTCGCAGGCTATCGATATCTCTCCGCGGAGAATTGCCGAACAACCGGCTGTATTCGCGATTGAACTGAGTCGGGCTCGCATATCCGACCCTGAACGAGGCCGACGCGGCGTCGAGCCGCTCGGACAACATCAGTCGACGCGCCTCATTGAGCCGTATCCATTTCTGGTACTGCAGCGGACTCATGCCGGTGAGCTGGCGGAAGTGGTGGTGGAAGGTCGAACTGCTCATTTGTACCTGCGCCGCCAGATCGTCGACCCGAAGCGACTCGTCGTAATGGGTCCGCAACCATTGGATCGCCCGCGACACGCGGTTGCCCTGACTGCCGGCGGACGCAATCTGACGCAGACGGGCACCCTGGTCGCTCGTTAGTAGCCGGTAATAGATTTCCCGCTCGACGTACGGTGCGAGAACTGCGATGGCGTTCGGATCATCCAGCAACGCTAGCAAGCGATTCACCGCGTCGTAGAGCGGTTCGTTCATATCGCCGACGACGAGGCCGCGGCCTGCAGGGGCTTCGTCGTGATCCGCTGCGACCTGCGCCATCAGTTCAGCCATGACGCGAAAATCAAGCCTGAGCCCGATTCCGAGAAACGGCCTTTCGCGGCTGGCTTCGATGACCTGCGTCGAACCGGGCAAGTCGAGGGACGTGATCAGAAAGCGGTTGGCGTCGCAGAGATACACATCGCCGCTCTGAATGAGCCGCTTCGTGCCCTGGACGACGAGGCCGAAGCTAGGCTCGACCATGCAATCCATCGGCTGCGTTGTCACCTCCCTTCGATGGAGGCTCAGGTTCGGAATGGCCGTGGTGAGGTGATCGACGTCTTTCGTCCATCTCGCGACACGCTCTGCGAGCGTCTGCCGCAGGTCGTTCTCCCGGCTGCGGCTCGTCGATCGGGAGGCAACGGGGTTGAATGCGGCGAGGGTGGCGTCGTCGACGGGGTGGCCGGGTGCGTATCGGACGGGTGCCGGATGCATGACTTCTCTACTCAGGTAATCGGGTCTACAGACAGCCCGTCGACGTGCGGGTACGCCGGCAACGCGCCTGCCGGAGTCGCGGCAGCGCCGCGCTCCGGGAAAAATGTACAACGATTGGCGGGTTTTACTTCGTGGCCTGCGACGCGCAAAGCGTCCAGCGTCGCGATTTCGTGGCAACGGACGTCACGCGCTCGTCGACCGTGCGCCACCACCGCTCGCCGCGATGCGGTTCGTCGAGTGCGAGGCGCTCGCCCATCCTGGGCGTCGACAGATCGACGCCTCGCACGATCGCCAGTGCCGTGACGCGCTCGAACGGTTCCTGCCAGCGATGCATCGCGAGATCGAACGTGCCGTTGTGAATCGGGACCAGCCAGCGTCCGCGCAAATCGATGTGCGCCTGCACGGTCTCTTCCGGCTGCATGTGCACATACGGCCATTGCGCGTCGTATGCGCCTGTTTCGATCAGCGTGACATCGAACGGCCCGAGGCGCTCGCCGATCGTCCGGAACCCGTCGAAGTAGCCGGTGTCGCCGCTGAAGAACACGCGCAAGTCGTCGTCGACGATGACCCAGGACGCCCACAGCGTGCTGTTGCCGTCGAACAGGCTGCGCCCGGAAAAGTGCTGGGCTGGTGTCGCGGTCAGCGTCAGGCCGGCCACGTCGACGCTTTGCCACCAGTCGAGCTGGCGGACTTTCTTCGCGTCGATGCCCCATTCGATCAGGCGGTCGCCGACCCCCAGCGTCGTCACGAACACGCCGGTGGTGGCCGCGAGCGCGAGCACCGTGTCGCGGTCGAGATGATCGTAGTGATCGTGCGACAGGATCACGCCGCGCAGCGGCGGAAGATCTTCAAGCGCGATCGGCGGCGCATGGAAGCGCTTCGGGCCGACGCGCCGAAACGGCGACGCGCGCTCGGCGAACACGGGATCGGTCAGCCAGAATTCGCCGCGCAGCTTGAGCAGCAGCGTCGAATGGCCAAGCCGGTACAGGCTGCGATCGGGGGCCGCGTCGAGCTCCGCGCGCGTCAACGAATCGATGGGTAGCTGCCCTGCGGGCACGGTATTGCGCGGCTTGTTGAACAGCACGTTCCAGGCGATCCCGAGCGTTTTGCCCAATCCTTCGACCGGACGGGGCGCGACATTGCTGAAGCGCTCGCCATTGTGCTGCGGCGAGCCGCCAGACAGCGCGCGGCCGCGCCGGGCGGCCGCAAAACCCAGAATGCGATGAATCAAAACGAGAGGCGATGCCATGTCGGTTCGTCCGGAGAATAAAGTACACTAAACAGTGTAGTTTATTTTTGGGATAAGTAAACTACCCGGTGTAAAATTTCTGAATGGATACCAGCACTCCCCCTCAGCGCCTGACCGATCGAAAGCGCGCGGCCATCGTCGACGCGGCCATCGAGGAATTTCTCGCGGCGGGTTACGACGCGACCAGCATGGACCGCATCGCCGCGCGTGCGGACGTGTCGAAACGCACGGTCTATAACCACTTCCCGGGCAAGGAAACGTTGTTCGCCGCCATCCTGCAAAAATTGTGGGATGCAACGCGGACAGGCAGTTCGCCAACCTATCGTGCCGATGTGCCGCTGCGCGAGCAATTGCTCGCATTGCTGGATCGCAAAATGCGCCTGCTCAGCGACGAGGCATTTCTGTCGCTCGCACGCGTCGCGATCGGTGCGGCCATCCATTCGCCGGAACGTGCGCGTGACATGGTCGAGCGTCTTGGCGAACGCGAGGAAGACATGACGGTCTGGGTGCGGACGGCCGCGGCGGCCGGACGCCTGTCGGTCACCGATCCGGTGTTTGCCGCGCATCAGTTGCACGGTGTCGTGAAGGCATTCGCGTTCTGGCCGCAGATAACGATGGGTCAGCCGCCGCTCGCGGAGCCGGCGCAACAGAAAGTCGCTGAATCCGCCGCCGACATGTTTCTCGCGTACTACGCGCAGCCGGAACATACCGACGCATCGCGCGGCGTAACGGACTGATCGTGTATACGGTCGAACTTGTGCGAATCGAACCTGGCGCAACGTGCATGATCGGAACGTGCCTCGCAACGACGCGCCGGCAAACCGGCAGATCCGCGAAAGCGAATGCGGGACTGCTTCATCGGATCTCCGGCCATTCAGCGGAAATCGTCGATGCAGTCAGCGCACCTGAACCGAACGTGAGTCACGACGAATGAAGACGCTGTTGATCGTCTATCACACGATGACCGGAGGCACGCAACAGATGGCCGAAGCGGCCGCCGGCGCTGCGCGCGAGCAAATCGGCGTCGACGTGAGGCTGCAGCGCGCCGATGCGACGAGCGCGGACGACGTGCTGGCCGCCGACGCCTATCTGTTCGCCACGCCGGAGAATCTCGCGGCAATGTCCGGGCTGATGAAGGATTTCTTCGACCGCTGCTACTACGCGGCGCTCGATCGCGTGAACGGCCGCCCGTATGCGGTGATGATCTGCGCGGGAAGCGACGGGCAGAACGCGCTGCGCCAGATCGACCGGATCGCGACCGGATGGCGGTTGAAGAACGTGGCGCCGGGCCTGATCGTCTGTACGCACGCGCAGACGCCGGAACGCATCCTCGCGGCGAAGACGATCGACGGCGACGATCTCGCGCGCTGCGCCGAATTGGGCGCCGGTCTTGCAGCGGGACTCTCGCTGGGCGTTTTTTGATCGCCAGCGCTGCAACTGCGACTGCGATGACCGGTCGACGCACGTTTGTGCACGCGACGCGCGCGTTCTCGAGCAGCACCGATCGTGCGGGCTACGGTACTGGCCGAATGCCCGGCCCTTAGCCGCCCTTTGCCGCCTCGGAAGGCCGGTGATATTCGGGCCAAAGACGTTTCACGAGATCGCGCGATGCGCCATAGGCATGGCAACTGTCGATCTTGAGCGGTTTTCCGTCGCTGTCGCGCGCCTCGAGCGACGACTTCCGCATGCCGACCATCGTCTGATAGGCCGTGGTGGCGATCGGGCCGAGCAACTCCTTCAGGTGCGTGCACGTATCGCAGGACGGCAGGCGCTTGCGAATCTCGCTGTTCCAGCCCGCGCCGATGCTCAGTCCGACGAGCGCCTGCAGCGAGTCGCCGCCGCCCGGGCACTGCGCATACGGATGCGACCGGAGGAACGTGGACACGGCGCGGACGACCATGTCGGCGTCGAAGACCAGCGTCACGCCGAGGTCGTGGATCGGCGACAGCGCAGCGACCGTCCGCGTGCCGCCCGGCGGCGTGAAATCAAAGGTTTTGCGGTCCGCGAGGCAGGCCGTCACTTCGAACCGGCCGTCGCTGCGCCGATAGCCGCGCATGTCGATTTGCCGATGGTGAATCTCCTCGCGCGTGATGCCGTCGTGCGGGATGTCGTGTGGGGGAACCATGTCTCTGCTCCGTTTCGTACAACCGGTTCGTTCTTTTGGCAGGCAAGCGGGATGTCGGCGGCTCGCCGGTGGGGCTCGGCGAAACCGGCTGGGGTACGCTGCCGACGACATCGATCCGGCCATACTACGCACTTTTCAGCCTCTTCGTGCGCCACGGGATGGATGCGGACGCAACGAGTCGTGTGCGGGCACCGATGCTGTCGAATAGGTACGGCACTTGCGCCGCTCCATCGCGGTGATCGTTGATTTGCACGCAGCCGACGCCGCTGCCCGGGATGCAGAATCGCAGCCCGGGCCCGCGACGCACCGGTGCGGCGGGATCGCGTTCGACGTCCCGAGGCGGAATACCACGTGTCGGGCGTCGACCGGTGCCGCCGGGGCAATCGCAGCACGGAAAATGGCCACGATTTCCGCTAACGAGAGTGAACGGCGTGACTTCCGGAAACGTATCCATATAATGCGCAACACGACCGCATGGACGCATTTCCGGTACCCCGAATCGGGCTAACGCAGACCAGTGAGTCAACCGGCCGCCGCGCGTACCGGTATACTTCCACTCCTGCCTTGTCCGGCATCGTGGCCGGGTGCCTGAAACAGAGTGGCGTGCGCGATGCGGCCCCGTAGTGTTCCGCATCGGCGGCAGACGGGTCGCACGCATGGCGGCGAAGCTTGTGCGCCGCGCGGCATGACCGCACGAACCACACCTTATATTCCTGGTGGATTGAATTTATGGGTTTTGAACAACTTGCCGAATTGCGGGCGCAGCTCGCAGCGAAGGCCAAGCAGGAGCGCAACGCGAAGCGGCCGGCAGCGCCGGCGGACACCGGCGCGAAGCCGAAGTCCGGCGACCAGCCGCAGCGTGGCGCCAAGCCGGCTGCGGCCGGCGGCAAAGCGGCGCACCGCGCGAAGCCGGCTTCGGCGAAGCCGGCGGCGCCGGTCGATCCGGTCATCGTTGCGATCGGCAAACTGCAGCGTAAGTTTCCGCGTGCGTTCCCGAAGAATCCGGCCCCCAAAGTGCCGCTCAAGGTCGGGATCTGGGACGACCTCGCACGTGAAGCACAGGCCGTCGGGCTCAGCGAAGCCGAACTGCGTGAAGCGATGTCGACGTGGTGCCGTGGCAACCGTTACTGGTCGTGCCTCGTCGAAGACGCCGTGCGGGTCGATCTGCAGGGTAACGAAGCAGGGCGCGTCACGCATGACGATGCGGCTCGGGCACGCCGCCTGAAGGCTCGTCGCCCCGGCAACAAGGGCGCGGGGCAATCGGCCAAGGGCGCGCCGCAGCAGCCGAAGGCAGAGCAGCAGGCCGAGGCCGCCGCCGAGCCGCAAGCGGCAAACGTGGAAGCGCAAGCCGACGCAGCGCCGCAGGTCGAGCCGCAAACGGCCGGAAACGCGTAATCCGCACCGCGCCGCTGCATACCGCACGGCGCTGTCCCGCAGGCACATCGCCTGCGGTGAATGACCCGACAGACTGGCCTGCCTCGACCGAGGCAGGTCAGGACTGCTCCCACCGGGGCTCGCCGTGCCGGGCTCTCACCTATCCCACCTCGAACAGACCACGCGACCGGACGAAGAAAGTTCGCCGATCGATGCCGCACGCGCGTTGTTTCGACTTTGTCGTTTGCGCATGAACGGTACGCCTACACCGAACACGGCAACGCTTCGTTCGATTAATTCGTTTTCCTAAAATAGCGGCATGTCGAAGCCATCGACTGGCGCGTGGACGATCGCACTCGGTCATCGTGACATGACGACGCGCGATAATCGCGTCGAGGTCGCCAGGTCGCGCGCAAGCTGGCCGGCTGCAATGCAGCTTACATTGCGAAAGGGTCGAAAAGCCCACCGCGACGCAACCCGCTGCGACGACCAGCGCCTTTCAACGTCAATTCGAACCGGATCATGCACTCGAGACATTCCGCGATTCTCGTCGCGCTCACCGCTGCCGCGCTGTTCGGCGCCGCGACACCGCTCGCCAAGGCGCTGATCGGCGCGATGTCGCCGTTCATGGTCGCTGGCCTGTTCTATCTCGGCAGCGGTGTCGGGCTCGGTATCGGGATCCTGCTTCGTCGCCTGCACAACCGGCATGCAACGACCGCAGGCGCCGCGCCGCTGCAGCGTGCAGACCTGCCGTGGCTGGCCGGCGCGATTGCGGCGGGCGGAGTGGCCGGACCGGCTTTGCTGATGCTCGGGCTGTCGAGCACGCCAGCCGCGACGAGTGCGTTGCTGCTCAATCTCGAGGGCGTGCTGACGGCTGTCATCGCGTGGGTCGTGTTTCGCGAGAACGTGGATTCGCAGGTGTTCCTCGGAATGGTCGCGATCGTCGCCGGCGGCACGCTGCTGTCGTGGACGCCGGCCCACGCAGGCGTGCCGGTCGGCGCGTTGCTGATCGTCGGCGCATGCCTGTGCTGGGCGGTCGACAACAACCTGACCCGCAAGGTGGCCGCAAACGATGCGATGGTCATCGCGTGCGCGAAGGGGCTGATCGCCGGCCCCGTGAACATCGGCATCGCGCTGGCGACCGGCACGACGCTGCCGGCTGTCCCGGTCACGGCTGCCGCGATGCTGACGGGGCTCGGCGGCTACGGGATCAGCCTCGTGCTGTTCGTCGTCGCACTGCGTCATCTCGGCAGCGCGCGCACGGGCGCATATTTCTCGATCGCGCCGCTGTTCGGCGTCGTGCTGTCGCTGCTGATCTGGCCCGCGCTGCCGCCCGCGACGTTCTGGATCGCGGCCGTGCTGATGGCGCTCGGGATCTGGCTGCACGTTCGCGAACGGCATGAACACACGCACACGCACGAGCCACTCGAGCACACGCATCGGCATCGGCACGACGAACATCACCAGCACGCGCACGATTTTGCGTACGACGGCAACGAGCCGCACACGCATCCGCATGTGCATCTGCCGATCACGCACAGCCATGCGCATTTTCCGGACATTCATCACCGGCACCGGCATTGACCGCGTCATGAACAGCAGGCGATACGGTGTGCAAGGTAACCGTTTATGGGGCGGTTTCTCCGGATGGCGATGCGACGACTCGAATGGGCGGCCACGCAGCCGTGGTGGTTATCGCGCGTGAGGAAAGCAGAAGCCGAAATCCTCGCAGCCCGGGCACCCGGGGGCGGGGCCGGGCGGCACATCGAGCGAGGCGGCCACTTCCTGTGCGAGGAATTTCTTCCAGCGCAGGTGAGCGACGTTGCGCGCGGCAAGCGCGGGGAAATAGCGATCGAGCATCGCGGATACCGCGTCGCGCCCGTCGAGCCCGAGATCGCGCCACAGATGATCGGGGCGCAGGCAGGCGTGCGCGATGATCGACGCGAGACAGCCGGCGTCGTCGCGGTCGGCGGCGGGATTCGCGTCGTTCATCAGCCGCGTGTGCAGCGTGGTGACGAACGCCGCGTGAGTGGATGGCAGCACTGCCGTCGCGGCCGTTGGCGCGAGCGCTGCGACCTCGGCCGCAGGCAGGTGCGGAAACTGCCGCGTCAGCAGGCCGGCCAGTTGGCGACGAGACAGGCCGAGCAGCCCGAGTTCATTGCGGCGCGCGCGTGCCGCAACGAGTGCGCCGAACAGGCGTGCATCGGGTGTGTCGGCACTGGCCGCCGCGGACAGCAACGACTGCAGCGCCCGTTGCCGAACGTGATCGAACGCGGTCGTCATCGCACGCATCCGACCGGCAGCCGCACGGCGCGATTCGTGTGAATGCGCCGTGCCAAACGGATCGCCATCGCGATCGTCACGCGTTCACTCGACGCCGACGATCACGCTCGATGCCTTGAAGATCGCGGACGCAGCCGTGCCGCTCGCGAGGCCGAGGCGATCGACGCTGTCGTTGGTGATGATCGCGACGATTTCGGCGCCGCCCGAGGCCTTGATCACGACTTCCGAATTGACCGCGCCTTTCGCAACCGACGATACGGTGCCCGCGACGCAGTTGCGGGCCGACACCTTGCTGCTGTCGACGTCGACCATCACGATCACCGACGACGCCTTCACGAGTGCGAATGCCTTCGAGCCGGCCGCGAGGCCCAGCGACGCCGCGCTGCCGTGGGTGATCACGGCGACGATGTCGAGACCGTCCTGCGTGCGGAGCGTGATTTCGTCGTTGACGGCACCGGTCTTGACGGCGCTGACCTGGCCGGCGAAATGGTTGCGGGCGCTGGTTCGCATGATGGATCTCCGGGTGGATACCGCTGGGGGTTCAGCGGCGAAAGATGAATGGAAATGCATTTGCCAGTTTACCGTCAACGTGGGTGTTCGTCGTCCTTCCGGCGCTATGGCGCGAATCAGGAAAGCCCGCCGCCACCGAGCGCTTCGCCAGGTGCGCGTGATGTACTGAAGATGACAGCGCTGCCGTGATTACTCGCTGGTCGCGGGTGTCGCGGCGGTGCGTGTCGCGGCGGGACGGGCGTCCGCTGCGGCCGTCGTACCGTCGGATTCCCACCCCCCGCCGAGCGCGAGGAAGAGCCGCACCTGGTCGGTCGCGACCTGGCCTTCGGCTGCCGCCACCTGCGCCTGCGCGCTCGTCAGCGTGCGCGTCGCGTCGAGATCGGAGATGAACGACTCGCGGCCGGCCAGATAGAGGCGATGCGTTTCGTCGGCGGAATTGCGTGCCGATTCATACGCCGTGCGCAGCGCTTCCGTGCGCTGCACGTCGGCGGCATAGGTCGCGAGGCTCGACTGCGTTTCGCGCAGCGCGTTCAGCACGACGCCGTCGAAGTGCGCGAGCGCGCCACCCGTCGCCGCTTCGGCCTCGCGTACGCGCGCACGCTGGCCGTTGACGGGGAACGACCAGCTGATCAGCGGGCCAAACGACCAGCGATTCGTCGTGGACGAGAACAGGTCGGCGGCGACACCGACCGAGCCGGCCGACGCACCGATGCTGATCGACGGGTACAGCGCGGCGGTCGCCACGCCGATCCGCGCGGTCGCGGCCGCGAGTTGCCGCTCGGCTGCGCGCACGTCGGGGCGGCGGCGCAGCAGCGCGGCGCCGTCGCCGATCGGGATCGGCTGGCGCAGCTTCGGCAGGCGCTCGCATTCGGCAACGGCCTTCGGCAGGTCGGCCGGCGAGCGCGCGAGCAGCGCGGCAAGCTGGTATTGCGCGACCTTGCGGCGGCCTTCGAAGCGCGGGATATCGGCGGCGAGGGTGCGCACCTGCGTCACGCCGCGCGTCACGTCGGTCTGGTTGCCGCGCCCGGCATCGCGCAGCCGCTGCGATAGCGCGACGCGCTGCTTCTGCAGCGCGAGCGACTGCTTCGCGACGGCCAGCTCGTCGCCGGCCGAGCACGACTCGACGTACGCCCGCACGACGTCGGCGACGACCGTGATGCGTGCCAGGTCGCCGGCGGCCCTGACGGCTTCGCTGTCCGCGCGCGCGGCTTCGACGCCGCGCCGCAGCTTGCCGAACAGGTCGATCTCGTACGACACGTTGATGCCGACCGTGCCTTCGTTGACGACCGGCAGCTTGTTCTCGAGCAGGTATTGCTCGGCCGATTCCTGGGCGCGCTGCACGGCGGCCTCCGCGCCGCCCGAGAAGCCACCCTGCTGGCTTGCGACTTCCAGCGCCGCGCGCGAGCGCGCGAGGTTGGCCGCGGCGACGCGCAGGTCGGTGTTCGACTTCAGTGCATCGCGCACGAGCCCGTTGAGCACGGGATCGTCGTAGAGCTGCCACCAGTTGCCGGGCACGGCGTCGCGCGACACGAGCGTGCCGTTCGCATCGTCGAGCGCATGGTTCGCGAGCGGCGCATTCACGTACGCCTGCTGCGGCAGCGTGTAATCGGGGCCGACCGACTTGCACGCGCCGAGTGCGAGCGCAAGCGGCGCGAGCGTCGCGGCGAGACGCAGACCGTGCCGCTTCATTGTGATGCTCCTGCCGCGCTGGCGGCGGCGCCGGAAGCCGTCGATACCGGTGCGGCGACCGCCGACGCGCCGGCCGCCGGCTTCGCCTGGTCGTTGCGTCGCGTGTCGGCTTCGCGCATCGAGACGGTCGCGGTACGGCCCGCGATCATCCGGAAATCGTCGGGCACCTCGTCGAGCACGACGCGCACCGGTACACGCTGCGCGAGCCGCACCCAGCTGAATGCGGGGTTCACGTTCGGCAGCAGGTTCGCGCCCTGCGTGCGGTCGCGATCCTCGATCGCCGCGACGATGCTCTGCACGTGCCCGCGCAGCGCACGCGGCTCGCCCATCACGATGATGTCGACCGGCTGGCCGATGTGGATGCCGCGCAGCTTGGTTTCCTCGAAGTAGCCGTCGACGCGGAACGAATTGCGGTCGACGACCGACAGCACCGCGCGGCCGGCCGGCACGTATTCGCCGACGCGCGGCGCGCGGTCGTTCAGGTAGCCGTCTACGGGACTGACGATCGTCGTGCGCTGCAGGTTCAGCTTCGCGGTGTCGAGCGACACCTGCGCATCGGCGACGGCGGCTTCGCCCTGTTCGACGCGCGTGCGGCTTTCCTCGACCTGCTCGCTCGCGACCAGGTTGCCGAGCTGCAGGTTGCGGGCGTACTCGCGCTTCGCCTGCGCGAGCGTCGCGCGGCGCTGCGCGAGCGTGGCTTCGGCGAGCCGCTCCGCGAGCGTGTAGCGCGCCTGGTCGATCACGAACAGCACCTGGCCGCGCTTGACCTCCTGGTTGTCGGCGACCTGCACCGACGTGATGAGGCCCGCCACGTCCGGCGCGACCTGGATCACGTCGGCGCGCACGTGACCGTCGCGGGTCCACGGCGAGAACATGTAGTAGTTGACGATGCGCCACAGCACGACGGCAGCCACGACGACGACGATCAGGGTGAGCAGGATTTGCCCTGCCGAGAGCCAGGTTTTTTTCACGTTAGGTAGCCACGAGATGGTGGGAAACGATCACGACGGCGGCAAACACGAATACGTAGATGCCGAGGTCGAAGATCGAACGGTGCCAGACGAGGCGGTAGAAGCCGACGCGCTCGAGCACGGCGCGCACGACGATGTTGATCAGGTAGGCGATCAGCATCAGCACGAGCGGGGCCGGCACGAATACGCCGAAGATGTCGATTTCGCCGATCATGGTCGCGGTCGGAAGGACGGATGGGAAAGCGGGATCATGCGCGTGCTCCGTCCGGCGCCTGCGGCGGCTGCCCGGCCGCGGCCGGATACAGCGACAGGCGCAGGCCGACGAGCGCGTGCAGCGTGTCGCGCAGCCGGCGATGCGTGGCAGGCGTGGCCGGTGCGGCGGGCGCAGCGCCGTCTTCTGCCGGTGCGGCACCCGGCAGGTTGCGGCCCGCGACGCGTTGCAGTGCGTCGTCGATCGTCGCGAGCAGCGCGGGCGGCGCCGGCTGGCGCGCGTTCGCGGCGGCGCAGCGTTCGTAGTGGTCGGTGACGCCGGCCAGCACGCGGTCGATCGCGTCGGGCACGTCGCCGGACAGCCGGCGGCGCGAGCGGCGCAGGTCGAGCGCATTGAGCGCGATGCGCAGGTCGCGGAAGCTTTCGATCGACGGGTGGCGATGATCGTCGGACGCACCGAGGCGCGGCAGCAGCTGCGTGACGCGGTCGAGCATTCGCGACGCGTGGTTGCGCTGGTCGTCGAGCGGTTGTGTCGACGCGGAGCGTGCGACGTCTTCCCAGCCCGAGCGCAGCAGGCGCCGCACCGCGAGTTCCGCGCCGAACGGCCGCGTCGCACGCGTCCATACATAGGCGAACAACAGCCCGGCGACGCCCGCGAGGTTGCTGTTCAGGAACACGAAGAAATCCGCGTCGTACGCACCCTGGATGCTGATGAAGGTGGCCGTGTTCACGGCGACGAGCATCGTCACCATGTTGAACTGCGGGCGCGGCAGCAGCGTGCCGATCAGGATGAACGGGCCCGCGAACATCACGACGAGCATTGCGAAATCGTGCACGTGCGGCAGCACGACGAACAGGTACAGGCCCGCGAACACGACGCTCGCGGTCGTCGCGAGGAAGAACTTGAACACCAGCGGCGCCGGCTCGTCGAGCGCAGCGAAGAAGCTGCACGACACGGCCACGAGCGTGACGGCGGCGGCGCCGTCGTGCCAGCCAGACGCGATCCACAGCCAGCTCGCGAACACGATCGCGGCGACCACGGTCAGCGTCGAAAACAGCATCATCCCGCGATCGAAGAAGCGCTCGGTGCCGCCGAGCCGCCAGTGCCGGTAGCGCGGCTGCCAGACGCCCGCTTCGTTGCCGATCAGCGCGCGCAGCGAGCGGCAGTCCTGCCAGATGTCGATGACCTGGCGCAGCCGCCATAGCGCGTTCGACAGCAGCGCACCGTCCCAGCTCGCGAGCGCGTCGTCGGCCGGCTGCAGCGCGGCGATGCGTTCGCGCAGGCGTTGCGCGACCGGGTCGTCGGTCATGTCGCCGTCGGTGCCGGCCCGGACGGCCGGCAGCGGCGCGTCGAACCACGTCGCGGCATCGGCGAGCAACTCGTCGAGCCCGGCCGGCCGGATGTGCAGGTCGCGCATCAGGGCGATCAACGGATCGGCGAGCGACGACATCAGCGGCAGGAACAGCTGCATCCGGCCCGCGAGCGCCTGTGCCCGCGCGAGGATGCGCGGGTGCGCATGGTCGTAGCTCAGCTGGCTCAGCAGGAATTCGAGGCCCGTGATGGTCGCCGCGAGGCGTTGCCGGCACGCGGACAGCGCCTTGCCGGCGATGTGCCCGGACAGCGTCTCGCGGCCATAGAACGCGGCATCCTTGAACCACGCGTCGGTGCGCTCGATCAGCGTCGGCGCGAGCCGGTTCGGGAAGATCGCGCTGCCGACCACGCTCGCGCACACGATGCCGAGCACGATCTCCTCGGTACGTGCGATCGCGACGTCGAACACGGTGGACGGATCGGTCACGGTCGGCAGCGCGACCAGCGGCATCGTGTAGCCGGCGAGCATGAACACATAGCTGCGCGCGGTGCGATCGGAGATCGCGAGGTAGAGCAGCGTGCCGCACCAGGTGGCGACGATGATCGCGAACAGCAGCGGCGTCTCGACGAACGGCGGCACGAAGAAGATCGCGGCGGCCGCGCCGAGCGCGGTGCCGAGCGCGCGATACAGCGCCTTCGAGCGCGTCGCGCCGACGAACGGGTTCGACACGATGTAGACGCTCGCCATCGCCCAGTACGGGCGCGGCAACTGGAAATACAGGCCGAGATACAGCGCCAGCATCGACGCGGCAAACGTCTTGCCCGAGAACAGCCAGTCGCGAAGGCTCGGGTAGGTCATGACGTGGCGTCACCGGTGTGGGAGGCGCGTGCGGCGGGCGTGTGCGACTCGGACGCATTGAACGCGTCGAGCACGCGCAGCGTCGCTTCGAGATCGGCGCGCGTGACACCCTTGAGCACCTGCGCGCGCAGCACGCGGAGGTCTTCCTCCATCTTCGCGGTGACCGCGCGGCCGGCGGCCGTCAGCGAGATCGTTTTCGCGCGGCGGTCGTGCGGATCCTCGTCGCGACGCGCGAGGCCGGCCGCGCACAGCTGGTCGAGCAGGCGCACGAGCGATGGCCCCTCGATGCCGACGTATTCGGCGAGCGTGCCCTGGCGCACGCCTTCGCCGAGGCGTCCGGCGATCAGCAGCGGCGTCGCGCACGCCTCGGACACGTTGTACGCGGTCAGCACGCCGTCACTGGTGCGGCGCCACTTGCGCGCGGACAGCACGAGAAGGCTGCTGACGGCGAGGCGGAGGTCGTGCAGATTGGTCATGGGCGAGATGATAGGGGCAAATTAATTCGATAGCAAACTATCGTTTTTGTCACCCGGATGACACGTCGCACGCGGTTCGGCCAGCCCGTTTGAAGCAATTTAGGCGGCGTGCCGGGGATGGTCAAGCTGTAAGGTTTTGCCGGCACGGGTGGTGCGTTTGGCGGCTGCGATCGAATGGTCAGACGAAAGTCGTCCGGCCGGGCCGCTCGGCAGGTCAGGCAGGTTCGAAGCCGGGGTTCGGGAAATCCGGTTTCGCGAAACGGCGCGCGGCGTGCATATTGAGGCCGTTGCAAGCCACCCGGAGATTCCGCACGTGTCCCTTTCATCCTCGCAGCCCCCTGGCCAGGCGTCGCTCGACGCATGGCTGGGCAAGACCGAAACGCTCGGCGACGACATCGCCGCGTTCCCGCTGAACGCGCTAGCCGCCACGCTTGACCGCCCGCCGCCCGGCGACGTCGTGCCGCCGATGTGGCACTGGCTCTATTTCCTGCCCGTCGCGCCGCTGGCCGAAGTCGGCCCCGATGGCCATCCGAAGCGCGGCGGCTTCCTGCCGCCCGTGCCGCTGCCGCGCCGCATGTGGGCCGGCGGCCGCCTGACGTTCCATGCGCCGCTACGTACAGGCCGGCGCGCGACGCGCGAATCGACGATCGAGAACATCGAGGACAAGACGGGCCGCAGCGGCCGGCTCGTCTTCGTGACGGTGCAGCACCGGATCGAGTGTGACGGCGCGTTGTGCGTCGAGGAAGAGCACGACATCGTCTATCGCGATGCGCCGCAGCCGGGCTCGCCGGCGCCGAAGCCGGTCGCGGCGCCGGCAGGCGAGACGTGGTCGCGCACGGTCACGGCCGACGCCGTGATGCTGTTCCGCTATTCGGCGCTGACCTTCAACGGTCACCGCATCCACTACGACCGCAGCTACGTGACGCAGGAGGAAGGCTATCCGGGGCTCGTCGTGCACGGCCCGCTGATCGCGACGCTGCTCGTCGATCTCGTGCACCGCGAACGGCCCGACGCGACGCTCGCGAGCTTCGCGTTTCGCGCGGTGCGCCCGACGTTCGACGGGGAGCCGTTCACGCTGTGCGGCAAGCCGTCGGATGACGGCCGGACGATCGAGCTGTGGGCGAAGGATCGCGACGGTTGGCTGACGATGCAGGCCACCGCGACGCTTGCGTGACGGCCTCCGTTCCGGTCATCCGCGCGCGGCAGGATCCGTACGCGGGTGACCGTTGTCGCACGCGGCAAGCCGGCCGGATGCGCACCCGGCCAGCCCCGACGTTCGTCGGCAAACCCCTGTAAGCTGCTGGCAGGTCGCGTGCCGTTCGCCGGACCAGGCGATGCGCGGCCGTCCCATCCCCTTTCCACGCAGCGCATCAGGAGCACGCATCTTGGCCACCTACATCGTGTTTACACGTGAAAGCATGCAGGACCAGCAGGAATTCGACCTCTACCAGAGCAAGGTTGGCGCAACGCTCGCCGGGCATCCGGTGAAGGTGCTCGCAGCCTACGGGCCGCAGGAAACGCTCGAGGGCGAAGGACCGGAAGGCGTCGTGATCGTCGAGTTCCCGTCGAAGGAAGCGGCGCACGCGTGGTATCACGGCCCGGAATATCAGGCCGTCGCCCAGCACCGCTTCAAGGGCGCGCGCTATCGCGCCGTGCTGGTCGAAGGCGTCTGAGCGACGTGCATACGGTGTGTCCGGCGGCGCGCCGCGACGCCGGCCGCCCGGCCCGACGATGAAACCATCGACGTCCGCCACCGCGCCCGTTCGCCCGCCGATGGGCCGCGCCACGACCGTGTTGCTCGCGATCAGCGTGCTGCTCTATCTGGTCGCCATGTTCACCGCGCCGTTCCGCACCGGCGCGCCCGCTCCGCATCCATGGGCCGACGGCTGGCAGGTACTGTTGACGGGCTGGATGGGCGTGCTCGGCGGTATCTATGCATGGCTCGCAAATCCGCTCGTGTTCGCCGCCTGGCTGCTGACCGCGAAGCGTTACCGCGCGCAGGCGGTCATGCTGGCCGGTCTGGCGTTGCTGTTCGGGATGAGCTTCCTGTCGCAGCACCAGATTGCCGTCGACGAAGCCGGGAACGTCGAGCCCGTGCATCTCGACGCGATCGGCTATTGGTGCTGGCTTGCGAGTTTCGCCGTGGCGGTGGTTGGTGCGGCGTTGTTGCCCGGGCGGACGAAGACGGGCTGATTGATTGCGGATGGGCACAGAGGTGATGCCGCCCGACATCGCAACGATCCTCGACATCGGCACGTGACGCGGTGTGGCGTCTCGCGTGCCGATGCATTGAAGGCGCGACACCGATGGCGCGCCTTCGACCCTCACCCGATGTGCGCCTGCAACGCACGCAGCCAATACGACACCGCCACCGCGCCGCCGTCCGGCGTGCCGATCGCGCGTTCGCCGAGATAGCTGGCGCGCCCGGCGCGCGGCGTCATGCGTGCGGTTTCCTGCGCGCCGTGCTCGGCGGCTTCGACTGCCGCGGCCCACGCGCTGGCGGGATCGCGATCGTTGTCGAGCGCACGCTCGAATGCCGCGACGGCCGGGATCAGCGCATCGAGCATCGTCCGGTCGCCGGCATGCGCGCCGCCCAGTTCGCTGATCGAATCCACCGCGCCGCGGAACGCCGCGGCCCAGTCACGCGCCGACGGCTCGGCGATCTCGGCCAGCCGGCGCGACGCGCGCAGCAGTGCGGTTGCATAGAACGGCCCCGAACTGCCGGCGATCGCGCGGCGCAACGCGGCGCCGAGCGCCGAGAGTGCGCCGGCCGGCGTGCCGTACGCGCCTTCCGGCAGTGCGAGGATCGCTTCCGCCGCGCGCAGCATGCTCGCGCCGAGATCGCCGTCGCCGGCCGCCGCGTCGAGGTCGGTCAGCGTCTGCTCGTGATCGATCAGCGTCTGCGCGACCGCGTGCAGCGCCGGTTGCAGGCGCGCGGCCCACGCGCGGCCGGCCGCATCGAGCGGCGGCAACGGCGCTTCCTGCACGGCGGCCGAGGCCGCGCGGATCTGCGTATTCACCGCGCCGCCGCCCGGCCATGCGCGCGCCTGCGTCGGCGCGTCGAGCAGCACCGCGCGTTCGTCGTTCAGTCGCAGCACCGAGATCGAGCAGCCGGGCATGTTCAGCGCCGAGAGGAACGTGCCGGCCCACGCGCGTGCGACGACGAGGCCGCGCCGGTGCAGGTTGTCGTGCGCGGCGCGCAGCACGATCGCGAGCTCCATGTCCGGCGTCGCGCCGAGGCCGTTGACGAACAGCGCGACGCGTTCGCCGCGGTCGAGCACGAGATCGGCGACGATGCTCGACAGCAGCGTGTCGGCCAGCGCATCGGCAGGCAACGGTGCGCGACGTTCGACGCCTTTCTCGCCATGGATGCCGAGGCCGAGCTCGATCTCGTGATCGCCGAGGCTGAAGCCCGACTTGTCGGCGCCCGGGATCGTGCAGCCGTCGAGCGCGACGCCCATCGTGCCGAGTTCGGCCGCCGCGTCGCGCGCGATCGCCGCGACGCGGGCGAGCGGCAGCCCGCGCGCGGCGGCCGCGCCGGCGAGCTTGTGGATCAGCACGGTGCCGGCGATCCCGCGTCGCTGGCCACGCTCGACGCGGCCGCGCAGCGACACGTCGTCGGCGACGATGACCGTCTCGACGGGAATGCCTTCGGCGCGCGCGAGTTCGGCGGCCAGCCCGAAGTTGAGCCGGTCTCCGGTGTAGTTCTTCACGATCAGCAGTGCGCCGTTCGGGCCGGCGCTGGCGCGGATCGCGGCGAGCACGGCGTCGGTGGACGGCGACGTGAACACTTCGCCGCAGACGGCCGCGCTCAGCATCCCTTCGCCGACATAGCCGCCGTGTGCGGGCTCGTGGCCGCTGCCGCCGCCGGAGAGGACGGCGACGGGGCGCTGCGCGGGCTCGGGCAGCGGCTGGCGGACGAGCACGTGCTCGTCGCCGAGGATCGCGACATGCGGCGACTGCCGCGCGATGCCTTCCAGCATTTCTCGCACGACATCGGACGGGCGGTTGACAAGCTTTTTCATGGCGACGGATTCCGGACAGGTGAACGAGGCACGCCGGACCTACACGGGCGCCGGACGGCCTTTCGTGTTGCGCAGGATCGTGCGGGCGCTGTCGCCGGGGGCAGGCGGTCATGGAATGGACGACCTTCCACAGGGGCGAAGCGACGCGCACGCTTCGCGCCACGATACATCAGGTTCGGACGTTGCTGCACGGCGTGCGGCGCACGCCCATGCATGTTGTGAGATGCGCGGCCTTTGGCCGCGTATTCCGAGCGAGACAAGAGATGCAAGTTCGGCCGCAGCCGTCAACGCCGAACTTCTATTGGCAGGTGGGTCGTCGGATTCGAGATGGCGTGCTCCGCCGTAAGCGCGCTACGGACAACAGATCATGCCCAGGCTCGACTTTGTTTTGTTCCATGGCGGTGCCCAGCCGCTTCGCGCATCCCTCAATCCATCCATCACAGATGTGACAAGTGCGTGTCATGAGTGAATATGTTTTTTTTCGCTTGATTGCCTCCCTATCGTGCTGGATAGAATGCTACGCGTTCCTGATGAATACGGAACGGTTCGTACATTTTTTTTTCGCTTCGACCATAGCTAAAAAACTGGGGATCCCAACATGCGAGACAACGGAGCACCGACGATGCCATCCGAGGAAATCGTCCCACTCGGCGACATCGAGAATATTGCACGACGCCATTTCGTGATGGGGCTCGGTGCAACGCTTCTGGCGGGATGCGGCGGCGACGGAAGCAACGCGGTGACAGGCGGTGAGCGTACTTCGGCAAACGGCATCAGCCAGGCGTCCGGCGTTGTTCCAGCTTCGGACGGTATCGGCGCAGGGGCGGCGTCGGCAGGCACTGCCCAAACCCGCGCCTTCACGCATCCCGGGTTGCTACATACCGAGGCGGATTTCGAACGCATGCGCGCTAAAGTCGGGGCCCACGCTTCCCCGTGGATCGACAGCTGGAACGTGCTCGTCGCCAACGGTCACACGCGCCTGACGAACCAACCGAACCCGCAGGTCGGCATCTATCGCGGCAATGATCCCACGCATGGTCAGAACTACGGCGCGCTCTACAACGACATCGCCGCCGCCTATGGCGACGCGCTGCGCTGGAAGGTATCGGACGACAAACGCTATGCCGACAAAGCCGTGGAGTATCTGGACCAGTGGGCGTCGACGCTGACGACGCTTGGCGGCAGCGACGTGGCGCTCGCCGCCGGCATCTACGGCTACGAATTCGCCAACGCAGCTGAAATCATGCGCGGCTACAGCGGCTGGAGTCCGGCCGGGCTTGCCGCGTTTCAGGCCATGATGCGCAAGGTCTTCTACCCGGTCAGCCATGCTTTCCTGACCCGTATCGACACCGCGATGGACACGCACTACTGGGCCAACTGGGGCCTGGCCAACATCGCGTGCATCCTGGCCATCGGCGTGCTGTGCGACGATGCCGAGCTCGTCAACGAGGCCGTCACCCATTTCAAGACCGGCGGCAGCAACGGCTGCATCCGGCAAGCCGTGTACTACCTGCATCCCGGCAACCTCGGGCAATGGCAGGAAGCCGGCCGGGACCAGGGCCACAGCACGCTCGGCATTGCATTGACGGGCGCCATTTGCGAGATGGCGTGGAATCAGGGCATCGACCTATACGGCCATGACAACAATCGCTTTCTGGCGGGCGCGGAATACGTGGCCAAGGCCAACCTGAAGCAGGCGGACGGCGCGTTCTACACGGTGCCTTTCGTCACGTACCAGAACAGCGCCGGCGTCACCCAGACGCAGTTCTCCACCGGCGGGCGAGGCGACGCCCTGGGGCGGCCCTGCTGGGCATTGGTGGCCAACCATTACATCAACCGCAAAGGTCTGGCGGCGCCTTACACCAAGCGCGCTGCCGAACTGGTGGCACCGGAAGGCGGCGGCGGCAACTACGGCCCCAACAGTGGCGGCTTCGATCAGCTTGGCTACGGCACGCTCACTTGCACGCTCGACCCCGGCACCCCCGCCGCAACGCCGACCGGCCTGACCGGCTACGCGAGCGCGGGCAAGGCGGTGCTGTCGTGGTGGGGCAGCAGCAACGCCGTCAGCTACAACGTGAAGCGCGCCACCATTGCCGGCGGGCCGTACAAAACCATCCAGAGCGGGATCACCGATCTGCTGACCTATACCGATCTGCCAGCCGCTGCCGGCACGTATTTTTATGTCGTGACAGCGCAAACGATTGCGGGCGAATCGGCGTTCTCCAACGAAGTGAAAGTGATCACGGCGCAGCAGCTGCTCGCGCACCTCACGTTTGATGAAGGCAGCGGCATCACGGCCGCCGATAGCTCGGGCAACAGGCGCAATGGCACGCTCAACGGCGCAACGTGGGCGGCCGGGCACAACGGTAACGCGGTCTCGCTCAACGGCTCGGGCGCGTATGTCGCGTTGCCCGACGATCTGCTGGTCGACGTGTCGGACTTCACCCTCGCCAGCTGGGTGTTCTGGAACGGCGCGCAAACGTGGGCACGCCTGTTCGACTTCGGCACGGGCTTCCACCGCTACATGATGTTCACGCCGCGCGGGCAGTTGCGCAACGGCTGGGCCGGCATGCGCTTCGCCATGACGGCCAACGGCCCCGGTGACGGCCCGCCGGAACAGATCATCGACGCCCCCACCGAGCTGCCGAGCAAGCGATGGGTGCATGTGGCCATCACGCTATCGGGTTCGACCGGCACGATCTACGTGGACGGCACGCCCGTCGGCACCAACACGGCGATGTTCCAGGCGCCGTTCCGCTTGGGCAGTACCACGCAGAACTGGCTGGGCAAATCGCAATACGGTGCCGACGCCACGTTCCACGGCCTGATCGACGATTTCCGCCTCTATCGCGGTGCGCTCAGCGCTGCGCAGATTGCGTCGCTCATGACGAGTTGATCACGCAGGGCCCGATGGCGGGCCCTGCGATGGACCTATTTCTATAAGGACTTCTGATGACCGTGTTTTCTCAACGATGGATCGCCGTTGCGGCGATGGCGTGTGCGTTATGGGGCTGTGGTGACGGATCCGATAGCGCGACAGGTGTGATCCATGCGGGCGCCAATTCAGCTGCCAATCGCAGTCAGATCGGCGGAAATGGCAGCGGCAGCAACCAGCCGGCGGCCAGCTGGACCAGCGTCAAGTGGGGCGGCGGCGGCTACGTCACCGGCCTGATCTACCATCCCGCCAACGCGAGCCTGCTGTACGCACGTACCGACGTTGGCGGCGCGTACCGCTGGAACGCGACCAACTCGACGTGGACGCCCATCACCGACGGCGTCGGTTTCGGCTCGGGCGAGGGCGATTTCCACGGCGTCGAAAGCCTCGCGCTCGACCCGAACAACGATCAGCTCGTCTACATGGTGACCGGCATTACCGTGACGCAGGGTCACAACGGCCGCATCTACATCTCGAGCAACCGCGGCGATACCTGGACGCACTACGACCTGCCGTTCCCGGTGGGCGGCAACGACAACGGCCGCGCCACGGGCGAGCGCCTGCAAGTCGACCCGAACAATCCGTCGACGCTGTTCTACGGATCGCGCACGGCCGGCCTGTGGAAGAGTGCCGATTCGGGCCGGACCTGGACGCAGGTCACGGGTCTGTCCTCCACCACGATCAGCGGCGGCAGTTCCCCGATCGGCGTCGAACAGGTGATCTTCGATACGTCGGGCGAGGGTAGCGGCCAGCCGACCTGGATCATGTGGGCCACCGTCGCCCCGGATTACGCCAACGCGGCGGGCCTGACGTCGACCCTGTACAAGTCCACCAACGGCGGCTTCTCGTGGACGCCGGTGCCCGTCCCGCCGACGGTGTCCGGCTACTACATCCCGCACGTCGTGCGCACGTCCGACGGCAACTTCTACGTGGTGTTCAACGCGGGCGTCGGCCAGGGCATCGGCGGGCCGAGCTCTCTCTACAAGTTCGGCGGAAGCAACGACAGCAACTGGACGCTGCTCAACCGCTCCAGCAGCAACGGCTTTGGCGGCCTGTCCGTCTCCGGTCTGGGCGCGTCCGCCCGCATCGCACTGGGCATGACCGGCTGGAGCGACACCAGCAAGACCATCCAGCTATCCGATGACGGCGGCAGCACGTGGCGCGAAATCGAGGCCGGCATGCCGCATACCGGCACTGCCTCGGGTGGCTGCGCCGGCTGGGTCGAGAGCGTCGCCATCGACCCGGCCAATCGCGATCACGTCATGCACGTCCACGGCGGCGGCATCTGCGAAACCATGAACGCCTCGTCGCCCACGCCAACCTGGCGCGCCAAGGTCGACAACCTCGAGGAAACCGTGACGCTGGCGCTCGTCACGGCGCCGCCCGGCGCGTCGTACAACTTCATCAACAGCGCCGGCGACATCGGCACGTGGGTCAATACGGACCTCTCGACGAGGCCGACGAAAGGCCCGTTGAACACGTGGAGCAGCGGCAATTCGGCCGACATGTCGTGGTCCGATCCGACGTACATCGCCGCCGCAGGCGTCGACAACGCCAACGGCCATGCGACCAAGGGCTTCTGGTCCGGCGACAGCGGCAATAGCTGGGCGACGTTCGCGACGCTGCCCAACGGCGCCGCGGCAAGCCAGAGCAACGTGGGCAACCTGGTCGTCCCGTCCCGCAACAACGTGACCTGGGCACCGCCGGACTCGGTGCCGTCGTACACGACGAACAATGGCGCCAGCTGGACGGCGACCAACCTGCCGGCGTTCAGTGCCACATGGAACGGCTTCCCGCGTGCCTACCGCCTGGCCGCGGACCGCAAGAACCCGAACAAGGTCTATGCCTACGACTCCGGCGGCGCACCGTGGAGCTGGCAGCGCGGCAAGATCTACGTCTCGAACGACGGCGGCCACACGTTCGCGCTCAGCCAGGGCTCCGTGAACGCGAACCTGGCGTGGAATGCGTGGCGGGATACGTCGATGGCGGTCAATCCGAACGCCGAGGGTGATCTCTGGCTGGCCGACGGCACGGCCGTGTACCACTCGGTGGACTCGGGGGCGACCTGGACGAAGCTCGGCGTCTTTGCGTCGACCAATGACACCCCGGGCGCCACCGTGATCGCGTTGGGCAGGGCACCGACCGGTTCGTCGTACTCGGCCGCGGTCTATGTGGAAGGCACATTGAACGGCGTCTGGGGCATTTACCATTCCGACGACGGAGGTGCAACGTGGGCGCGCTTCAACGATGACGCGCACCAATTCGGCGACTCCGGCGTGATCGCCGGCGACTGGAACACGTATGGCAGGATTTACGTCAACGGCGCCGCTCGCGGTCTGATCTATAGCAATTGAGGTTGATCGACCGTAAGGGGCCATTCTCGACGTCTATGTCACGGTGCGCTGACCAACGAGCATGGGTGTCCACCGATTGGGGAGGTGGGCACCTATGGCCGACAAAGACGCTGAGTTGATCGTTTACCGCTACGGTACGATCGCCTGCTCAAGCTCCGGCTCGCGCCGCGATACATCAGGTTTGAACGTTGATGCACAGAACGCTGCGCGATCGCGCCGGAGCCGGGCAGCGGTGCGCCCCCATACGCGGCTACTTCACTGCCGCAATTTCCTTCGCGCGAATCAGCCGCGCCCGCAGCACGTTGCGGCTGATGCCGAGCAGCCGTGCGGCCTGGATCTGGTTGCGGTGGCTGAATTCGAACGCGACGCGCATCACGGTGTCCTCGATGCGTTCGAACAGGTTGCCGTGATCCTCGTCGAACAGCTCGCGCAGCGCGCCCGGTAGCACACCGTCCGAGCCGGTGCTCGTGCGGATCGCGGCGCGCATCCGGCTGCACGCGTGCCTGCCGGGGCGATCAATCGCAGCACGGCTCGCCTCGGCGGCTTACTTCGCCGGTGACATTTCTTCGGATACAGGTTCCAGACGGACTTGTGCGGCCGATTCGAGGACCAGCCTGGTTCGCTTCATGCGCTTCTGCGACTCGTGCATCGCATTGAAATTGGGCAGCGACGACCAGTCCACGTAGTTCCCGATAACATAGAACCGTTGTTGCGCGCGTGTGGCGGCGACGTTGAGCAGGTTCGGCTTGCTCGCGGCCCAACCTCGGCTTCCATTGCCGGCCTCGCCCGGCGATGAGCCCAGCACGAAGAACACGATGGAGGCTTCCTTGCCCTGAAACGTATGCACCGTGCCTGCGTCGATCTTTACTTTCAGTTTCTTCAGACGGGATTCCAGACTCCCGCTGGAGATGAGTTTTTTACATGCTTTGGCAACGTTGCGAAACGGGGAAATGATGTAAACGGAGGCGGGTTGGCGGTCGCCGCCCTTGCTGACGACTTGTGGCCACTTGCTCAGGAAATGATTGAGAATCTTCTCCAGCGCTTTGATTTCCGCTGCGACGACCTTGTCGTTCGCTGGCCCCTGAACATCGATCCAGCAGCTTTCGAACAGGTCTGGATCGATGCTCTTGCTCCCCGTCGCCTGGACCATCTGGCCGTCGTAGGCGATCAGGTTCGCGATGTCGAACATCGGATTCATGCATCGCCGATGCGTGCGAAGCGGCATCCCGGTCCACGTGTCGCCGATCTTCGCGCCAAGCCGCATGGTGCGGTCGGCGAGCGTTTGCACCGAATGCAGGGACGGTGACCAATGGTCGACGGTCGCATCGTCCAGTTGGTTGTTGCGGCCGAGCCGCTCCACGAGCGCCTTGGGTACCGTCATGACCGGCTCGATTTGCAACGGATCTCCGACCACCACCGTGCGACGCGCTCTCCACATGGCCCCGGCGACCGATGCGGGTGTGGCTTGTCCGGCTTCGTCTATCAGCAACCATCCGAAGCTGTTGGCTCCCAGGTTCCGGAAAAGTCGACCGAAGGAGGCGAGGGTGGTCGAGATCACCGGTACGACGAAAAAGAGTGAACGCCAGATGGTCAGAAGATCGTCCGAAGTCCTGACGCTGGATTGACCCGTCAGTACACTCCGCACCGACAGGAAGGTTCTGAACCAAGTGGCGGCGTTGACCATCAACGCCGCTTCATGCAAGGCCAGCGCGGCAAGAAACAGTTCAGAGCGTGCATGATCCAATTTCCGGGAGACCCACAGGCTGCTCGTGTGCTGTACATGTACCGGCTGAGCCAGAAAATCCGGGTCCGGCAAGATCGGTTCACGCGTCTCGAGCGCTGACGTCGAGCCATCTCCGTCACGCAAGACACGCAATCGAGCACGCAACATGGATTCACGGGCGTCCAGGTCCTGAATGTCGCGAGTCGATGCCTGGATGCGTTGGCTCATATTGGCCGCGCGTGTGTCGAATGCCTGCTTCTCGGCATCGGCGTCCACTTCACGATCGGCCAGCTGCTGCTGGATATTTTCCCTGCCGTCCTCGATAGACTGCAGACCCTGCTGGGCGGTGTCGAGCTCGCTGCGTGCGTCGCGAACCAGGTTCTGCCAGTCCCGATATCCCTTCGTTTTCACGCCCAGCATTTTATTAAGCATGCGGGCGACCCAACCCGGATCTTCATCCGTTCGAACGTCGCGGAGTTTTTCGCGCAAGCGCTCACACCGGGCGACTTGCCGACCATGCCGGACCTCCATCGCTTGCAAGGTCGCCTGGTCTTGCGCATCGTCGGACGCTCGCGTGGTAACCCGAGCGGATTCGGCAGCCTGTAATTCCGCGAATTCGCGCTGCTGACTGGCCAGCTGATCCTGCAGCGGCTGCCGTTTGGCCGGGAGCGCCGGCAGCTCTTCCAGTGCTTCGTGAATGGCGAGAAGGTCGTTTTTCAGGGCTTCGACGGTGGCGAAGCGCAGGTCGAATGCTCGTTTGGCCTCGTTCCATCTATCGCGCCAGGAAACTGATCTGGTGGCCGGAGATCCCGATGCGGCATGCCTGGGAAGGCCGACGGATGAGCCGCTCCAGTTCTCCGCCGCGGCTGCGGGGTTGCTTTTTGCGAGATCCAGCCACGGTTTCAACGAAGCCGGTTTGGCAGGATCCGGATGGGTTTTGGGATCGTCGGGATCGTAGGCGGGCTCGTAACCGAAAACCGCGTTCAGGAGTTTGTCCCTGTTCGTCTTCGATCCCATCGCACCGGCCAGCAGACCCCATGGGGCGCCGTTCAACTCAAAGGCCTTGGTGACGTTGACGGCAACAGCGGGCAGGTACGACGCGTCCGGGAAAGCGGCGTGATCGTAAGAAAATGGCAACTCGAAGCTGATGTTCTGGACGGCTGCATTGTTGCTGCTGGTCACGACGATCTCGGTACCGGCCACGATGTCGTCGTTCAAGGCGGGCAGATCGTACGTCTTTTCCTTGCCGCTGACCTTGAGGATTTTCGTCCCGAACAAGTCCTTGGGATCCTTGAGCGCGCTTAATCTCCTGGCTCTTTCGACCACGACGTCGGCAATCACGTCCTTCAGAAGCGTGGTCTTGCCGGTGCCGGGCGGACCGTTCACGGCCATGAGACCGTGGGATCGATCGCCTGTTTCCTGGCCAATGCGGTGCCGGATCTGGTAGACAGCGGCTTGCTGGGCAAGTGCGAGGTGTTCGTGCGGAGGGGCGGGCCATCGGCCGGCAGGCAGGAGGTCTGGACTCACACATCGGGCCAGTGCGCCCGGATCGGCGAGCAGGTCGATTCGCTCTTCCGTTGATGTTTCCGGCCCAAGGTACTGCGCAAGAGGTGAACTGAATGCCGACGGGGCGCTGTTGGCCAACGTCGTCAGGTCATCCAGATAGAACGAGTTCAGAAAGGCTGCGGCCTGCTCGGGCGACGGGTAGAGTGTTCCATCCTTGCGCTGGAAGATCGGGATGCTCTCGATCACGATCAGGTTTCCGGGAGCCTCCTGGTCGGTCGGGGACGGCGGCTTCCCGATGAACAATTCATGGACATGCGACCATTCCTGCAGCAGGTCGTCCCACGTGAGGGTTGATTGCGTTTCACGTTCTTCCATGCGATCGTCAAACCGCTTGGAACGGTTCGCCAGCGCGGCGGAGGTGTCGTTCAGCGAGCGCGCTGCTCGCAGCAGTTCCACGCCGACGGTAAAGCTGGCCGCGGTGTAGGTTCTGGATAGCGGCATACCCGAGCCACCCACCATGAACGCAGCCATCCAGCCATTGCCCGAAATGGGCTGAACCAGTTCGTGCTCCTCGAACGCCAGGTTGAGGGTCGAGAGGATGGATTCCACGAAAGGGTGCTTTGACCCGACCCCGAGATAGACCGCGTGGGCATAGGTCATCAGCCGCCCCGGTTCCGGCTTCTGACCTTCAGGGGGAGGCGGAACCTGGAAGCGTGCCTGCTCCCATGGAAGGGGCGAACGAAATTGCTTGCCCTGTTGAGTCGCTCGGTGAGCGGAAGTAGGAAATCGCTGTATGACCGATTCCTCGGGATGCTCTACCAGGCCGGGAATCGGTAAAGCGTCGTCGGCAATTTCGTCCAAATCGTCGTCGGCAGGCGAGGCATCGCCGGTTCCTTTGTTTTTCGGGGCATCCGGGATGTTGAAGACTTCTACATCTCGCCAGAAGCGAAGCACGTCGATCATGAGGGTCACCGAAAGCTGGGCAGAACCAGAAGGCTACAACATGGCGATTGAATTGCAACGAGAAGCCGGAGATATTGCCCGGATTGCAAGGCGACGTAATTCGATTACCCTTACAGGGACTACTTGCGCTTGTTTCAGCGCCGTCTAAATCCGGTATGGCGTGGAAATAAAGTAAATGCTGCGGCCTATTGTTGTCGCGTTTCGTGGCTCGATATGCCAGGCGTGCGACAGCGAGCGGTGAGCCACGGCCGGCGCGGTTCGCAGGCCGATGGACCGACCTGGGGGCTCGTCTTTTGCGCAGATGCCATCGAAAGTGGGCGGTGGAAATTAACCTGTCGGCGGGCTCATTTTTCCGCCGGAGATTATTGTCTTGCCGTCGAACGGATTTGCGTAGCAATGGTTAGGGCACTATGAGTGATCATCGCTTCCATGCAAATGACGTCGAGAGGGTGGCGCATGGAAAGGCGGTCACAAAAGAATCCAGAAATGCTGCTCGGCGCGATTCGCGACCGAATGCCTGGTAACGGAGCAACTGCGCAGCGCGCCCGGTTGCTCGTCGCGATGCTGGAATGCGGCAGCGCGCCCCCATACGTGGCTACTTCACCGCCGCAATTTCCTTCGCGCGAATCAGCCGCGCCCGCAGCACGTTGCGGCTGATGCCGAGCAGACGTGCGGCCTGGATCTGGTTGCGGTGGCTGAATTCGAACGCGACGCGCATCACGGTGTCCTCGATGCGCTCGAACAGGTTGCCGTGATCCTCGTCGAACAGCTCGCGCAGCGCGCGTTCGAGTGCGGCTTGTGCGCCGGTGGCCGGGTCGGGTTCCGGCGTTGACGTACTCGAGGCGGCCTGCGACACACCCGGCGACGCGATATGCAGGTCGGCCTCCTGCAGCGAGTCGTTCCGACTCACGAGCAACGCGTGATGGATCACGTTCTCGAGTTCGCGGATGTTGCCCGGCCAGCTGTGTGCCTCGAGCCGGCGCTCCGCGCGCGGGTCGATGCTGCGCGGCCCGTAGCCGAGGCGGCTGCGGTAGTCGTCGAAGAAGTGGCGCGCGAGCGGCAGGATGTCGCCCGGGCGTTCGCGCAGTGTCGGCACCGCGAGCTGCACGACGTTGAGCCGGTAGAACAGGTCGCCGCGAAACTGCCCGTTCGCGACGGCCTGCTGCAGATCCACATTGGTCGCGGCGACCACGCGCACGTCGATCGGCACGCCGGTGCGCGAACCGAGCCGCACGACCTCGCGCTCCTGCAGCACGCGCAGCAGCTTGACCTGCATCGACAGCGGCAGGTCGCCTATCTCGTCGAGAAACAGCGTGCCGCCGTTCGCGGCCTCGAACCAGCCGGGCTTCGCGCTGAACGCGCCGGTAAACGCGCCTTTCTCGTGACCGAACAGTTCGCTCTCGACGAGCGTCTCGGAGAAGGCGCCGCAGTTCACCGCGATGAACGGCCCGCTGCTGCGGCGGCTGAGGCCATGCACGTGGCGCGCGATCAGTTCCTTGCCGGTGCCGGTCTCGCCGACGATCAGCACGTTCGCATCGCTCGGCGCGACCAGGCGAATCCGGTCGAGCAGCGCGACCGAGCGCGGATCGACGAACACCTGCGCGCGGGCACGAATGGATGTCGCGAGCGCGGGGCGGTCGGGCAGCGTGAGGACGGGCGCGGCGTCGGGCCACGCATCGGTAGGGGTGTGGTTCACGAGTAGAAGCCCGGCGTCGGATAGGTTCGCTTGAGCGCCCATTCGCCGATCTCGCGAATCTTGTACGCGAGCGGGTCGTGGAGCGTGTGGGTGCGCAGGTTGCGCCAGTGCCGGTCGAGCCGCAGCGCGCCGTGCGTCGCGCGGGCGCCGGCGACGTCGAACATCCGCGTACAGAGATCGAGCCCGGTGCGCGCGGCCGACACCTTCGCGGCGGCCGTGGCGAGCGCGACCTGGCCGCGCTCCGCCTGGGTGAGCGCCGCATCGCGCGACCATGCGGCGTCGAGCCGGTCCGCCGCGCGGTCGGCGAGTACGCGCGCGGCTTCGAGCCCGACCCAGAATTCGCCGTACTGGCCGAGGATGTACGGATCGTCGCCGGTGCTCGCGACCTGCGCGCCGGGCCACGGCCGCGCCTCGTGCAGCGTGTAGTGCCGCGCGTCGTTGAACGCGGCTTCGGCGATGCCGAGATACACGTTCGTCAGCACGAGCTGCGCGACGAGCGGGCGCAGGCACGCGAACGGCGTCGACAGCGGGCCGGGGTCCGTCAGCAGTTCGTGATCCTCGACGCGCACCTTCTCGAACGTGACCGTGCCGCTGTCGGTCTGGCGCTGGCCGATGTTGTTCCAGTCGTCGGCGATCGAGATGCCGCTGCGCTGCGTCGGCACGGCTGCGATCAGGAATGCGCGCGTCTGCGCATCGTGCGCGGACGCGATCAGCATCTGTGAATCGAGCGCCCCCGAGCAAAAGCTCTTCTGGCCGCTGAATTCATGCCACGCGCCGCGCGAGCGGCTGACCGTGCGCGCGTCGAGCGGATTCAGCGCATTGCCCCAGAACCACTGCTGGCGCGCGGTGCGCTCGAACCACGATTCCCACTGCGCGGGTGCGCCGAACAGCCGCACGGTCGCGAGCATCAAGTGGTGGAAACCGAACACGTGCGCGAGCGAACTGTCGGCGGCCGCGAGCACGCGGACGACGTCGAGCGTCGTGCGCCAGCTCGCACCGAGGCCGCCGTAGGCGGACGGGATGCTCAGCGCGAGCAGGCCGCTGTCGCGCAACTGATCGCGCTCGGCCGTCGGCGTGCCGCCCTGGAGGTCGCGCTCGGCCGCGGTGCGTGCAAAGCCGGCCGCCAGGTGCTCGGCGATTTGCAGCGCGTCAGGGGGCGCCGGTTCGTCGCGAGGCGGCGCGACGACGCGCAGGCCTTCCGCGCGGGGCGATACGGAAATGGGTGTCATGGCGATGAATGTGTCGGGTTGCCGCACGAAAGCGGTCAGGCCGCGCGGGCGTTGCTGGCCGGGTGCTGCGTGATCAGCAGAGTGTTCAACGTTTCGCGCAACGCGGGAAACATCGATTTCTGATAACCAATGCGGGATTGCTGCGCTGGACGCAGTCGCGCGCGGCAAGGTCGCGCCGCACGGCGATCGGCGGCACGCAAAGCGACGATGCAGCAGCCATGCCGGCGCTACTGCAAGGGTGGGACGCGTCGCGCCGGCGTGTGAACGCGAAAAGCGGGCGTCAATGCCTGCCGATGGATGCCGCGTGCCTGCCGGAATCCGTGTCGAAGCGGAAAAACCTGCCTGCCGCACGCCGCGCTGCTGATCAAGCAGCAGTACATCAGCAACGTTGTTTCCCCGAGTTCATCGCACTGCGGAATATGGTTGTGACGCCATGGCTGGCACGCTTATCGACGTGCGCGAACAACGGCGGCGCCGCGACTGGCGGTCGATCGCGATGCATTTCGTCATGCAGACGATCGTTTTCCCGCTCGATCATCGAAATGGCACGCTCCTTGCTGACCCAAGACGTGACGGGTGCGTCGGCACCCGACTCGACAATGGGAATGCAACCGATGAGCAATGCAATCAACGTGGTCGCGATATCGGGCGGCCTGCAGCGGCCGTCGCGCACGCTGGCGCTGACCGACGCGATCGTCGCGGCGCTCGGCGCCGCGCTGCCGATCGAAACACGGCTGATCGAACTCGGCGAGATCGGCGGCCGGCTGGCCGGCGCGCTGACGCGCGCGCAGGTGCCGGCCGACCTCGATGCGCAGATCCGCGCGATCGAGACGGCCGATGCGCTCGTCGTCGCGAGCCCCGTGTATCGCGCGTCGTACACGGGCCTCTTCAAGCACCTGTTCGACCTCGTGCATCACGAAGCGCTGATCGACGTGCCCGTGCTGCTCGCGGCCACCGGCGGCAGCGAGCGTCATGCGCTCGTGATCGACCATCAGCTCCGTCCGCTGTTCAGCTTCTTCCAGGCCCGCACGCTGCCGATCGGCGTGTATGCGTCCGAAAGCGATTTCGACCAGTACCAGATCACGAACCCGGCGCTGCGCGCGCGTATCGCGCTCGCCGTCGATCGCGCGGTGCCGCAATTGCGCCCGCATGCGCTTTCCGTTGCGGCCGCGTAGGCCGCCTGCGTTTTCCCTTCCGACCAGGACACACTCATGAGCCATCCCGACCCTTCCGCCGACGGCGTCAAGTTCGCCTACTGGGTGCCGAACGTCAGCGGCGGCCTCGTCGTCAGCACGATCGAGCAGCGCACCGACTGGAGCCTCGAATACAACCAGCAGCTCGCGCGCACGGCCGAGGCGGCCGGCTTCGACTACGCGCTGAGCCAGATCCGCTTCACGGCCGGCTACGGCGCCGAATACCAGCACGAGTCGGTGTCGTTCAGCCAGGCGCTGCTGCATGCGACGACGAAGCTCAAGGTGCTCGCCGCGATCCTGCCGGGGCCGTGGCATCCGGCCGTGGTCGCGAAGCAGCTCGCGACGATCGACCACATCTCGAACGGGCGCATCGCGATCAACGTCGTGAGCGGCTGGTTCAAGGGCGAATTCACCGCGATCGGCGAGCCGTGGCTCGAGCACGACGAACGCTATCGGCGCTCGAAGGAATTCATCCAGGCGCTGAAGGGCATCTGGACGCAGGACAACTTCACGTTCAAGGGCGACTTCTACCGCTTCAACGACTACACGCTGAGCCCGAAGCCGGTGCAGAAGCCGCACCCGGAGATTTTCCAGGGCGGCAGCTCGCGGGCGGCGCGCGACAACGCGGCGAGCGTGTCGGACTGGTACTTCACGAACGGCAATACGCCGGAGAACCTGAAGACGCAGATCGACGATATCCGCGCGAAGGCGGCCGCGAACAATCATCGCGTGCGGATCGGCGTCAACGCGTTCGTGATCGCGCGCGATACCGAGGAAGAGGCGAAGGCCGTGCTCGACGACATCATCCGGCACGCGCACGTCGAGGCCGTGCACGCGTTCGGCGATGCGGTGAAGCAGGCCGGCAAGGCATCGCCCGAAGGCGAGGGCAACTGGGCGAAGTCGACGTTCGAGGATCTCGTGCAGTACAACGACGGCTTCCGCACGAACCTGATCGGCACGCCGCGGCAGATCGCCGAACGCATCGTCGCGCTGAAGGCGATCGGCGTCGATCTGGTGCTCGCGGGGTTCCTGCATTTCATCGAGGAAGTCGAGTACTTCGGCCAACGCGTGCTGCCGCTCGTGCGCGAACTCGAGGCGCAGCAGCAGGCGGTTGCCGCGTGACGCGGAGGCCGGTGCGCGGCGCGCGTTCACGCATGCCGCGCGCGGTCCGATCGAACGGGTGACATCGACCGCTCTTGCGGGTCATCCAAGTTCAACGTTTCGGATATCGAAACAGGAGGCTGGCGGACGCTTCGCGGCACCGCCGGCCGGTTCATGCGCTTTACCGGAATCTACATGTCTACGGAATTCATCGAAGAAAACGTGCAACCGCAAGCGGGCACCCCACACGCTCCCGTTCCCGTCATCGGCTCGGATGCCGAGGCACTCGACGTCGCGCACCGGGTCGCGGCACGACTGGCCGAGCACGCCGCGTTGCGCGACCGCGAGCGCAAGCTGCCGTTCGACGAGATCGAGCTGTTCTCGTCGAGTGGTTTGTGGGGCATCACCGTGCCGCGCGAATACGGTGGCGCGGAGGTGTCGAACGTGACGCTCGCGGAAGTGATCGCGATCGTTTCGCAGGCCGACCCGTCGCTCGGCCAGATCCCGCAGAACCACTATTGCCTGATCGAGGACATCCGCCTCGAAGGCAGCGATGCGCAGAAGCGCTTCTTCTTCGATCTCGTGCTGAAGGGCACGCGCTATGGGAACGCGTTCTCGGAAGCGGGCGGCAAGAACGTGCTCGATATCCAGACGCGTGTGCGCCGCGACGGCGACGCGTTCGTGCTGAACGGCCGCAAGTTCTATTCGACCGGCACGCTGTTCGCACACTGGATTCCGGTGCTCGCGCTCGACGAGTCGGAGCAGGCCGTGCTCGCGTTCGTGAAGCAGGGTGCGCCCGGGCTGACCGTCGTGGACGACTGGAGCGGCTTCGGGCAGCGCACGACCGCGAGCGGCACGGTGATCGTCGAGAACGTGCGCGTGAGCCCGTTCGAAATTTTCCACACGCAGCGTTCGTACGACCGCCCGACCTTCGCGGGCCCGTTCGCGCAGATCACGACCGCCGCGATCGACCTCGGCATTGCGCGCGCCGCGCTGCAGGACACGATCGCGTTCGTGCAGCAGCATGCGCGCCCGTGGATCGACAGCGGCGTCGAACGCGCGAGCGAGGATCCGCTGACGGTCGCGCAGATCGGCGACATCGCGTACCGCGTGCACGCGGCCGAAGCGCTGCTCGCTCGCTCGGGGCGCTTCGTCGACGCGGCGAAACGCGAGCCGAGCGAGGAAACGGTCGCGCAGGCCGCGATCGCGGTGGGCGAGGCGAAGATCGCGACGACCGAGGTGTCGCTGCTCGCGGCGAGCAAGCTGTTCGAACTCGGCGGCAGCAAGTCGACGCTCGCGAAATACAACTTCGACCGCCACTGGCGCAACGCGCGCGTGCATACGCTGCACGATCCGGTGCGTTGGAAGTATCACGCGATCGGCAACTACTACCTCAACGGCGTGAAGCCCGCGCGCCATTCCTGGAATTAGCCGGGTCGTGCCGGCGTATTTCCCGCGACGAAACATGGGCGAGGAAACCCGGTGGCCGCATTGGCAGCCAGCACCGCCGCGTAGGCGGCCTTGCTTCATTCCTGACGAGGTAAATCGATGAGTCATCCAGCAAGCACCGCACAGGCATTGCCTGCGCACAATACCGTGCCGCCGGCAGGCGGCCTGCGGCGCAACTATCTGAGCCTGCCCGAGCTGATCGCGCAGTCGATCGGCCTCGTCGGCGTGTCGGGCGGGATCGGCGTGCTGATCCCCGCCGTCTTCGCGACGGCCGGCAACGGCACGTGGCTGGCCTACCTGTTCGCGATCGTTGCGCTGCTGTTCGCGTCGTGGAGCATCTCGGTGTTCGCGCGCGATTCGGCGTCGCCGGGGGCGCTATACGCGTACGTGTCGGCCGGCATCGGGCCGGTCTGGGGCGCGATCTGCGGCTGGTCGCTGCTGATCGCCTATGCGGTGGCTGCCGCGGGCATCCTGCAGGGGACGATCAACACGTTTCTGGTGCTGGGCCGCGAGACGGGACTGCTCGGCAGTGCGACGCCGCTCGGCGTGGTGCTCGGGCTCACGGTCGTCACCGCGTTCGCCGCGTGGTACATCGCGTTTCGCGACATCCGGCTGTCCACGCGCTTCACGCTGTTCGTCGAACTCGCGACGCTGCTGCTGATCGCCGTCGTCGTGGTCGGGACGATCGCGTTCGGCGGGCATCCGGTCGATCGCGCGCAACTGGCGCTGGAAGGCGTGAAGCCGACGCAGTTGCAGCTCGGGATGGTGCTCGCGTTCTTCAGCTTCACGGGGTTCGAGAGCGCGACCGTGCTCGGCGCGGAAGCGCGCGACCCGTTCCGCGCGATTCCGCGCGCGGTGCTGATCAGCGTCGTCGGGCCGGCGATCCTGTTCGTGATCGGCGCATACGGGATGGTGAGTGCGTTCCACGGGCAGACGCCGCCGCTCGATCAGGTCGACGGCCCGCTCGCGGTGCTCGCGCATCGGCTCGGGGCCGGCTGGGTCGGTGTGCTGATCGACTTGGGCGTGGCGTTGAGCTTCTTCGCGGCATTCTTCTCGTCGATCAATGCGGCGGCGCGGATCGTCTATACGTTCGGGCGGCAGGGCGTGCTGCATGCATCGACGGGCCACGCGCACGAGCGGAATGCGACGCCGCACGTCGCGGTGGCGCTGATCGCGGTGCTGGCGCTGGTGACCGCGCTGGTGTTCACCGCACGCGGCACCGCGCTGCTCGATTCGTATGGCTATCTCAGTTCGATCGCGACGTACGGCTGGCTGCTTGCGTACGTGCTGGTGGCGATCGGCGCGCCGCTTTATCTGCGCCGGCAGCGCCGGCTGCGTGCGCGGCATGTGGTGATCAGCGTCGTGGCGGTCGTGCTGCTCGCGATTCCGCTGGCCGGCAGCGTGTATCCGGTGCCGGCGGGCGTCTATGCGTGGCTGCCTTATGTGTTCGTCGCATTGCTGGCGATCGGGCTCGGGTGGTTCCTGGTGCTGCGCGTCCGGTTTCCGGAACGGTTGCGCGAGCTGGAGGCGGAGCTGCTGACGAAGTGACCGGGTTGCGCCGACGAAGGGTTTCCTGCATGACGGCCGGTGGGCAATGTTGCCCACCGGCCGCTTCCGTTTCAGTTCAGCGGTTCGCTCGCGGCCGTCACGCCATGCCCGCCATCCTCGAAGCATCGACCACCATCTGCACGCCGAGCCCGCCGAGAATGAGCCCCATCGCCCAGCGCTGCGCGAGCAGCAGGGTCGGGCGCCCGTGCAGGAACGTCGCGATGCGGCTCGAACAGATCGCCACCAGCCCGTTCGCGCAAGCGAACGCGGTGATCAGCAACGAACCGAGGAACAGCGATTGCCCGAGCACGCTGCCGTTCCGGTAGTCGATGAACTGCGGCAGTAGCGAAATGAACAGCATCGCGAGCTTCGGGTTCAGCACGCTGGTCGTCGCGCCCATCGCCAGCAAACGAAGCGGGCGCTCGCTCGGCAATGCACGCACCTCGAACGGCGAGCGGCCGCCGGGCCTGACGGCCTGCCACGCGAGATACAACAGGTACGCCGCACCGACCACGGCCAGAACACTGCCCGCGTAGGGCACGCTCATGAACAGCGTCGTGATCCCGAACGCCGCACCGAACATGTAGAACAGGTAGCCGATCATCACGCCGCCGAGCGAGATGAGCCCCGCGGTGCGTCCCTGCGCGATCGAGCGCGACATCACGTAGACCATGTTCGGCCCGGGCGTGACCGCGAGCATGCCGCCGATGACGAGAAATCCGTAGAGCGATCCGGACGTATGCATGTCTGATGATTCCTGCAACGAGTAAGGGCTGACGGGATGCATTGTCCGATCGTGGAGGAGAACAGTAAAACGGGATAAACTGAATCGATTAATCAGTTTTTCTGAAGATGATGAAAAAGCTCGACCTCGATGTGCTCGCGATGGTGGTGGCCGTGGCGGAATCCGGATCGTTCGCGCAGGGCGCGCAGGCCGTGCACCGGTCGCCGTCGGCGGTGAGCATGCAGATCAAGGCGCTGGAAGACGCGCTCGGCAAGCCGCTCTTCATCCGCGACACGCGCAACGTGACGCCGACCGACGACGGCACGATGCTCGCCGAATACGGCCGCCGGATGCTGGCGATGCGCGACGAGGCCTGGGCGTCGGTCGTGCGCCCGGAGGTCCGCGGCCGCGTGACGATCGGCGTGCCCGACGATTACATTTCGTCGCTGCTGCCGCAGGTGCTCGGCAAGTTCGCCGCGATGCATCCGCGCGTGGAAATACGCGTGATCGGCCAGCCGAGCAGCGCGCTCGTGCCGATGCTGAAGGACAACACGGTCGACCTCGCGTGCCTCACGCGGATCAAGGGGGTGACCGGCGAGCTGATCCGGCTCGAGCCGCTCGTCTGGGTCGGGTCGCCGAAGCGCAATGTGTGGGAAGAGCGGCCGCTGCCGGTGGCTTTTTTCACGCACGGCGGCAGCATGGCGCGCGATCACGCGGTCAAGGCGCTGAACCGGCGGAAGATCCCGTACCGGATGTCGTACGAGAGCCCGAGCCACCTCGGCCTGCTCAGCATGGTGGAGGCCGGGCTCGCGGTCGCGCCGCTGGCGCGCTGCTGCATTCCCGATCATCTCGTGCAGCTGTCGGAAAGCCACGGGCTGCCGCCGCTCGGCGAAATGGAGGTCGTGCTCGCGCGCAGCGCACAGTCCGCGCGCCCGCCGTGCGACTACCTGGCCGAGCAGATTCTCGGCGAATGGCGCACCTGAGCGGCCCGACGCCGGCCGCATTTCAGCACGACTTCAGCAGCCATTCGCGGAACGCGACGAGCGACGGCAGCGTCTCGTTCCCCGGCGGGTAGACGAGGTAGTAGCTGCGCTGGCTGGTGATCGCGTCGCCGATCGACACGAGCTCGTGGCGGCTCAGCTCGTCTTCCACCAGCACTTTCGGCACGAGCCCGATCCCCATCCCGGCCCGCACCGCCTGGATCAGGTGCGACGTGAGCTCGAAGCTCGGGCCGACGCGCATCTGCCGATGGTCGAGCCGATAGTGCGAAAACCATTCCGCCCACGCCTGCTGGTTGCTCGTCACGCCAAGCAGCGTCTGCTTCGCGGCCCACGCCGGCGTGCGTGCGTCGGCCTTGCGGCGGCTTGCGCTGCCCGTGTCCGGCGGCGCGATCGCGATCAGGAACTCGTTGTACAGCCGGTGCGCGTGCAGGCCCGGCCAGTCGCCTGCGCCGACGGTAATGGCCGCGTCGAGGTCGTCGTTGAGGAAATCGATGGCGCCGATCCGCGAATGGAGGTGCACGGTCACGCCCGGATGCGCGGCGTAGAAATCGTGCAGGTGCGGCAGCAGCCATTTCGAGCCGAATGTGGGCAGCGTCGCGAGCCGCAGCGTGCCGGCGCCTGCCTGGTGGGACATCGCCTGCAGCGTCGCGCCGCGGATGCGCCCCAGCGCACCGCTCAGCTCGGTGAAGTAGCGGCGCCCGACTTCGGTCAGCTTGACCGAGCGGCCCTCGCGCCGGAACAGCGGCACGCCGAGTTGATCCTCGAGCGTCTGGACCTGCCGGCTGATCGCGCTCTGGCTCAGCGACAGCTCCTCGGCCGCGCGCGTGTAGCTTTCATGCCGCGCGGCGGCCTCGAATACCAGCAGCAGCGACATCGACGGGGTGAGGCGACGGTAATTCATGAGTTTTATGCAATATTCGCCGGAGCAGAATTCGTTTGTTTCTCGCGAAGTATCCAAAGATACTGGAATTCCCGGTCGCGTGGAAACTTGCTAAAAAATCATGTTTCAGCCGCGCGAGCCGGCCGGTTCCACCCACACTGCCGCCTTTACCCATGTCGATCGCCTCGTTGCCCCGTCCCGCCAGCCCGCCCGCGCATGCGTACCGTGATTTTCTCGCCGCGCTGCAGGCCGCCGGATTCGCCGGGGAAATCCGCGCGGACCATGCGAACCGGACGGTGCAGGCCACCGACAACTCGATCTACCAGCGCCTGCCGCAAGCGGTGATCTGCCCCGCGCATGCGGACGACGTCCGGCTGCTGGCACGGCTGCTCGCCGAGCCCGCGCATCGCGACGTCGCGGTGGCCGCGCGCGGCGGCGGCACGGGCACCAACGGGCAGTCGCTGACCGACGGCGTGGTCGTCGACCTGTCGCGCAACATGAACCGGATCCTCGAAATCGACGTCGAGCAGCGCTGGGTGCGCGTGCAGGCGGGCGTCGTCAAGGATCAGCTCAACGCGGCGCTGAAGCCGCACGGGCTGTTCTTCGCGCCGGAACTGTCGACGTCGAACCGCGCGACCGTCGGCGGAATGATCAACACCGACGCGAGCGGGCAGGGCAGCTGCACGTACGGCAAGACGCGCGACCACGTGCTCGAGCTCGATTTCGTGCTGATGGGCGGAGAGCAGCTGCACAGCGAAGCACTCGCGGACGACGAGCTCGAGCGCCGCTGCGCGCGCGAGGACCGCATCGGCAAGGTCTACCGCACCGCGCGGCGCATCAGCGACGACAAGGCGGCGCTGATCGAAGCGAAGTTTCCGAAGCTCAACCGCTGCCTGACCGGCTACGACCTCGCGCACCTGCGCGAACCGGACGGCCGCTTCAACCTGAACAGCGTGCTGTGCGGCGCGGAAGGCTCGCTCGGCTTCGTCGTCGAGGCGAAGCTCAACGTGCTGCCGATCCCGAAGTACTCGGTGCTGGTCAACGTGCGCTATGCGGGCTTCATGGACGCGCTGCGTGACGCACGTGCCCTGCTCGCGCACCAGCCGCTGTCGATCGAGACGGTCGACTCGAAGGTGCTGATGCTGGCGATGAAGGACTTCGTGTGGAGCAGCGTGGCCGAGTATTTCCCGCAGGACGACGCCCGGCCGACGCTCGGCATCAACCTGATCGAATTCAGCGGCGACGATGCGGAGGACGTCGATGCACGCGTGCGCGCGTTCGTCGACCATCTGCGCACCGATGCGAGCGTGGAGCGCCTGGGGCACACGCTCGCGGCCGGCGACGACGCGGTGAAGCGCGTGTATGCGATGCGCAAGCGCGCGGTGGGCCTGCTCGGCAACGTGCAGGGCGAGGCGCGCCCGCAGCCGTTCGTCGAGGACACTGCGGTGCCGCCCGAGAACCTCGCCGCGTACATCGCCGAATTCCGCGCGCTGCTCGACGGCCACGGGCTGCAATACGGGATGTTCGGGCACGTCGATGCCGGTGTGCTGCACGTGCGGCCGGCGCTCGACATGAAGGACCCGAAGCAGGCGGCGCTGGTGCGGCCCGTATCGGATGCGGTGGCCGAGCTCACGCAGCGCCACGGCGGCCTGTTGTGGGGCGAGCACGGCAAGGGCGTGCGCTCCGAATATGCGCCGGCATTCTTCGGCGAGCTGTATCCGTCGCTGCAGCAACTGAAGGCCGCGTTCGATCCGCACAACCAGTTCAACCCGGGCAAGATCGCGACGCCGCCGGAAAACACGATGCGGCTGCTGAAGATCGACGAAGTGCCGACGCGCGGCGACCACGACCGGCAGATCGACGAGCGCGTGTGGCAGAGCTACGGCACCGCGATGCACTGCAACGGCAATGGCGCGTGCTACAACTTCGATCCGGACGACGCGATGTGCCCGTCGTGGAAGGCGACGCGCGAACGCGTGCAATCGCCGAAGGGGCGGGCGTCGCTGATGCGCGAATGGTTGCGCCTGCAAGGGCAGGCCGGCGTCGACGTCGTCGCGGCGGCGCGTGCGCGGCAGCCGTTCCTGGGCGGCCTTGCCACGCGCTGGCGCAACAGCCGCGCGGCGCGCAACGGCGAAGCCGATTTCTCGCACGAGGTGTACGACGCGATGGCCGGATGCCTCGCGTGCAAGTCGTGCGCGGGGCAGTGCCCGGTGAAGGTGAACGTGCCGGAGTTTCGCTCGCGTTTTCTCGAGCTGTATCACCAGCGCTACCTGCGGCCGCTGCGCGACTACCTGATCGGTTCGCTCGAATTCACGATGCCGTGGATGGCGCGGGTGCCCGCGCTGTACAACGGGCTGATGCGCTCGGGATGGGTGCGCACGGTGCTGGAGCGGCACGTCGGCATGGTCGACAGCCCGCTGCTGAGCCGCTTCGATCTCGCGGCCGTGATCCGTCAATGGCGCGTGAAGCCGGCCGATCCGCAGGCGCTTGCCGCACTGAGCGATGCGCAGCGCGCACGCAGCGTCGTCATCGTGCAGGACACCTTCACGCGCTATTTCGATACCGAGCAACTGGCGACGCTGATCGAGCTGGCGGCGCGCATGGGCTTCCAGGTGTGGCTCGCGCCGCTCGCGCCGAACGGCAAGGCGCTGCACGTGCAGGGCTTCCTGCGCGCGTTCGAGCAGGCGGCGATCCGCAATGCGACGCAGCTGGCCGCGCTGGCGCGCTCGGGTGTCGCGCTGGTCGGCCTCGATCCGGCGATGACGCTCACGTATCGGCAGGAGTACCTGAAGGTGACGGGGCTCACCGATGTGCCGAAAGTTGCGCTGCCGCAGGAGTGGTTGCTGCAGGCGTTGCCGGAGGCTGGTACTGGCGACGGTGTCGGCGGCGTGCCCACGTCGTACCGGTTACTGCCGCACTGCACCGAGAAGACCAATGCGCCCGACAGCGGCAAGCAATGGGCCCAGGTATTCGCGCGGCACGGGCTGCGGTTGAAGGTCGAGTCGACCGGGTGCTGCGGGATGTCGGGTACCTACGGGCACGAGGCGCGCAATCTCGCGACGTCGAAGACGATCTATGCCCAGTCGTGGGCGTCACACGTGGACGGGCCGGAGGACGAAGGCGAGGCGCTGGCGACCGGCTATTCGTGCCGCAGCCAGGTGAAGCGGATGTCGTCGAAGCAGGTGCGCCATCCGTTGCAGGCGCTGCTCGATCACATGCGGGCGGTGGGGTGATTGGTCGGGCGTCGCGTGTCGCGTTGCCCGTGAGATGACATTCGATTCAGCGTCGAGCGGCAAGCCCCGTGCCGTCGTCGACGCATGCCTGTGCTCAGGCGTCGGCTTTCGCCGTTTTTCTGGAACGTGGTTTTTCCACCGCAGGAAACGCACCGCCGCCGCGCGGCCGTTTCGGTTCGATCCGCATCTGCCGGATCACGCGCCGGAAATCGATCTCGTGCGCCGCCATCGTGCCGATCAGTTTCGCGATGACCGCGAGGTGGGAAGGAACCGTGCCCTTGCTCGAATAGTTCGTGATCGAGCTTTCGTTCATCCGGATCAGGCGGGCGAACTCGCGCGCCGTCAGCTGTGCCTTCTTCAACTCCTGTTGAAATTCCGCATACGCCATTGCGCACATGATGCTTCGTCTCCGTGAATCAGAATTCGGCCCGCGCGGCGCCGGCGCCGACGGGTGGCGTTCCCGTCGCACCGGCGCCGCGGCGGGTTACATCTTCACCTGGTCGAGGAAGGTCTTCTTGCCGCTCTTGTAGCCGTAGATCGAGATGATCCCGTGCGTCAGGTCGCCCTTCGAATCGAACGTCGTCGTGCCGATCACGCCTTCGTACTTCGTCGCCGGCATCGCCGCGAGGATCTTCGCCGGGTCGGTCGAGTTCGCGCGCTTCATCGCGTCGACCGCGATGTAGACCGCGTCATACGCGAACGGCGCATCGAACTTGATGCCCTGGTTGAAGCGCTTCTGGTATTTCGCGAGGAAGTCCGCGCCGCCCGGCATCTTCTCGAGCGCGGCGCCGGCCTGCGAGCACAGCACGTTGTCGGCCGCCGGGCCGGCCAGCTCGGCCAGCGAGTCGGTGCACACGCCGTCGCCGGACAGGATCTTCGCGCGCAGGCCGAGCTGCTTCGCCTGCTTCGCGAGCGGGCCGCCGGTGGCGTCCATGCCGCCGTACATGATCGCGTCCGGGTTCTCGCCCTTGACCTTCGTCAGGATCGCGCGGAAGTCGACCGCCTTGTCGTTGGTCGCGTCGTGCGACAGCACCTTCAGGCCGAGCGCCTTCGCCTTCTTCTCGAACTCGTTCGCGAGGCCCTGGCCGTACGCGGTCGAATCGTCGATCACCGCGACGCTCTTCACGCCCTTCGACTGCGCGTAGCTCGCGAGCGCCGGGCCTTGCTGCGCGTCGGTCGCGACCACGCGGTAGGTCGTCTTGAAGCCTTGCTGCGTGTAGGTCGGGTTCGTGGCCGACGGCGAGATCTGCACGATGCCCGCGTCGCTATAGATCTTCGACGCCGGGATCGACGTGCCCGAGTTCAGGTGGCCGATGACGGCGACGACCTTGTCGTCGACGAGCTTCTGCGCGACCTGGGTGGCCTGGCGCGGGTCGGCCGCGTCATCCTGTGCATCGAGTTGCAGTGTGATCTTCTTGCCGCCGATCGTGAGGCCCTTCGCGTTGATTTCCTCGACCGCGAGGCGCGCACCGTTCTCGTTGTCCTTGCCGAGGTGCGAGATGCCGCCCGTCGTCGGTTCGACGCTGCCGATCTTCACGACCTGGTCGGCCATCGCGGTCGACGCGGCCGCGAATGCGGCGGCAGCCAGTGCGACGGTGATCAGGGGTTTGCAGCGCATGCCGACAGTGCTTCGTTCCATCTGCCATCTCCGATTTGAATGTCTTTCTATTGGCGTCTCGACCGGCCGACGGCGAGGTCGGGGCGATCGGACGAGTCTCCATACCCATCATGGGCTTCACTGCATCGCGTCCTGCCCCGCGACGTGCCGCCCGGGTGAGCGGGCGAATCGGGGCCCTGAAACGGTGCAATTCGTATGAATATATATGAAGCCGATTTTGCGCGCTGCAGCGAATCGCGTAGCGGGGCGTTCTCAGCACGGCCGGCGCCCGACATTCGAAGGCGCCGGATGCCGGAAATCGTGCACCGCGGCAGGCCACGGGCTGCAATTCGCTGTCGACGGCCTTACGGCCGCATCCATTATTCGGCCGGCGGCCGGGACGAAGCCATGGACACTGATGCACGGTCAATCCGGAACTGTTCGGTCGATTTGTCTGCACAGTTTGGACGATTTCGATTGCGCATCCGGTTGCGGGGCCATGCTTCATCGCGATCGATATCCTCGTTTTAATGCAACTAACGGTCGAGCCCGGCAGCATCGGTGAACTGGCGCGGGGCGACAGCCTGCACCACGCATTCAGCTTTGCAAGTTCCGGGGTTCGCCCCGACCGGCTCGCTTGCGGATCGCCTGGCCGATCGAGCCGGCCCGCTTCGGCTGCGATCCTACGAACGTCCGCGCAACGCCACGAAGATCACGCCGGCAATCGCCAGCAAGCCGCCGCACACCGTCTCGATGCCGGGTCGCTCGCCGGTCAGCGCCATCGACAGGACCGTCGCGACCGCCGGCGTCAGGTAGAGGAAGTTGGCGGCGCGCGCCGCGCCGAAGTAGCCGAGTGCAAAGGTCCAGGTCGCGTAACCCAGCGCGGCGGGGAAGATGCCGAGCATCAGCACGGCCAGCGCGGTGTCGCGCGACCCGCTGCCCAGCGCCACGAGCGCGCCCGGCAGCCACGGCGTGAGCAGCAGCGCGCCGGCCAGCAGCGTGTACGCGGTGCAGGCCAGCGCGCCGTACACCGGAATCAGCCGCCGCTGCAGCACGAAGTAGCTGGCCGAACACAGGGCCGCGCCGAGAATCAGCGTGCTGCCCGCACCGAGGACGAGGCCGCCCGGCTGCCCGCGTGCGATCACCGCGATGCCGGCGAGGCTGACCAGCGAGCCGAGCCAGCCCCAGCGATTGAAGCGCTCGCCGAGAAACACGGCGGCCAGCAGCGCCGTGAAGATCGGCAGCGTGTTCACGATGAAGCTCGCCGCGCCGGCCGAGACGGTTTGCTCGCCGGTATTGAGCAGCGCGTTGTAGAGCGCGATGCCGAGAAAGCCGCACAACAGGAAGCGTAGCGCGTCGCCGCGGGTCGGCACGCGCGGCCGCCGCACCGCGAGCCACGCGACGATCAGCACGGCTGCGGTGGCGAAGCGCGCCGCCGCGAGCTGCAGCGGCGTCAGGCCATGCAGGCCGATCCGGATGAACGGGAAAGCGGACGCCCACGAGACGATCGTGAAGGCGACCGCGCCGGCCGCGATCAGCGGCTGCCGCGCAGTGCGCGACGACGGGGTGGAGAGCGTGTTCATGCGACCATGATGCGGCGTGGCAAGATGTTAAGCTAGCGCACAGATCAGCATGCAGATATGACGATGATTCACAGCTCGAGCCGGCGGCCGGCCGGCGCTTCAACCCGCTCGAAGCGCGCGCCGGCGGCGTCGCCCGCCGCAGCGCCGGCGCCGGGTTCGCGGCCGCCGCTCGCGAGTCTCGAGACGGTGTGCACGGTCGCGCGCGAGGGTTCGTTCCTGGCCGCGGCGGATGTCTCCGGCGTGACGCACGGCGCGATCAGCCGGCGGGTGGCCGCTGTCGAAAACTGGCTCGGCCTGCGGTTGTTCGAACGTCATGCGCGCGGCGTGCGCCTGACGCCGGACGGCCAGCGCTTCGTCGGCCGGATCGAGCAGGCGTTCGCGATCATCGACAGTGCGGCCGATCAGTGGCGCTCGCCGCGTACGCCGCGGCTGGTCAGGATGAGCGTGGTGCCGGCCTTCGCGCAGCTCTGGCTGCTCGAGCGCCAGCATGCACTCGAGAGCGAGGCGCCCGCATTGCGGATCGAACTCGGCATCGATCTGCGCAACGTGGATATCGCCGGCGGCGAAGCAGACCTGTCGATCCGGTACGGGCGCGGCAACTGGCGTCAGCTCGACACCCGTGCGTTCATGCCGGAACGACTCTATCCGGTCGCGCATCCGCGGCTTGCCGCGCAACTGTCGAAGGCGCGCCGCCGGCGCGGCGATGCCGCGTTGCTCGACATGCCGTTGCTGCACGATTCCGACGTGACCGGCTGGCGCACGTGGTTCGATGCATTGGGCGTGCCGTTCAAGCCGCGCGCGCAGGATCGCCGTTTCGAGGATTACAACCTCGTGCTGGCCGCCGCCGAGGCCGGGCTCGGCGTGGCGCTGGCGCGGGTACCGCTCGCCGACGCCTATCTCAAGCGCAGCGAACTCGTGCGCGTGAGCCCGCACGAAGTCGATTCGGTGCTCAGGTATTACTTCGTGCATGCGAAGGGGGAGAATCGGCCTGAGGTGCTGGCGTTGATGGAGCGGATGCGGGCGGCGGTGGGGGCAGGCGGCTAGCCCTGGCTAGGGTATCGTGTCGGCCCGCCACGGTAGCTGTGGCAGCGAAAAAGCGTTGTGCGATACGCGGCACTAGGCTCGGGCCGCCGGATCGACGACAATGCGACCGCGAAAAACGATGAGGTGGAGAGATGAACGAGATTCGAAAAGGGATGCATCCGTGCGGATGCAAGCGAGGTCAACAATGAACAAGCCGGACAAGTCGTCGAAAGCGCGTGCCGCGCTCGACCAGCTGTTTTCGGGCATGGCGCCCACGGATGCGACGCGCGCGTCGCGTCCTGGCAATCCGTTCGAAGCGAGCGCGGACGATGCATCCGCCGGCACGGGCGGCCGCGGCGGTATCGAGGTCACGCTGTCGACCCGGATCCAGTTGCGCGGCTATCCGAATGCGAACGCGTTCATGAAGCGCATGGCCGAAGCATGGGGGCTGGAGTGGGGGATGTACGACAGCGTCAAGGCCATCGCGACGCTGCCCGTCGGTTGGCGAGCGCGCCGGCTGCCGGAAGTCACGCAAATCGTCGACGGACACGACGTGCTGCGCGCGGAGAGCAGCCTGCAGGGCGGCGAAATGTCGTATCTGAAAGTGCATCCGCGGTACTACATCGACGCACGCAAGGGATTGGGCTGGGGCAAGTCGTCGAAGGCGTCCGACGATCCGGATCTCGATGGCCCCGACTGGAACTGCTTCGTGATCGATCGCGAAAAGTCCATCGAAGTGCACGAACTGACGACTTCGTCGCTGAAAGCCGACATGGACAACGCGCGGGCGACGTTGCTGAAATGGCTGGACGAGAACTATCCGAAACATCGCGATCCTTTCGCTTACTGGTCGGATTGCGAAGGAGCGTCGTAATTTTGCGTGGCTGCCCGGTTCGGGTTCCGGTTCACCGGCACGCGCTGTGCGGCCGGCGCCGGAGCGGGTGGGGTGCAAGTCGCTTCGATGCATCGGCCGGTTGCGACGGGAGCGTCAATTGAAACGAGCCAGTGTCGTCCCGGTTCTCTGGGCAGCGTTCGGTGCGGCGGTCGGTTCGACCGTCATCGAGCTGCTGCTCTGGCCGATCGTCGGCGACGACGCGATCGGGAACCTGCTGCGCGACACACGCCTCACGGCAGCCATCGTGATGGGGCGCGGCGTGCTCGGCGCGTCCGCCGGCTTCGATCCGCTCGTCATGGCGGTGGCGACCCTCGTGCATCTGGTGCTGTCGCTGGTCTATGCGGCCGTGCTGGCGAAGGCGATTCGCAACCTGTCGCTCGCGGCCTCGCTCTTCGTGGGCGGCGCGTTCGGCCTCATTCTGTACGGCGTCAACCTGTACGCGTTCACCGCGATCTTCCCGTGGTTCATTCCGGTTCGTGGCGCGATCACACTCGTGGCCCATCTGGTATTCGGGATCACGGCAGCGGCGGCCTACCGCTGCGCCAGGCGCTAGGCCGGGCGCCAATCGACGGTTCCCGCGTCGATCATTCACATCAGACCCCTGGAATAAGCCCGCGCGCTGCATCGTTTAGCCGTCAGGAGACCCTGCACGATGCGGCGGCGCGTGAGCACCGCATGATGAATCGTGCGCGAGCAATCCGATCTGCCGGGCGCCGTCAGCCGCCCCTGCGATCGAGTGGTCGGGGGCAATCAGGCAGGAGCCGATCATGTGCAACTGGTTTCGATACGGGATAGGTATCGTCTGTCTCGGCTGTTCCGCGGCGGTCTTTGCGCAAACGTACGACGATCTGGCGGACGAGACGACGAACTGCCGGGCGGTCGTCGCGCGAGCGAACATCGACGGCACCGAGCAGCAAATCGTCGGGCGTGCGTGCCTGCAGGACGATGGCACATGGCAGTTCGTGCAGAGCGCCGATGGTAGTGTTTTATGGTATCCGGCAGCGGACTATCCGTATGCGGACCTGGGGTACTGGGGGCCGCCGCTTTTCATCGGCACAGGTGTGGGCTTCGTGTTCGTCGATCGCTTCCACCGCTTCCATCATTTCCACCACTTCGATCACGTCGTCCACTTCAACGGGGTGGACCATCACCGCATCGGCGTGCCGATCGGTGCCGGTTTTCACCACGGTGCGTTTCCGGCCGGCACCGTCGGCCACGGATTCGGCGGCATGCATCAGTTCGGCGGGGTGAGCGGATTCGGTGGAATGCGGCGACATTAGGCGGTGTTTGCGGCCGGACTCGCTGCCGCCGTACCCCTGCTAATCGAGCCGCCCGCGCAGGTCGTCGAACGGAATCATCACGTGCGTGCGATACGCGGGCCGCGCTTTCAGCCGCTCGTACCACGCTTGCACGTGCGGGATGTCCGGTCGTGCGATGTCGAGTTCGAAGTAGCGATACAGGTGCGTGCCGGCCGCGATGTCGGCGAGCGTGAGCGTGTCGCCTGCGAGAAACGGCTGCGCGGCCAGCGCCGCGTCGAGCGCCTGGAAGTGCTGCGCGCACTGCGCGATGCTTTGCTCGACGCGCACCGTGTCGCGCTGTTCGGGCGGCGTCCGGAAGTAGCCCCGGAACACGCCGTTCAGGAACGTCGGCTGCAACGTGGTTTGCGACCAGTCCATCCAGCGGTCGGCGCGCGACTGTTCGGCGGGGTCGTCGTGCCAGAAGCCGGGGCGTCCGTAACGCGCGGCGAGGTAGCGCAGGATGCTGTGCGATTCCCAGACGAACGTGCCGCCATCGTCGATCACGGGTATGCGTCCGTGCGGGTTCATTGCGAGAAACGCGGGCGTGTCGAGTACGCCGAACTGCCCGCCGGCCGGCACGTGCCGATGCGCAAGCGCGAGCTCGTCGACGAGCCACATCACCTTCTGGACGTTGAATGCATTGCGGCGTCCCCATACGGTCAGCATGCCGGCCTCCTTGTGTCGTGCGGAACGGGATCGCGACAGTGTAAACGCCACAGGCTCGCACCGAGGTGCGCGCCTGCCGGCTGTCGTCGTTGCCGCCGTGCGGCGACGCGATCAGAACTTGTGGCGAATCCCGACGATCGCGAGTTCCTGCGTATCGGTGCCGGAGTTCACGCCGTACGAGCCGACCGACGCGGCGGCCTTCACGACCGCGCCGTTCGCGTTGAGCGTGTTGCCGCTCGCCTTCTGGTAGCCGAACAGTGCATACAGGTCGGTGCGTTTCGACAGCGCGTAGTCCGCGCCAAGGTTGACCTGGTTGTAGTGCGCGGAACTCGGCCCCGTCAGCGACGTGTAGTTGTAGCCAACGCCCGCGCGCAGCGCCGGCGAGAACTGCCAGTTGAAGAACGCCGAGCCGTTGTTGAACTTCGCGTTCTGGGTGAACGCCGACAGCGTGTCCGCGCCGTACTGCGTGTTCGAATACGCGAGGCCGAAGGTGGCGGGACCGGCCACGTACTGGCCGGCCACGCGCACGATCTGAATCGACTTCGCGCTCGAGAAGCCCTGGTTGATCACGGTGTTGAACAGCGTGTCCGAGCTGCTCGACCACGTGCGCACGCCGTTCGCCGCGGTGGAGCCGCCGTTCGCGTAGAAGAAGCCGGCGCCGAGCGACAGCGGGCCGTTCGCATAGCTTGCGCCGAAGCTGTACGTGCGGCCGCTGCCGGTGGCGCCCGCCACGCCGCCGAAGCCGTACAGGCCTTCGAACTGGAAGCCCGAGATCAGCGGGCTCGTGTATTTCACCGAGTTGCTGACGCGCAGGCTGTTGTCGTAGTTGTCGAGGTCGCCCGGCGTCGCGAACACGCCGCCGAAGTAGTTGTCCTGCGTAAGACCCTGTACGAGATCGACGACCGGATCGTACTGGCGGCCGAGCGTGACGGTGCCGTACGTGCTGCTCGCGAGGCCGACGATGGCCTTGCGGCCGAATTCGCGCCCGCCCTGGCCGAGCGCGCCGGTGCCGATGTTGAAGCCATTCTCGAGCTGGAACAGCGCCGCCAGGCCACCGCCGAGATCCTCGGTGCCGCGCAGCCCCCAGCGGCTGCCCGACAGGTTGCCGCTGCTGAACTTGACGAGGCTCGACGCGTTGCTGCCGTTCGCGTTCTGCGCGTTGTGCACGTACGCGATGCCCGCATCGACGATGCCGTACAGCGTGACGCTGCTTTGTGCGTGCGCGCCGGCGGCGTAGAGCGCGGCCGGCAGCGCGAGCAGTGCGAATGAACGGATCTGTTTCATTGTTGGATTCCCCCGTTGGTCGATTGGTCTGACGAGTCGGTGAACGATACGGACGGCGCATCGTCGAGGGAACCAATAAATTGTCGGATCGTTATGAGGCGGCGCGGAGATGGGTGCGCGCGCAACCTGCCGGCGGCCGGCACGCGGGGATGCTATGCGTCGTGCCGCCGCGACGCGTTTCTCAGAACGAGCGTCATCAGTTGCCGGCGCGAATCGACGCCGAGCTTCGCGAAGGCGCGCTTCGCGTAGGTGTCGACGGTGGAGGTCTTGAGCCCCATCGATTGCGCGATGGCCGCCGACGTCATGCCCTGGATGAACGACGTGCACACGTGCATCTCGCGCGCGGTCAACCGTTCCTGCCATTCGGGCAGCCATTGCGCGACGAGGTCGAGATCGAGTTCGTCACGCGGTGCGTCGTCGGCGGAGATCGCGCCGAGCAGGCGCTTGTGCGCGGACGCCAGCGGCAGCACGACCTGCGAAAGCTGCTTCAGCAGGCTCAGCTCCTTCAGCAAAAACGGCGGCAGCCGCCGCGATCGCGCGATCGAGATCGAGTAGCGCGTGCCGCCCGTCACGCCCGCGATCACGCATTCGTCGTGAATGTCGCCGGCATCGAAGAACAGATGCCGCAGCTCGCTCGCCACACGCTGCGCGGACACCTGCAGCAACTGCACGTCGTTTTCGGTTTCGATCGCCGCGTACGTTGCATCGTCGCTCGCGTAGCTGCGGTAGTAGTGGCGCATCACCTGCGCGACCAGCTCGGGCTCGCGGCCGAAGCTGCCGATCCAGCCGACGCTGCGCCGGCCGGAAGACGCACTGCGCTCGTAGTCGAGATGCACGGCGTCGAAATCGACGTAGCGCACGAGCGTGTCGTAGACGGCGCGCATGAACTGCGGCGTGCCGACAGCTTGCGCGATGTCGCCCAGCGTTTCGGTCACGAACGCGACGTGGCTCAGCGGGAGATCGGGGGCGGGCAGCGCAGCGCTCATGGCGTCGTGTATCGAAGATTTTCAGGTGGCGCTACAGGTATCACGAATATTTTCGACTGCCTACGCGGGAATCTACCCAAACGGGGGAAATCGACGTCGCCGTTTGTCCCGGTTTTCGGGACTGACGCTGCCGGCCGCGATCTCTACATTGACCCTTGTGCTGAACACCGCTCGACGGCGTTGACGCGAGTCCGGACCCGGACCGGGCGCAACGGCCGATCCCCATCACAAGGAGAATCCCCATGCGTATCCGTATCCGTCGTCAACCGGCGACGTTGCGCGCCGCGCGCGTCACGTCGGCGGCGCTGGCCGTCGCGGCCAGCCTGTGCGCCCATGCCGACGACACCCACCTGAACGTGTACAACTGGTCGGAGTACGTCGCGAAGGACACGGTTCCCGTCTTCGAGAAGCAGTCGGGCATCAAGGTGCGCTACGACAGCTACGACAGCGACGATACGCTGCAGACCAAGCTGCTTGCGGGCAGCTCGGGCTACGACATCGTGGTGCCGACGTCGAACTATCTCGCGCAGCAGATCCAGGCCGGCGTGTACCAGAAGCTCGACAAGTCGAAGCTGCCGAATCTCGCGAACCTCGACCCGTTGCTGATGAAGATGGTCGCGAAGGCCGACCCGGGCAACCAGTACGGCGTGCCGTGGGCATGGGGCACGACGGGGATCGGCTACAACGTCGAGGCGGTCAGGAAGCGGCTCGGCGACAACGCACCGACTGACAGCTGGGCGCTGCTGTTCGACCCGGCGAACGCGGCGAAGCTGAAGGGCTGCGGCATCTCGCTGCTCGACGCGCCGGACGCCGCGTTCGCGGCGGCGCTGCAGTACATGGGCAAGGACCCGGAGAGCAAGAACCCGGCCGACTACCAGGCGGCCTACGATGTGCTGAAGAAGATCCGCCCGTACGTCACGCAGTTCAGCTCGGCCGGCTATGCGGACGACCTCGCGAACAACGACGTGTGCGTCGTGCTCGGCTGGTCGGGCGACGTCGGTATCGCGCGGCGGCGCACGCTGGACGCCAAGCGCTCGTACGAGATCCGCTATGTGAATCCGAAAGAAGGCGGCCTGCTGTGGTTCGACGTGATGGCGATCCCGAAGGATGCGCCGCATCCGGAAGCCGCGCTGAAGTGGATCAACTACATCGAGGACCCGAAGACCAACGCGGCGATCACGAACGAGATCTTCTACCCGAGCGCCAACAAGGCCGCGCGCCCGTTCGTGACACCGGCGATCGTGCAGGACCCGGGCATTTACCTGTCCGACGCGACGATCGCGAAGGCGTCGCTCGCGATGCCGCGCAGCGCCGACATCGCGCGGATGCAGAACCGTCTGTGGCTGCAGCTGAAGTCGGGCGGTTGAGGGAGGCGACGATGATCCATACGTTCCCTGCCGCATCGGTTGCGGACGCCTTCGTGCGCATCGAAAACGTCGTGAAGAAGTTCGGCGACAGCACCGCCGTCGACAACGTGAACCTGACGATCGCGAAGAACGAGCTGTTCGCGCTGCTCGGCAGCTCGGGCTGCGGCAAGTCGACGTTGCTGCGCATGCTCGCCGGGCTCGAGACGGCCACCTCCGGCAAGATCTTCGTCGACGGCGAGGACCTCGCGTCGCTGCCGCCGTACCGCCGCCCGGTGAACATGATGTTCCAGTCGTACGCGCTGTTCCCGCACATGACGGTCGAATCGAACGTCGCGTTCGGCCTGAAGCAGGAAGGCACGCCGAAGCACGAGATCAAGGAGCGCGTGACCGATGCGCTTGCGCTCGTGCAGATGAGCAAGTACGCGCAGCGCAAGCCGCACCAGCTCTCGGGCGGCCAGCAGCAGCGCGTCGCGCTGGCCCGCTCGCTCGTCAAGCGCCCGAAGCTCTTGCTGCTCGACGAGCCGATGTCCGCGCTCGACAAGAAGATCCGCCAGAAAACCCAGCTCGAACTCGTGAACATCATCGAGAAAGTCGACGTGACCTGCGTGATGGTCACGCACGACCAGGAAGAGGCGATGACGATGGCCAGCCGCCTCGCGGTGATGAGCGAAGGCAAGATCGTGCAGATCGGCGCGCCGGGCGAGGTGTACGAGTTTCCGAACAGCCGCTTCTCGGCCGAATTCATCGGCTCGACCAACCTGTTCGAAGGGCGCGTGGTCGAAGACGAGCCCGATCACATTTTCGTCGAAAGCGACGACCTCGAAGCCCGCATGTACGTGAGCCACGGCGTCACGGGCCCGCTCGGCATGCCGGTCGGCATCTCGGTGCGCCCGGAACGCATTCACGTGTCGCGCGAGAAGCCGGGCTCGAAACACAACTGGGCGCGCGGCGTCGTGACCGACATCGCGTACATGGGCAGCTACTCGCTGTACCACGTGCGCCTGCCGAGCGGCAAGACGGTGGTGTCGAACCTGTCGAGCTCGCACCTGATGAACGACAACGCACCGGCGTGGAACGACGACGTGTTCGTGTCGTGGTCGCCGGCCAGCGGCGTCGTGCTGACGCAGTGAGGACGCCACGATGAGAACCTCCGCTTCCACGCCCTCCACTCCGGTGTCGACCGGCACGACCGCCGCGCCCCAGGCTGACAAGCGCCGAGGCCGCTTCGCCGCGCTGTCGCGCTTCCTGCCGTCGGGCCGCAGCGTCGCGATCGGCGTGCCGTTCGTGTGGCTGGCCGTGTTCTTCGCGCTGCCGTTCGTGCTGGTGCTGAAGATCAGCTTCGCCGACCAGATGCTCGGCATCCCGCCGTACACCGCGCTTGCGCGGCTGGAGGCCGGCACCGTGCAGGTTGCGCTGTCGCTGAAGCATTACGCGCTGCTGCTGCAGGACGACCTGTACCTGAACACCTACGTCAGCTCGCTGAAGATGGCCGCGGCGTCGACGCTGATGTGCCTGCTGGCCGGCTACCCGATCGCGTACTTCATTGCGCGCTCGACGCCGGCCCGACGCAACCTGCTGATGATGGCCGTGATGCTGCCGTTCTGGACGTCGTTCCTGATCCGCGTCTATGCGTGGGTCGGGATCATGAAGGACGACGGGCTGCTGAACCACGTATTGGCGGCACTCGGCGTGATCGCGACACCGCTGCGGCTGTATCACACCGACGCGGGCGTCTACATCGGGATGGTCTATTCGTACTTGCCGTTCATGGTGATGCCGCTGTACGCGCACCTCGTGAAGATGGACCTCACGTTGCTCGAAGCCGCCAACGATCTCGGCGCGACGCCGTGGTCCGCGTTCTGGCGCATCACGCTGCCGCTGTCGAGGAACGGCATCGTCGCGGGCAGCCTGCTCGTGTTCATCCCGGCGGTGGGCGAATACGTGATCCCCGAGTTGCTCGGCGGCGCGAACACGCTGATGCTCGGCCGCGTGATGTGGGATGAATTCTTCAACAACATGGACTGGCCGATGGCGTCCGCGGTGACGGTGACGATGGTGCTGCTGCTGCTCGTGCCGATGGCGCTGCTCCATTACAGCCAGACCGAAGCGGAGGCCAGGTCATGAACCGTGCGAATCGCATCCTGTCCGCGTGCGTGCTGGGCGCGGGCTTCCTGTTCCTGTACATCCCGATCGTCAGCCTGGTCGTCTACTCGTTCAACGCGTCGAAGCTGGTGACGGTGTGGTCGGGCTTTTCGCTGAAGTGGTACGGCGCGCTGCTGCACGACGACGAACTGCTCACGGCCGCCTGGCTGTCGCTGAAGATCGCGCTGCTGACGGCCACCGCGTCGGTCGCGATCGGCACCTGGGCCGGCTTCGTGCTCGCCCGCATGGGACGCTTTCGCGGCTTCACGCTGTATGCCGCGATGATCAACGCGCCGCTCGTGATTCCGGAAGTGATCCAGGGCATCTCGCTGCTGCTGCTGTTCGTCGCGATGCAGCAGACCTTCGGCTGGCCGGCCGGGCGTGGCTGGCTGACGATCTGGATCGGCCACGTGATGCTGTGCCTGTCGTTCGTCGCGGTGATCGTGCAATCGCGCGTGAAGGAGCTCGATCGTTCGATCGAGGAAGCCGCGCTCGATCTCGGCGCGCGACCGTGGAAGGTGTTCTTCGTGATCACGCTGCCGCTGATCGCGCAAGCGCTGGTGTCCGGCTGGCTGCTTGCCTTCACGGTGTCGATCGACGACGTGATCCTGTCCGCGTTCCTGTCGGGCCCCGGTTCGACGACGCTGCCGCTCGTCGTGTTCTCTCGCGTGCGGATGGGGCTCAACCCGGAGATGAATGCGCTCGCCACGGTGTTCATCACGGTCGTGACGATCGGGGTCGTCGTCGTGAACCGCGCGATGCTGGCCCGCGAGCGGCGGCACGCGCGCGACATGCGGATGTGGCATGCGGCGGCCGCACCCGAGGTATCCGGCATCCCCGCGTCGCCGTCCGCCATGCCGCCCGCGCGTGCGCCTGCCGCGCCGCCGCTGCACGACCGCATTCCGCATCCCACGAAGTGACGAACAGTGACGAACGACCAGGAGACATTCCATGAAAAAGAAGATGCTCTGCGCGCTGATCGCCGGAGCGCTGCCGGGGCTGGCTGCGGCGAACTCGAGCGCCGACCGGATCCGGATGCTGCAGCAGCAGATCGCGGTGCTGCAGCGGCAGATGAGCGCGCTGCAATCGCAGCTCGGCGCGAAGCCTTTGGCCGTACCGGTGGCGTCTAACGCATCGAACGCGTCAAACCCGGCGACCGGCGCGGCGGCTGACCCGTCCGCACCCGGCTACGGGCAGGCACCGGCCGTGCTGACCAACGACGACGTGTCGGACATCCGGCAGCAGGTCGCGAACCAGCAACTGAAGGTCGATTCTCTGACGGATGCCGCGCGCACGGGCCCGATCGCGGGGCTGTCGGTGACGGGCTACCTCGACCCGACCTACCTGTACAACCGGGGCGCCGGCACGTCGTCGTTCCAGTTCGCGAACCACGAGAACGCGTACACGTACTACAACAGCACGTTCGGCGACGTATTCCTCGACATCAAGAAGACCTTCGGTGTCGGCCCGACCGCGCCGTCCGCGGAAATCACGCTGATGCCGAACCGCGGCGCGGGCCTGTCGATGATGACGGGCAGCGGCTCGAGCGGCCTGAACATCATCAACACGGCCGTCCTGACCGTGCCGCTGTCGGGCACGACGGCGCTCACCGGCGGCCTCGTGACGGGCTTCGGCGGCTACGAGTACCAGCAGTCGAGCATGATGCTGACGCTCACGCACAACCTGCTGTACGACTTCTCCGATCCGGGCTCGTCGATCGGCGCGGGCCTCAACTACCAGAGCGCGGATGGCCACTGGGCGTGGAAGTTCTTCATCGGCAACGAGCAGTTCCGCAGCGCGGGCGCGGTCACGCAGACCGGCGTCAACGCGCTCGGCGACCCGATCTCGACGAGCAACAAGGTGCCGACCTTCACCGCGCGCGTCGATTACCTGCGCGGCAGCGCGCTCGACGTCGGCGGCTCGATCAGCATCGGCCGCCAGACGCTGCCGAGCGCGGTCGATCCGGTGACCGGCAACGTGCGCTACGGCGTGGGCGGCAACGCACCGAGCGCGTACGGCGCGTTCTTCTTCGGTGAGGCTGACGCGACCTACACGCTCGCCGATGCGCAGTACAACGCCGAGTTCGACTACGGCCAGCAGCAGCACGGCGCGTTCAACGGCGGGCTCGCACAGTGGTTCGGGCTGTCACTGCTCGCGCACCGCAAGTTCAACGCGCCGGTGGTCGGCCGCATGGGTGCGACGCTGCGCTACGACCTGCTCGTGAACCGGAAGAACGGCGGCGGCGGCTCGTCGATCGGCCTGAACGGCAACGGGATGGACCCGTACAACGGCTTCGGCATCGATGCGGATTGCCTGGCGCTGTCGAAGGCGAACGGCGGCGTCGGCTTCGAGTGCAAGGGCGCGACGCGGCAGGCTGCCGCGTTCGACCTGCTGTTCTACCCGACCCAGCAAGTGACGGTGAAGGTCGAATACCGGCACGACTGGGCGAGCAACAAGGTGTTCCTGCGTCACGACGGGTCGTACGAGAAGTCGAACGACCTGCTCGCCACCCAACTCATCTACGCGTTCTGACGCGACGCCGTTCGCGAGTCTTGCACATGCTCAAGTTCGAAAACCAGCAACATGTTCAGTCCTACTATGCAGCGACGGTCAACAACCGTACGCGGCATCCATCGCTCGACGGGGCCGTGACGGCGGACGTCTGCGTGATCGGCGGCGGGCTCACGGGCCTGTCCGCGGCACTCGAGCTCGCCGAGCGCGGCCATTCGGTCGTGCTCGTCGAGGCGTCGAAGATCGGCTGGGGCGCGAGCGGGCGCAACGGTGGCCAGCTGATCGCCGGGTACGCGTGCGATATCGACACGTTCTCGGCCTACCTGCCGGAAGACGACGTGCGGCGCGTCTGGGCGATGGGGCTGGAGTCGGTCGAGATAGTCCGGCAGCGGGTCGAGCGGTACGGCATCGATTGCGACCTGACCTCCGGCTACCTCACCGCCGCGAACAAGCCGCGCCATCTCGATGCGCTGCGCGCGTGGCGCGATACCGCGGCGAGCCGCTTCGGCTATCGCGGCTACGAAGTCGTCGAGCGCACCGACATGCATCGCTTCGTCGCATCGGATCGCTACTTCGGCGGCCTCCGTTACGAAGGCAGCGGCCACCTGCATCCGCTGAACTACACGCTCGGCCTCGCGCGGGCGGCGCGCGAGGCCGGCGTGACGATCCACGAGGACACGCCCGCGATTGCGCTCGGTCGTGCCGCACCGTATCACCGCGTGACGTGCGCCCGCGGCCACGTGGATGCCCGTCATGTCGTGCTGGCCTGCAATGCATACCTGGGGCAGCTGGCGCCGGCGCTCACGCGCAAGATCATTCCGGTCGCGACGTACCTGATCGCGACGGAGCCGCTCGGCGACGCGCGCGCGGCCGAAACGATGCCGGCCGATGCGGCGATCTGCGACACCCGTTCGGCGCTCGACTATTTCCGGCTGACACGCGACCGCCGGCTGCTGTGGGGCGGCAAGGCCAGCAGCTCGACGAATACGCCGCGCGATCTCGCGGCCGCGATGCGGCGCGACATGCTGAAGACGTTCCCGCAGCTGGCCGATGTGCGGATCGACTACGCGTGGGGCGGGCTGATCGACGCGACGATGAATCGCGCGCCGCATTTCGGCAGGCTCGAGCCGACCGTGTATTTCGCGCAGGGATTTTCCGGGCACGGCGTCAACGTGACGGGGCTCGCGGGGCGGCTGATCGCGGAAGCGATCGACGCGCAGGCCACGCGCTTCGACCTGTTCGGCCGGATTCGCCATCGCGACTTTCCGGGCGGGCGTGCGCTGCGCACGCCGATGCTGGCGCTTGCGATGACCTGGCACCGGATGATGGACCTGCTCTGATCCGCGCGGGCCGTTCAACCGGCCGCGCGGCACCGAAACGTTTCGAATCACTCATGCCCTGGAGGCACTCATGACCAACATCACGAATCTCGTCGACCTGATGCGCGCACCGGCGAAGCTCACGCAGAGCCGCGTGCCGAGCGGGTTGCTGCTCGACGGCAATCCGCAGCAGACGCTGTCGCATCACTACATCAGCCCGTGCGGGCAGTTCAGCTGCGGGATCTGGGCATGCACGCCCGGCCGCTGGACGATCGAGTACGACGAGTCGGAGTATTGCGAGATGCTGAGCGGCGTCGCGATCGTGCGCGATGCCGACGGCCGCGAGCGCGTGCTGCGCGCGGGCGACCGCTTCGTGATTCCACCGGGTTTTCGCGGCACGTGGGAAGTCGTCGAGACGTGCCGCAAGATCTATGCATCGCACGCACCGCAAGCCGGACAGCCGGCCGCGTAACGCGCGGCCGGTTCAGGACAACCATCGAGATCAACGAGGAGCAATCCATGACCCAGGAATTGTGGCGTCTCAGCGCGGCCGAAATGGCCGAGCGCGTCGTGCGTCGCGACGTGTCTGCCACCGAACTCACGCACAGCTGCCTGCAGCGGCTTGAAGCGGTGAACCCCGTCATCAACGCGATCGTCGACGTGATGACCGACAGCGCGTTGCAGGCGGCGTCCGATGCCGATGCCGCGATCGCGCGCGGCGCACCGGTCGGCCCGCTGCACGGCGTGCCGGTGACCGTGAAGATCAACGTCGACACGGCGGAATACGCGACGACCAACGGCGTGCGCGCGTTTTCGGACCTGATCGCGCACGAGGACAGCCCGGTGACCGCGAACCTGCGCAAGGCCGGCGCGATCGTGATCGGGCGCAGCAATGCGCCGGCGTTTTCGTACCGCTGGTTCACCGATAACGACCTGCATGGCCGCACGTCGAATCCGTGGGATGCGTCGCTGACGCCGGGCGGTTCCAGCGGTGGCGCGGCCGCGGCGGTGGCCGCCGGCATCGGCGCGATCGCGCATGGCAACGACCTGGGCGGCTCGATCCGCTACCCGGCCTACGCGTGCGGCGTCGCCGGGCTGCGGCCCAGCACCGGGCGCGTGCCGGCGTACAACCCGACGCAGTCGAAGGATCGCACGCTCGCGGTGCAGCTTGCGTCCGTGCAGGGGCCGCTCGCGCGCACGGTAGGCGACCTGCGGCTCGCGCTCGACGCGATGGCGGCAGGCGACGCGCGCGACGCATGGTGGATGCCCGTCGCGCCGAATGCACGCGAAGCCGCGTTCCCCACGCGCGTGGCCGTTTGCGCGGCGCTGCCGGGCGTGCCGTCCGATCCGGTGGTGGTCGACGCGATCCGGCAGGCCGCACGCTGGCTTGAAGAGGCCGGCTGCATCGTCGAGGAAGCGGAGCCGCCGCGGTTCGCCGAAGCGTGCGAACTGTGGCTGGACCTGGTGACCAACGAAGCGCGCAGCGGCCTCGGCGACGTGATCATGCAGCACGGCGACGCGGCGATCCGTATCGCGTTCGCGAGCCAGCGCCGTCTCGCGAAGCCGCTGGATCTCGAGGGCTACATGAACGCCCTCGCGCGGCGCACCGCGCTGCTGCGCGACTGGCAGCAGTTCTTCGCGCGCCATCCGCTGCTGCTGATGCCGGTGTCGTGCGCGCAGCCGTTCGCGATCGACGCCGATCAGCATGGCGACGACGCGATGCGCGCGATCGTCGAACGGCAGGGGCCGCTGCTCGCCACTGCGCTGCTCGGGCTGCCGGGACTGTCGGTGCCGACCGGCATCCGCGATGGCGTGCCGACCGGCGTGCAGCTCGTCGCCGGACGCTTTGAGGAGGCACTGTGTCTCGCCGCGGGCGAAGCGATCGAGGCGCGCGCGGGCATCTTCACGCCGATCGATCCGGTCACCGGGTCGTGATCCGCGACTTTTCAAGAGGAAACGCATGAATCAACCGACATTCGAAGACTGGCAGGCCCGCGCGGCCGTGCTGCGGATCGAAGGGCGCGCGTTCATCGACGGCGAGGTGCGCGACGCGCGCGGCGGTAAGACGTTCGACTGCGTGAGCCCGATCGACGGAGGCGTGCTCGCGCACGTGGCAGATTGCGGCACCGACGACGTCGACCTCGCGGTGGCGGCCGCGCGCCGCGCGTTCGACGCGCGGAGCTGGGCCGGCATGAATCCGCGTGCGCGCAAGGCGGTGCTGCAGCGCTGGGCCGCGCTGATGCGCGAGCACCTCGACGAGCTCGCGCTGCTCGAGACGCTCGACACCGGCAAGCCGATCGCCGATACCACGGCGATCGACGTGCCGGCCGCCGCGCATTGCGTCGACTGGTATGCGGAAGCGATCGACAAGGTCGGCGGCGAAGTCGCGCCGGTGGACCATCATCTGGTCGGGCTCGTCACGCGCGAGCCGATCGGCGTCGTCGCGGCCGTCGTGCCGTGGAATTTCCCGCTGCTGATGGCCGCATGGAAATTCGCGCCGGCGCTCGCGGCCGGCAACAGCGTCGTGCTCAAGCCGTCCGAGAAATCGCCGCTCACCGCGATCCGTGTTGCGCAGCTCGCGTGCGAGGCCGGCATGCCGGCCGGCGTGTTCAGCGTCGTGCCGGGTGGCGCGGAGCCGGGCAGGGCGCTCGCGCTGCATTGCGACGTCGACTGCATCGCGTTCACCGGGTCGACGCGTACGGGGCAGCAGATCATGGCGTGCGCTGCGCAATCGAACCTGAAGCGCGTGTGGCTCGAACTCGGCGGCAAGTCGCCGAACATCGTGCTGCGCGATTGCCCCGATCTCGACCGCGCCGCGCAGGCGGCTGCCGACGCGATCTTTTTCAACATGGGCGAAGTGTGTACGGCCGGCTCGCGCCTGCTCGTGCATCGCGACATCAAGGACGCATTTGTCGCGAAGCTGATCGACGCCTCGCGGCGCTTCGCGCCCGGGCACCCGCTCGATCCGTCGGTGACGATGGGGGCGATCGTCGACCGCACGCAGCTCGAGCGCGTGATGGGGTATATCGGTGCCGGGCGCGACGAAGGCAAACTCGTCACGGGCGGCCTGCGCGTGCGCGAGGAGACGGGCGGATTCTATGTCGAGCCGACGGTGTTCGAGGTGAAGCCCGATGCGAAGATCGCCCGCGAGGAAATCTTCGGGCCGGTGCTGTCGGTGATCGTGTTCGACGATGTCGACGAGGCCGTGCGGATCGCCAATGACACGGAGTATGGACTGGCCGCCGCCGTCTGGTCGGCCGACCTCTCGACCGCGCACGCGGTGGCACGACGTCTGCGCGCGGGCACCGTGTGGGTCAACTGCTATGGCGATGGCAGCGACGACCTGAACTTCCCGTTCGGCGGCTACAAGCTGTCGGGCAACGGTCGTGACAAATCGTTGCATGCGCTCGACAAGTACACCGAGCTGAAGTCGACGGTCGTGCGGTTGTAATGTCATGGGCGACGCGGCCTGGGCAACGAGGCCGCGCGTCTTGCGCATCCGGACGGGCGGCTTACTGCTCCGCCTTCTCCACGTCCGCCGTCTCCCCAAGGAACCCGCCGCTCTGGTGCGCCCACAGCGCCGCGTAAATACCACCCGCCTGCAGCAGCTGCTGGTGCGTCCCTTCCTCGACGATGCGCCCTTCGTCGAGCACGATCAGCCGGTCCATCGCCGCGATGGTCGACAGCCGGTGCGCGATCGCGATCACCGTCTTGCCGCTCATCAGGTCGTCGAGGCTGCGCTGGATCGCGACTTCGACTTCGGAATCGAGCGCGCTGGTCGCCTCGTCGAGCACGAGGATCGGCGCGTCCTTGAGCATCACGCGCGCGATCGCGACGCGCTGCCGCTGGCCACCCGACAGCTTCACGCCGCGCTCGCCGACCTCGACGTCGTAGCCGCTGCGCCCGTGGCGATCGCGCAGCCGGCCGATGAACTCGGACGCTTCCGCGCGCACGGCTGCGTCGTGCATCTCGCGCTCGGTCGCGTCGGGGCGCCCGTACAGCAGGTTCTCGCGCATTGTCCGGTGCAGCAGCGACGTATCCTGCGTGACCATCCCGATCGCGCCGCGCAGGCTGTCCTGCGTCACGTGCGCGATGTCCTGCCCGTCGATCCGGATCGTGCCGCCGCCCACGTCGTAGAAGCGCAGCAGCAGGTTCACGAGCGTCGACTTGCCGGCGCCCGAGCGGCCGATCAGGCCGATCCGCTCGCCGGGCCGGATCGTCAGGTTCAGCCCGTCGAACACGGCGCGATCGTTGTCCTCGTGCGCGAACTGCACGTTGTCGAACACGATCCCGCCGCGCTGCACCACGAGCGGCTTCGCGTCGGGCGCGTCGACCACGCTGTGCACCTTCGTCAGCGTGTTGATGCCGTCCTGGATCGTGCCGACGTTCTCGAACAGCTCGGTCATTTCCCACATGATCCAGTGCGAGTAGCTCGACAGGCGCAGCGCCATCGCGATCACCGCCGCGACGACGCCCGCGCTCACCTGGCCGTGCATCCACAGCACCAGCGCGAGGCCGGTCGAGCCGACCAGCAGCAGCGTCGACAGCAGGTGATTGACGACCTCGAACGCGCTGACGAGCCGCATCTGCGCGTCGCCGGTCGCCTTGAACGCTTCCATCGCGCGGCGCGCGTGGTCGGCTTCGCGCCGCGTGTGCGAGAACAGCTTCACGGTCGTGATGTTCGAATACGCGTCGGTGATGCGGCCCGTCATCAGCGCGCGCGCATCGGCCTGGCGGCTGCCGACGGCACCGAGGCGCGGCACGAAATACGCGCACGCCAGGCCGTAGCCGAGCGCCCACAGCGCGAGCGGGATCATCAGCCGCCAGTCGAAGCTGGCCGCGAGCGCGAGGATGCCGATCAGGTACGCGGCGACGCCGATCACGACGTCGACCGACATGAACAGCGCATCGCGCACCGCGAGCGCGGTCTGCATGATCTTGGTCGTCACGCGGCCCGCGAACTCGTTCGCGTAGAACGACAGGCTCTGGTCGAGCATCAGCCGGTGAAACAGCCAGCGCAGCCGCATCGGGAAGTTGATCGCGAGCACCTGGTGCTTGACCATCGTATGCAGCGCGATCAGCAGCGCACTGCCGGCGAGGATCGCCGCGAACCCGGCGAGCGTGCCGAAGTGCCGGCCGCCGAAATCGGCCGGCGTCGACGACGCGAGCCAGTCGACCACGCGGCCCATCATCGCGAACAGCGCGGCTTCGTACGCGGCCAGTGCGGCCGACGTCAGCGCGATCAGCAGGATCCAGCTGCGCGCGCCTTTCGTGCACGCCCAGACGAACGAGAAGAAACCCCGCGGCGGCGTGACGGGATCTTCGAGCGGGAAAGTCGGCAGGCGCCGTTCAAACCACGAAAACATCGACTTGTTCTCCTTGTGCGGCCCGACGCAGCGGGCGGGCCGATGATGCCGGGGCCGGATGCGATGCGGTCATCGTGTGCCGGCACGTCCGTCCAGCCGATGGACGCCGCACCGCGATTCGCGTGGCCCGGCGTGAAGTGTCGCATCGATTCGATCGTGCTGCAGGCCGGTTGTAAGCCGCCCGGCCAGGCGAACGGCGCCGTACTTGCGCAGCGGGCTCGCAGGCATGGTCATCGCGCCCTTAAAAAAGTCCTTGACTGTCTATCTATGAGTAGATAAAGTTCGATCCATGGAAACGAAACCGACCGTCCGCGAACAGATTCTCGATCATGCGATCACGCTGATGATGCAGCGCGGTTACAACGGCTTCAGCTATCGGGACCTGTCCGACCTGGTGGGCGTGAAGACATCGAGCATCCACTACTACTTCCCGTCGAAGGACGATCTCGTGCTGGAAGCGGTGGCGGCCTACAGCGACGAAGTCCTCGCGGCCGTGCGGGCGATCGATCCGGCGCTGCCGGCCGACGTGAAGCTGAGCCTGTACACGAAGATGTTCGGCCGCACGCTGGGTGACGGCAACCTGATCTGCCTGTGCGGGATGCTCGCGTCCGACATCGAAACGCTGCCGGAGAACGTGCGGCAGGCGGTGCAGGCGTTCTTCACGGCCAACGAGCGCTGGCTCGCGGAATTGCTGGCGCAAGGCGCGAAGGAAGGCACGCTGCAGTTCAGCGGCGAGCCTGACACGGCGGCGCGCACGCTGTACGCGGCGTTCCAGGGCAGCGTGCTGGCCAGCCGGTTGTTTCATACGCGGGCGCGTCTCGAGGACGTCGAGGCGGTCTGGAAAACGCGGTCCTGACGGACGGCGCAAGCAGTGAGGCGGTTCGCCGCCTTTTTATTGAATCTTGTCATCTATCATGTAGTAGATAGATGGTTGGCGCAGAGGAATCGATCCTCTGCATTTTTTGGGGACGTTTATCTATCTATAAGTAGATAAACAAATGCGAAGCCGGCGGAAAAGCCGCCGGCACGTGGTCCCCGGTTCGAAAGCTGTTTCATTCATTTGCTGAAAAAGGAGTCTGTCATGTCGATCGAAAAAGTGCTGTACCGCGCCCATGCAAAAGCCACCGGCGGCCGTGACGGCCGTGCGACGGTGCCCGAAAGCGGCCTCGACCTGAAGCTGACCACGCCGCGCGAGCTTGGCGGCGCGGGCGGTGCGGGCGCGAACCCCGAGCAGCTGTTCGCCGCCGGCTACAGCGCCTGCTTCATCGGCGCGATGAAGTTCGTCGCCGCGCGCGACAAGATCGCGATCCCCGCGGACGCCGCGATCGAAGGCAGCGTCGGCATCGGCGCGATCCCGAACGGCTTCGGCATCGAAGTCGAACTGAAGATTTCGCTGCCGGGCCTCGATCGCGATGTCGCGCAAACGCTGATCGACCGCGCGCACGTCGTCTGCCCGTACTCGAACGCGACGCGCGGCAACATCGACGTCACGCTCACGCTCGTCTGATCAATCGCACTGCCAACCATCCTCGCCATTCAAAGATTCGACCAAGGAGTTGCACCATGAAGATCGTCAAGCCGCTGCTGATCGCTGCCGCCGTGGCAGCCGCACTGTCCACCGCACCTGCCGCGTTCGCCGCCGGCGCCGAAGCCGTCGGTCCTGATGCGACGACGAGCGCATTCCTCGCCGCGCTGAACGGCCAGAAGGGCCCGGGCCTCGAAACGTTGAGCCCCGCGAAGGCGCGCCAGGTGCTGGTCGATGCGCAGAACGGCACGAAGGTCGACCTGTCGGGCATCGACGTGTCGAACCGCACGATCGAACAGGACGGCCTGTCGGTGCCGGTCACGATCGTGCGCCCGCAAGGCGCGACGGGTACGCCGCCGGTATTCGTGTTCATTCACGGCGGCGGCTGGGTGCTCGGCGATTTCCCGACGCATGAACGCCTCGTGCGCGATCTCGTCGTGCAATCGGGCGCCGTCGCGGTGTTCGTGAACTACACGCCGTCGCCGGAAGCGCATTACCCGGTCGCGATCAACCAGGCGTATGCGGCGACGAAGTGGGTGGCCGCGCACGGCGCGGAGATCGGCGTCGACGGCAGCCGCCTCGCGGTGGTCGGCAACAGCGTCGGCGGGAACATGGCGGCCGTGGTGGCGCTGATGGCGAAGGACAAGGGCGGCCCCGCGATCCGCTTCCAGGGGCTGATGTGGCCGGTGACGGACCACAACTTCAACACGGGCTCGTACAACGCGTATCAGCAAGGACACTTCCTGACGCGGCCGATGATGAAGTGGTTCTGGGACGCCTATACGAAGAACGAAGCGCAACGCAACGAGATCTACGCGTCGCCGCTGCGCGCGAGCACCGCGCAGTTGAAGGGCCTGCCGCCCGCGCTGATCCAGGTCGCGCAGTTCGACGTGCTGCGTGACGAAGGTGAAGCGTACGGCCGCAAGCTCGACGCGGCGGGTGTCGATGCGACGACCACGCGCTACGACGGCACCATTCACGATTTCGGCCTGCTGAATGCGCTGGCCACGGATGCGCCGACGAAAGCCGCGACGAAGGCGATGGCGAACGAGATCGCGACGCGGTTGAAGTAAGCGAGGGCCCGCACGTGCGCCGCGCTTCACACGGTGCGCGTGAGAAGACTCGGCGGCGGGCAGATGCCCGCCGTTTTTGTATGCCGCCGGTGCGCCGCCGACTATCCCGCGTCGGCCCGGCGCTGCTGCCCGGGGGCCTGCGCATGCAGCAGGCGCGCCATCGCCGCGCGCAGCTTGTCGCTCGGCACCGGCTTGTGCAGCAGCACGAACCCGCCGTGCTTCAGCCGGCCGGGCCGTCGCGCGGTCGTGTCGCCCGTGATCAGCATCGCGGGAATCGCCGTGTTGTACTCGTCGCGAATGCGCGCGATCGCAGCGATGCCGTTCTGGTCGCCGTGCAGGTGCAGGTCGCAGATCAGCAGGGTCGGCCGTACCTCGCACGATGCCAGGCACGCGATCGCGTCATCGACCGACGCGGCCGTGACGACCTGGTAGCCCCAGCGCTCGAGCAGCATCGACATGCCGGCGCGGATCGCGCTTTCGTCGTCGATCACGACCACGAGGTGCGCGGCGGCCGTCGTCTCGTCGACGGCGATCTCGTCGGCGGCGGCGCCCGGCTGCACGGCCGTGTCCAGCCGCACCAGCTGCAGTTCGAAGCATGAGCCCCGCCCGGGTTCGGAGCGCAGCGTCAGCGGACAGTCGAGCAGCCCCGCGAGGCGCCGCACGATCGCCAGCCCGAGGCCGACGCCCCGTTCGGGCTCGTCGCCGCGACGGCGCAACTGGTAGTAGTCGTCGAATACGCGCGCCTGCTGGTCGGCCGGAATGCCGCGCCCGGTGTCGATGAATTGCAGGCGAACGTGCTGGCGCGTGCGCCTGCAGCCGACGACGATGCGTCCGGTGTCGGTATAGCGCACCGCATTCGACAGCAGGTTGCGCGCGATGCGCTCGATCAGCACGGGATCGGAATCGACCACGGCCGTGCTGCGCACGTACGACAGCGACAAGCCTTTCCCGTGCGCGTCGGCGGCGACTTCGCGGCACACGCGCTCCAGCACTGCGCCGATCGCGAACGGCCGGCGATGGACGGGCACGACGCCCGCATCGAGCCGCGAGATGTCGAGGATCGCGGTGAACAGCGCGTCCATCGCGTTGACGGACTGGTCGATGCGATCGACGAGCAGCGTGCCGTCGGCCGGCATCGGCACGTGCCGCAACGCGCCGACGAACAGGCTCAACGCGTGGACGGGCTGACGCAGGTCATGGCTCGCGGCCGCGAGAAAGCTCGACTTGACGTGCACGGCCTCCGTCGCGAGATCCTTTTGCCGGCGGAAGTTCTCGGCCAGCTGCGCGGCGCGCTGGCGTTCGCGTTCGGCGATCCGTTGCGCGCGGATCAGTTGCAACTGCATCTCGATCTGGTCGCGGAATTCCTCGACGAGCCGGATGTAGCGCTCCGAATACGCATTCTCCTTGCAGTCGAGCAGGCAGATCGTGCCGAACGGCGTGTTGTCGGGCCAGCGGATCGGCAGGCCGAGGTACGAGACCATGTTGACGCGCAGGTCCGGATTGTTGCGCCACTGCGCGGATTGCCGCGCATCCGGCACGACCAGCGTAGCGCCGCTCGCGATGACCGCTTCGCAGTAAAGCCCGGAGCCGTGCAGTTCGGCCGATTCGCCCGGATAGAATGGATTGCCGGTGTTGCGGCTCGCCACCAGCACCTGGATGTCGCGGCCGACGTTGCGCATGATCAGCCCGGCCGGCACGCCGACGATTTCCGCCATCAGGTCGACGAGGCGCTGCCAGCGCGCGATCACGTCGGCGGCGAGGTCGAACGGGACTTCATGGTCGGCCGGCGCGTCGGGCGGCTCGTCGACATGCGTCATGCGCACGCTCCTCGAACGGGCGGGGACAATGAGGAAAATTTAGGCGTTCCGCGCCGGCATGGCAATGTCGCGACGCGAGCCGGCGTCGGGTCAGATGAGCCCTGCCTTCCTGCCGGCTGCCGCTGCCTGGGTGCGGTTGATGACGTTCAGCGCCTTGAAGATCGCGGTGATGTGCGCCTTGATGGTCTTTTCGGACAGGCCCAGCTTGTCGGCGATGACCTTGTTCGGCACGCCTTCCGCGAGATAGCGCAGCACTTCGATCTGTCGTTGCGTCAGCATCGAACCGCGTGCTGCTGCGGCACCGTCCTGATGCTGCAGCGCGGGGTCGTCGAGCACGAGCGGCGGTACGTAGCGTTCGCCGTTGAGGGCGATCCGGATCGCGGACAGCAGCGTGCGCGGGCTGGCGGACTTCGGCACGTAACCCATCGCGCCCTGCGCGAACGCGCTGCGCACGGCGCCGGGATCCTCGGACGACGACAGCACGATGACCGGCAGCCCCGGGCGCATCGTCGCGAAGACAGCGAGGGCGTCGAGGCCGTCCATGCCCTGCAGCTTCAGGTCGAGCACGATGGCGTCGAGGTCGGTGTGATCGTCGAGCAGCCGCACCGCATCATCGGCGCTGCTCGCCTGGACGACGACCGTGTCGTCGTCACCCTGGCGCAGCAGCATCTCCACGCCATCCCGCAGGATCGCGTGATCGTCGACGATCAGAATTTTCATGAGGATGCTTGAATAAGTGAATCCGGAGTCGGGCCGACACGAACGAACCGGATTGTACAAGACGAAAGTCTTAATACTAAAGTCGCTTTTGTCCTGCATCTGTCTTGCGTCTAACGTCGCATTTACATTCAGCGGAATATCGCCGAGACTCAATCACGACAGTTCGCAATGCAGGTGAATGCAGGCACGCCATTCGATGCGTCGCCGGCATCGCGGCGATGCGAGCGACGAAGCAAGCGGCCCTCTACAGGATTGAATGACGGCGCGCTGCACGCACACGATGTGCGTCGTTCGGCAACCGTGAATTTCGGTTATTCATGCCGAACGAAAAAAATTAACGGTTCGTCATAACGGGATTATCAGCACGCATTTTGACGATGAATCATTGATCCTGATCGCGCATGAATCGAGGTGAACGATGAAGGTTGCCAACGACAGCGATGCAATGTGGGAACTGAACATGTCGTATCTCTGGCTTGCGCAGCGACTGCTGCAGTCGGATCGCGCAACCGGCATGTTCCGCCTGGGTGTGACCGCCGATGTCGCCGCCGCGCTGGCCGCGCTGTCGATGAAGCACATGAACGAGCTCGCGTCCGCGGGGCAGTTGATCTGCGCATTGCGGCCGGGCCGGTACTGTGTGCTGTCGGCGCTGACCCGCGCGACGCCGCCGGTCGATCTCGTGCGCGTGCATACCGCGATGGTGCTGGCCGGCCTTGCGCTACCCAACGAGGAAACATCGTGAACGGCCGGGCAGGGCGACATGGCCTCGCGGACGACGCGCAACTGACGATGCACGCGGCGGCGCTGATCCGGCTCGGCGCGCGGCTGCAGATGCTGGAAATCGAGTGCGGATTGCCGCGCGACCGGCTCGTGCGGCTGTATCGCGAAGTGCGCGGCGTGGCCGCGCCGAAGGGGTTGCTGCCGTCGTCGATCGACTGGTACATGACGTGGTTCGCGAACCTTCATGCATCGCTGTTCCACAGCATCTATCGCTTCCTGCGCAACCAGGCGGGCTGCACGCGACTCGAGGCGCTCGTCAAGGCCTATACGCTGTATGCCGAACAGGGCGATGCCGCGTGCCGCGCGTTGCCGCTGGACCTGACACGCGCCTGGATGCTGGTGCGCTTCGTCGACGCCGGCGTGCTCGACATCGCCCGATGCCGGGATTGCGGCGCGGCGTTCATCACCTACCGCCACGCGCTGCGCCGGCATCCCGTGTGCGTCGCCTGCCGGCTGCCGGCGCGTGCCGGCAAGCGCGCGGTCGGGACGTCGCCGCTCGCGGAGCCCGGCACGCGTCATGCGCGACGGCACGACGCACAGGTCGCCGTCGCGTCCTGTCGCGGCAGCGGAAGCGTCGCGGACGAATCATCGGGAGAATGGTGTGCGATCTAGCGGGGCGAGGGCGGCCGCGGCAGGGCCCACGCGGTCCGCGGCGCATGACGCCGGTCGGCACCTCGCGTCGGCCGGGGCGGCGCGTTCGTCCGATGGGGAAGGCTGCGCGCATCCGGTGCGCATCGAGCCGGCATCGTGAACCTCCGCGGCCTCTCCATCCGGCAGCGGATGCGTGCCGGCTTCGTGCTCGTCGTGATGCTGACGGCAGTCGCGTGCGGCACGAATCTGTGGGAAAGCTATCGGCAGTATCGGCACGGGATGCTCGACCTGCGCGATTTCGCGCTGGTCGAGTGCGTGATGATCGCGTCGAACCGGATCTCGGCCGAACGCTGGCCCGCCAACCGGTTGCTGGCGCTGCGGCGGCGCGATTCGGCCAAGGAAGCGCAGGCCGTGCGCGATGCGCGCGCGCGCACGGACCAGGCGCTCGATGCGCTGCGAGACGACCTCACGCGGGCGGAGGCGCTCGGGGCATCCGAGCGCGGGGCCGCGCTGCACGCGCTCGCGTCGCTACGCGCCGGGCTGGCCGGCGCGCGCGGCGAAGTCGATGCGCTCGCCGCGCGGCCCGCGGCGGCGCGTGCGACGTGGCAGGTGCAGGCCGCGCAGGACCGCATGTTCGCGGCCGCCGACGATCTGGCGGCGCTGACCGGCGTCGTGATGGCCGGGACGGCGATGCGTCATCCGGACACGGCCGGCGCGCTGGTCCTCGCGCGCCTGCTGGGCGACCTGCGCGAATACACCGGCCGGCTGGGCGCGCTGTTCGTCGCGCCGCTGGTGAGGAATGAGGCGCTCGACAACGACCGGCTGGCGCGCATCCTCCAGATGCGCGGGCGCATCGTGCAGCTCCGCGCACTGATCGCCGGCGCGATCGCACCGACGCTCGACGACGCGATGCTGTCGAATGACCTGGCCCGGTTGAACGACACGATGGACGGCAGCTTCCTGCCGCTCGTGGCGACGACGCTTCGCGCAGGGCGCACGGGCACCTATGCGATGAACGCGGAGGATTTCGCGTCGCGGATCATGCGCGACCTCGACGCATCGGCGCGGTTGCGCGATCACGTGCTCGACCTCACGCGGGCGCGCGCGGTGACGCTGCGCGATGCGGCGCGCGTCCGGATGACGCTGTCCGGCGCCGAGGCGGCGTGTTGCATCGCGATCCTGTTCCTGCTCGTGCGCGGCACGCAGCGGACGCTGTCGAAACCGCTCGATGCGCTGAGCCGGCGCATCGTCGCGTTGAGCGAGGGCGACGTATCGCCGATCGTCCGGATTCCGGGCACGAGCCCCGAGATCGCGCACGTGAACGATGCACTGGACGCGCTGCGCGGCGCCTACGTCCATCGCACGCTGCTCGAGCGGCAGCGCAACGACATGCTGACGCTGTTCTCGCACGACATGCGTGCGCCGCTCACGTCGGTCATCGTGCTGGTGAACGCGCCTGCCGCGTGCCCGCCCGACTGCGCGCTGCGCGAGCGTCTTCACGAGATCGGCGGGCTGGCGCGTCATACGCTCGCGATGGCGGACGGTTTCGCGCAGGTGTCGCGGGCCGAGGCGGGCGAGTACGCGTCGGAGCTCGTCAACGTGGCCGACCTGATGAATCACGCGCGCGACGAAATCTGGCCGCGTGCGCGTGACAAGCACATCGCGATCGAGGACGTCCCGTCGTGCGACGACGCGCTCGTGCATGGCGATCCGGCGCTGCTGTCGCGTGCGCTGGTCAATCTGCTGGGGAACGCGGTCGACTACAGCGCGGCGCATACTCGCATCGCGTGCAGCGTCGAACTGGCGGACGACGGTGCTTCGGTACGCTGCGTGATTCGCGATGACGGCTACGGGATCGCGGCCGAGGATCAGGCGCGCCTGTTCGAGCGTTACCGGCGCTTTCGTCTGCCGGGACAGCCCGACACGAAGGGTGTCGGGCTCGGCATGGCGTTCGCGAAGGCGGTCGTCGACCGGCACCGCGGCGAGATCCACGTGCGCAGCGCCCCGTGGCGGGGCACGACCGTGACGGTCACGCTGCCCGTGGCCGGCGTAGCCGGCAACGCGCACGACCCGGGCAGGGCGATGTCGGCCGAACCGGTGCCGGGATGATGCGTGGCGGCGGGAGGCCGCACGCCGTGCACCCGGTGGTGTCTTCCCGCAGCCGCACGCGGCGATGTTCGATCGCGCGTGAAGTTGGTACGATCGCGCGTATCGTTCACGCCGGCGCCGCAAGCCGCCGGCCATCGGTCGCGCGGCCGCCCGGCAGCGCGGCCCCGTTCGGGAGAAGCGGTTCATGCTGCAGGCGTTCGCGGTCTTGCTGACCTTCCAGTGTCTCGGGGAAGGCGTGTCCTACCTGTTCGGCTTGCCGGTGCCGGGCCCGGTGATCGGCATGCTGCTGCTGTTCGGCTTCGTGATGCTGCGCCCGCAGGTGGCCGACGCGATCGAGCCGACCGCGCTCGAGCTGCTGCGCCACCTGTCGCTGCTGTTCGTGCCGGCTGGCGTCGGCATTATGGTGTCGGCCGACCGCGTGCGCGGCGATGCGGTCGCGGTCGTCGTCGCGCTGGCGGTGAGCACCACGCTCGCGATCGCCGTGACCGCGCTCGTCACGCGCGCGCTGCTGCGGCGCCAGCGGCGCGCGGGCGGCGCGGCGGAGGGCACGCGATGACGGCCTTTCCGACACTCGGCGCGATCTGGGTCTATCTCGCCGCGACCCCGCTGCTGGGCCTGACCATCACGCTGATCGCCTATCTGTTCGCGCAGGCCGTCTATGCGCGGGCGCGCTTCAACCCGCTCGCGAACCCGGTGCTGATCGCGGTCGCGCTGATCGTCGTGCTGCTGACGATCACCCGCACGCCGTATCCGACGTATTTCGAAGGCGCGCAGTTCGTCCACTTCCTGCTCGGCCCCGCGACCGTCGCGCTCGCGCTGCCGCTGTACCGCCAGTGGTCGAAGCTGCGCCGCGCCGCGGTGCCGCTGCTGGTCGGCCTGCTCGCGGGTTCGCTGACCGCGATCGTGTCGGCGGTGGGCATCGCGGCGCTGTTCGGCGCGTCGCACCAGACGATCGCGTCGCTTGCACCGAAATCGGCGACGACGCCGATCGCGATGGCCGTCGCGGCCGAAATCGGCGGGATTCCGTCGCTCACTGCCGTGCTCGTGATCTCGACCGGGATTTTCGGCGCGGTGTGCGCACGCGGGATCCTCAATGCGCTGCGGGTCGACGAACCGGCCGTGCGCGGCTTCGCGCTCGGCGTCGCGTCGCACGGGATCGGCACCGCGCGCGCGTTCCAGGTCAGCGAGGAAGCCGGCGCGTTCGCCGGGCTCGGGATGGGGCTGAACGGCGTGCTGACGGCCTTCGTCGTGCCGATCCTGCTGCCGGTGCTGTCGCGCTGGATCTGAGCGCCGGCTAGGGCGGGCGAGGCCGGGTTATCGGTTTCCCTGATGGCGCCGGCGCGGCGCCGAAACGGCGGCACTCGCGGTGTGCATGTATCGTGGCCGTTATCAGGAGAATTCAGGAACGCACACGGACAACGGAATACTGATCGGCTAACGTTGCAACGGCGCCGATGTCGCAAGCGGTCGCGTGCGCGCCGGTGTTCGACCCACTATCAACAATCGACAAGGAGATCCGGCCATGAAGCAGTCTCGCGTGGTATCGGTGGCAGTAGCAGTAACGGCGTCGTTCGGTCTGCTGTTGACCGCCGCGCCGGCGGCATACGCGCAGGATCCGGCGTCCGCGCCGACGCAGAAGCAACTCGACAAGGCGCAGAAGAAGGCGGCCCGCAAGGCCGCCCGGGCGCGGCATGCGTCGGACCTGAAGGCGATCGGCACGGGCAGCGGCTACCGGTTGACCAACGACCAGAGCAACTATCCGCAGAACGCCGCGCAGAAGGCGCCCGCGATGAAGGCGGCGCCGGCCGCCCCGGCATCGGGCCAGTAACGGCCGGAACCTCGGCACAGCGCGAACGGCGCCGGATCGACCGGCGCCGTTCGCGCATGTGCGGGGCGGCCCGAACCGCCGGGCCGTCGCGTTAGGACGCGAGCTTGCTCGCGATTTCCGCGACGTGCTTGCCCTGGTAGCGCGCGATATCGAGCTCGTTCGCGCTCGGCTGGCGGCTGCCGTCCGCGCCCGCGAGCGTGGTCGCGCCGTACGGCGTGCCGCCGGTGATTTCGTTCATGTTGACGAGGCCGCTGCAGGCGTACGGCACACCGACGATCACCATCCCGTGGTGCAGCAGCGTGGTGTGGAACGACGTGATCGTCGTTTCCTGGCCGCCGTGCTGCGTGCCGGTCGACGCGAACACGCTGCCGATCTTGCCGACGAGCGCGCCCTTCATCCACAGGCCGCCGGTCTGGTCGAGGAACGTGCGCATCTGGCCGGCCATGTTGCCGAAGCGGGTCGGCGTGCCGAAGATGATCGCATCGTAGTCGGCGAGTTCGTCCACCGTGGCGACCGGTGCGGCCTGGTCGACCTTCACGCCGATCGCGCGGGCCTGGTCGACGGGAATCGTTTCCGGCACGCGCTTGAGCGTGACCTCGACGCCGGCCACCGATTTCGCGCCTTCCGCGATGTGCTGCGCCATCGTTTCGACGTGCCCGTAGGACGAGTAGTAAAGAACGAGTACCTTGGCCATGTTGCGAATCTCCGATTAAAAGGGCCCCGCGTTCAGCGGGGCCCGGTTTCCCGAACGGGCGTCATGCCCATTCGGCCGTTACTTCGACCGGACGCAGGTCGAACACCAGCACTTCGGCATCCTTCCCGTCGGCGACCGTCAGCGCCTGTTCGTCGCGGATGCGCACGCCGTCGCCTTCGCCGAGCGTCACGCCGTTGACCGTCACGCTGCCGCGTGCCACGTGCACGTAGGCAAAGCGGTTCGGCGCCAGTTCCAGCGTCGCGCGTTCATCGCCGTCGAACAAGCCCGCGTAGATCCGCGTGTCCTGCCGGATCTTCAGCGAACCGGCGTCGCCGTTCGGCGAGACGACGAGGGCGAGCTTGCCGCGCTTGTCGTCGGCCGTGACGTTCGTCTGCTGATAACGCGGCTCGGCACCCTTTTCGGCCGGCCCGACCCAGATCTGCAGGAAGTGGACCGGCAGTTCCGGCGAGTGGTTGAACTCGCTGTGGCGCACGCCGGTGCCGGCGCTCATCAGCTGCACGTCGCCCGGCACGATCACCGAACCGGTGCCCATCGAGTCCTTGTGTTCCAGCGCGCCGTCGAGCACGTACGACAGGATTTCCATGTCGCGGTGCGGGTGCGTGCCGAAGCCGCGGCCCGGGGCGACGCGGTCGTCGTTGATCACCAGCAGGTCGGAGAAGCCGACTTGCTTCGGATCGTAGTAGTTCGCGAACGAAAACGTATGACGGGAGCTGAGCCAGCCATGCTCCGCACGGCCACGTTGGTTTGCTGCACGGATTTCGATCATGATTTTTGTTCCTCAAGACGCCGGACCTCGGAAGTGGGCCCGGCCGTTCGTTGAGATGAATCTTAGGTCAATCGATTTGACAAATAAATGGCTGTAGAGATAATGACTGTCGCTATGGAGTGGACAATATGGAACTGAACGATCTCAGGATCTTCGTCGCGACGGTCGATGCGGGCAGCTTCACGGCGGCGGCCGACCAGCTGATGCTGTCCAAGCAGTTCGTCAGCCGGCGCACGATGGCGCTGGAGGCGTCGCTCGGCGTGCGGCTGCTGCACCGGAACACGCGCAACCTCGCGGTGACCGAATCGGGTCAGGAGTTCTATGCGCGGGCGCAGCGGATCCTCGCGGAGATCGCCGACGCCGAGCAGGCGATGTCGGTGCGCAGCACCGAGCTGCACGGGTCGCTGAAAATCAGCGCGCCGCTGTCGTTCGGGATCACGCACGTGTCGCCGCTGATCGCCGAATTCCTGTCCGCGCACCCGGCCGTGCGGCTGAACCTCGACCTGACCGACCGGCGCGTCGACCTGATCGGCGAGGGCTTCGATCTCGTGCTGCGGATCGGCTCGCTCGAGGATTCGACGCTGATCGCGCGCCCGCTCGGCGCGTGGCGAATGATTGCGTGCGCGAGCCCCGCCTATCTGAAGCGGCAGGGCACGCCGCAGACGCCGGCCGATCTCGCCGGCCATACGTGCGTGCTGTACGGGCGCGAGCGGCGCATCGGCTGGGAATTCCGCGTCGACGGCGCGGCGCGCACGTTCGACGTACAGGGGCCGCTGGTCGCGAACAACGGCGAGGTGGTGCGCGACGCGGCGATCGCAGGGCTCGGCATCGCGCTGCTGCCGGATTTCATCGTCGGCGGGGCGCTCGACAGCGGCGCGCTGGTGCCGGTGCTCGACGCGTACGCACCGTCGCCGATCACGCTCAATGCGGTGTTTCCGCAGCATCGGGAAGGGTTCGTCACGCTGCGCACGTTCATTGGGTTTCTCGCGGAACGGCTCGGCGACGCGGCGCCGGCCGCGAAGGGCGGGGCGGGCCGGGCGCGGTAGCGGGCCGGTTTGCGGGGAATGGGGGTGCTATTCTCCGCATGATTTGCGGAGAATATTGAGTCATGCGGTGAATCGGTGGGATAATCTCCGCATCATGAGCGGAGATTACACCGACATCTGGGAGTCGGCCGACTGGCCCGCGTGGCGCTTCGATCTCCCTGCACTGGCGACGCCACTCGCCGACGTCAGCTGGGCGCAAGGCATGCTGGCCGGGCGGCTGGCGGATGTCGGCCTGGCGCTGCGCGACGAGGCCAGCCTCGCCGCGTTGACGGAGGACGTCGTCAAGACCAGCGCGATCGAGGGCGAAAGCCTGAACGTGGCGTCGGTGCGGTCGTCGATCGCGCGCCGGCTCGGCGTCGATATCGGCGCGCTGGCGCCGGTCGATCGTCACGTCGAGGGCGTGGTCGACATGGTGCTGGACGCGACCGCCCACGCGACGGCACCGGTCACGGACGCCCGTCTGTTCGGGTGGCATGCGGCGCTGTTTCCGACCGGCTATTCGGGGATGTCGCGGATCACGGTCGGCGGCTGGCGCACCGACGCCACCGGGCCCATGCAGGTCGTGTCCGGCCCGATCGGGCGGCAGCGCGTGCATTTCGAGGCGCCGCCCGCCGCGCGCCTCGCCGGCGAGATCGCCCGCTTTCTCGCGTGGCTCAATGCGGAGCCGGTCGAGCCGTTGCTGATCCGGGCCGGCCTCGCTCACCTGTGGTTCGTCACGCTCCATCCGTTCGATGACGGCAACGGCCGGATTGCACGCGCGCTCGGGGATCTGGTCCTCGCGCGCGCCGACCGCAGTCCGCAGCGCTTCTACAGCCTGTCGGCGCAAATCCAGCGCGAGCGCAACGCGTATTACGACGTGCTGGAGCGGACGCAGCGCGGCTCGCTCGACGTCACGGAATGGCTCGCGTGGTTCCTGACCGCGCTCGGCAGGGCCATCGACCACGCGCACACGACGCTCGACGCGGTGCTGGTCAAGGCGCGCTTCTGGCAGCGCTGCGCGGGCTTCGCGATGAACGAACGCCAGGTGAAGGTGATGAATCGCCTGCTCGACGGCTTCGAGGGGAAGCTGACCACCACCAAGTGGGCGGCGCTGGCGAAATGCTCGCAAGACACCGCGCTGCGCGACATTACCGAGCTCGTCGAGCACGGCGTGCTGCGCCGCTCGTCGTCCGGCGGCCGGAGCACGAGTTACGAGCTGATGCCGTTTAGCGGCTGACGCCGGACCGGGTCATGACCGGTGGGCGCTGGCCGCGACCGAGCGGAGTCGGGTTGCCGCTTCGATCGTTGCCGCGTTGACCGGGCAATGGGCCACTGGCCCAAGCGATTGCCCGCGTCTGGCACTATCCCGCGCCTTTTTGTCTTCGAATACTGGATTCGAGCCCGGATGTCGTACAGGCGATATCCGCCGCCCCCGCGTACGACCCTTCCGTACGAACCCGCTTTCAAGGAGACACGCATGCTCAGGTACCTGATCGGCATCGGTATTCCGTATCTCGGCGTGATCGGCGTGCTGCCGTGGGCGGCCGCGCAGGACCGCTACGTGCTGGGCGTGCCGTTCATCTTCATGTGGATCTTCGCGTGGTTCGTGCTGACGTCCGGCTGCCTGTTCGCGTGCTGGATGCTGTTCGACCGCCGCGCGAGCGGCGCCGCCTAGCGCACGCATCCGCTTCTCGCGGACCGCCGGCCGCCCGCGCTTTCCGGCGAACCCTACGCATTCCTTTCCTTCGCAGAGGTGCGCATGTCCACGGTCGTCTTCGCCGCGCTGATCGCGCTGTCGCTCTATCTCGCCATCCGTTCCGGCCGCGGCCGCGGCAAGCAGAGCGTGCATGACTTCTTCGTCGCGTCGCGCCAGTTCGGCACGGCGCTCGTGTTCTTCCTGACCGCCGGCGAGATCTACAGCATCGGCACGATGGTCGGCTTCCCCGGCGGCATCTACGCGAAAGGGCCGACCTACGGCGTGTGGTTCCTCGGCTACATCCTGCTCGCCTACCCGATCGGCTATTTCGTCGGCCCGAAGATCTGGGAGACCGGCAAGCGCCACAATGCGATCACGCTGCCCGACCTGTTCAAGGGCCATTACCGCAGCCGCGGGCTCGAGCTGGTCGTTGCGTGCGCATCGATCCTGTTCCTGATCCCGTGGGGGCAGCTGCAGTTCACCGGGCTCGTCGCGGCGCTCAAGGGGCTCGGCTGGCACGTCGAGCCGCTGTACCTGATCCTCGTGTGCGCGGCGCTCGCGTTCACCTATATCGCGATCTCCGGCGTGCGCGCGTCGGCGTACATCGCGATCCTGAAGGACATCCTGATGCTGCTCGCGATCGTCGTGACGGGCGTGGCCGTCGCGTGGCAGGTGGGCGGCGTGCATCCGGTGTTCGACGCCGCGAGCCGGCAGGTCAGCAACACGATGAGCGGATCGCAGCTGCGCTTCTCGATGAGCACGATGCTGTTCCAGTCGCTCGGCTTCTACCTGATGCCGTTCGCCGCGCAGAATTTCTTCACCGCGCGCGGGCCGGACGCGATCCGGCGCACGCAGGTCGTGATGCCGCTGTACATGCTGATGTATCCGTTCCTCGTGATCGCGTCGTACTACGCGATCACCGCGAACCTCACGCTCGCGTCGCCGAACGACGCGTTCTTCGCCGCCGTCACGCACCTGTTGCCCGGCTGGCTGATCGGCCTCGTCGCGGCCGGCGCCGCGCTGTCGGGGCTGCTCGTGCTGGCCGGCATCTGCCTCGCGATCGGGCCGATCGTCACGCGCAACCTGATGCCGAACCTGCCCGAGTCGCGCCAGAAGCGTGCGGCGAAATACGTGATCGTCGGCTACCTGCTGCTGTCGATCGCGACCACGATGCTCACGCCGAACCTGATGCTCACGCTGATCAACACCACGTACTACGGCGTCACGCAGTTCCTGCCGGGCGTGCTGATCCTGCTCGCGGGGCGCCGGGTGCGGCCTGTCGCGGTCGGGGCCGGGATGATCTGCGGCCAGGTGCTCGCGATGATCTTCTACGTGCTCCATGTCGACTTCGGCGGCATCAACCTCGGCCTCGTGTGCCTCGTCGTCAACGTGCTCGTCGTCGCGGCCGTGCATGCGATGCTGCATGGCCGTCCCGTGAAGCAATACGCCGTATCCTGACGCGTCGGCGTTCCGCCGCAAGGAGAGCCTCATCCCATGCCAGCATCCGCAACCCCGGCCGCGCCCGTGACGGTGTTCACGGCGCGCCGCATCCTGACGATGAACCCGGCGCAGCCGTCGGCCACGCACGTCGCCGTGCGCGACGGCCGCATCCTCGCGGTCGGCGATGCCGCCGACGCGGCCACGTGGCACGCGCGGTTCGGTGCATGCACGACCGACGACACGCTGCGCGACAAGGTGCTGATGCCGGGGCTCGTCGAAGGGCATTGCCACCTGATGGAAGGCGCGATGTGGGACGCCGTGTACGTCGGCTACTACGACCGGCGCGGCCCCGACGGCACGCTGTGGCCGGGGCTGCGCTCGCTCGACGCGGTGCTCGAACGGCTCGCGGAAGCCGAGCGCGCGATGACCGACGACGGGCCGCTGCTCGCGTGGGGCTTCGATCCGATCTTCTTCGGCACCGCGCGGCTGACCGCGCACGAACTCGACCGCGTATCGGCGCAGCGGCCGATCGCGATCCTGCATGCGAGCGTGCACCTGATGAACGTGAACGGCGCGATGCTCGCGCGCGCGGGCATCGACGAGGACACCGACATCGACGGCGTGACGCGCGATGCCGACGGCCGCCCGACCGGCGAGCTGCAGGAGTTCGCGGCGATGCTGCCGGTGTATCAGACGATCGGCGGCAAGCTCGCGATTTCCGCGAGCGAGAAGCCGCACGCCGTCTGGAATTTCGGGCGCGTCGCGCAGCTCGCGGGCGTGACGACGGCCACCGATCTCGTCAATGACCTGTCGGCCGACGGCAACCGCACGCTGCGCGACGTCACCGCCGATCCGGATTATCCGGTGCGGATCGTGCCGGCGTTCGCGCCGCAGCGCAATCCGGCGCGCTCGGCCGACAGTGTGCTCGCGGAGATCGAGCGCAATACCGACAAGCTGCATTTCGGGCCGGTGAAGTTCATCGTCGACGGCTCGATCCAGGGCTTCACCGCGCGCGTGCGCTGGCCCGGCTACGCGGGCGGGCAGCCGAACGGGCTGTGGCTGATTCCGCCCGCCCAGCTCGTCGACGTGTTCGAGCCGTTTCATCGCGCGGGGCTGCAACTGCACGTGCATACCAACGGCGACGAAGCGACCGACGTCGTGCTCGACGCGATGGCGACGCTGCTCGAGCGCCATCCGCGCCCCGATCATCGCCATACGCTGCAGCATTGCCAGATGGCGGACGCCGCGCAATTGAAGCGCGTTCGCGCGCTCGGGATGTGCGTGAATTTCTTCGCGAATCATCTGTACTACTGGGGGGACGCGCATTACGGCCAGACCATCGGCCCCGATCGCGCGAACCGGATGGATGCGGCCGGCTCCGCGCAGCGGCTCGGCATTCCGTTCGCCTTGCATTCGGATGCGCCGATCACGCCGCTCAATCCGCTGTTCACCGCATGGTGCGCGGTGCAGCGCGAGACGGCGTCCGGACGCGTGCTCGGCGAAGGCGAGCGGCTTGCGGTTGACGACGCGCTGCATGCGATCACGCTCGGCGCGGCCTATACGTTGCGGATGGATCATCTCGTCGGCAGCATCGAGATCGGCAAGTTCGCGGATTTCGCGGTGCTCGACGATGATCCGTCGGTCTGCGCGCCCGCACGTTTGAAGGAGCTCGACGTGTGGGGCACCGTGCTCGGCGGGCGCGTGTTCCGGTCGCCGCGATGAGTGCGCAAGGCGACGCCGTCGTGTCCGCCGGGGCTGCGCCCGCGCCGATCGACCTCGCGGTGATCGGCGGCTATCTCGGCGCGGGCAAGACGACGGTCGTCAACGCGATCCTGCAGGCGCCGCATGGCCGGCGCATCGCGGTGCTCGTCAACGATTTCGGCGCGGTGAACATCGATGCGCGGCTCGTGCGGGGGCGCGGCGACGACGTGATCGAACTCGACAACGGCTGTATCTGCTGCACGATCGGCGGCGCGCTCGTCGATGCGCTGACACGCGTCGCGACGCGCGACGTGCGGCCCGAACTGCTGCTCGTCGAAGCGAGCGGCGTGGCCGATCCCGCGAAGATCGCGCAGATCGGGCTGCTGAACGGTGCGTTCCGGCTGACGTCGGTGCTCGTCGTCGCCGACGCGCTCGCGTGGCGCGACACGCTCGCCGATCCGCTCGTCGGCGCGATGGCGCAGCGCCAGCTCGACGGCGCGGGCGCGATCGTCGTGACCAAGCTCGACCGCGTTGCGCCGGAACGGCGCGACGCGGTACTCGGCGACGTGCGCGCGTGGGCGCCGACCGACATCGTCGTCGCCGCGCGCCATGGCGAGATTCCGCTCGCGCTGCTGTTCGACGCGGCCGTGCCCGATCGTGGCGCGATGCCGGCGGGTTTCGCGCGCTCGCACCGGGCGATCGGACATGACGCGATGCCGGCGTTCGCGAGCGTTACCGTCGCCGCGCCGGACGTGCTCGACAAGGCGCGGCTGCGTGCATGGCTGAAGGCGTTGCCGCGCACGATCCTGCGCGCGAAGGGCATCGTGCGCGTGGCCGATGCGCAGGGCGCGGTCGCCACGCGCGTGTGCCAGGTCGCCGCGCGGCGCCTCCGGTTTTCGTCGATGGAAGACGAAGGGCTGGCCGTGCGCGAAGGAGACGGCGTGATGGTGTTCATCGGCTTCATCGATGCCGCCGTGGAAGCCACCTTGCGTGACGGCATCGTGCAATGCAGCGTGGCTGCGTCGACGGTTGCGCTGACATCTAACGTCGATTGATCGGCGCCGCGCATTCGGGTTAGGCTTCGGCGAGCAACGGCATGCGCCGCATGCCGGGCCGGGCGTTTTTACCTCGAATGCCGCGTGCAGGTAGCTTCTACAGGCGCGCGATCCAGCGACGATCAAGCCGATGACCCTCCAGAACCCAAAGAATGCGCGCGGGCAAACCGCGATTTCCGCCCGTGCCGTGCGGCACACGCACCGGCGATCCGTCGCGGCCGCCGCGTTGCTGACACTGCTGCCGCTCGCCGCGCATGCCGCAGGCTTCGACTGCGCGAAAGCCGCTTCGCCCACCGAGAAGGCAATCTGCGCGGACGCCGCGCTGTCGAAGCTCGACGGCGACCTGGCGACGGCGTGGAAGCAGGCGCTCGGAAAAGGCGGCGATACGGCCGCGCTGAAAGCCGCGCAGTTGAAGTGGCTCAAGCAGCGCGACCGGTGCGGCGACGACGCGCAGTGCCTCGGCGATCGCTACCGCGAACGGCTCGCGAGCCTGAACGGCAAGCCGCTGGCCGCCGACCGCTGGCAGCAGACGTGGTACATGACGAGCGACAACCCGTCGTTCGGCGGCGTGCTGACGTTCACCGGCACGGCGCCGCACGTGCATTTCGAGCTGAGCGGCAACAACGGCGCGAATACGGGCGGGCTCGATGGCGACATCGTGCTGCACGGCGACAGCGGTACCTACCGCAAGGGCAAATGCCGGCTCGATTTCGAACGGAAGGGCGGGCGCATCGGCGTCACGCAACACGGCGCGGATTTTGACTGCGGTGCGGGCTCGGGCGTCTCCTACGACGGCCAGTATGTGACGGCGTCGCAGTTCCAGGCCAAACCGGCGGCCGACCTGCTGAGCCTCAAGGTCGTCGACGACGCGACGCAGAACGCGACCGCGCACAAGCTGCTCGGCGCCGATTATCAGACGCTCGTCGACAACGTCAACTACAGCGCCGACGAGAAGGATCTCGACGGGCTGAACGCGCACGTGAATGCGTACTGGGTGCGCGGCATCGCGACGACGAATGCGGCGATCGTGATGCGCCGCGGGAATGACCTGTGGATCGGCCTGCTCGTGTTCGACGCGAAGAACAACGTCCGGATGCGTTATTACACGAACGTGCCGGCGTGGAAGAAAAACGTGCCGAAGACCATCCAGGCGTGGCACGACAATCTCGACAAGACGCTGCCGGTCGATGTGATGCAGTGACAGGCGGGCCGGGCAGTCGAAGCCGCCCGGCGCATCGTCATTTTTTACGTCCTGCTCGAACCTGCGCCGGCGCCGCAGCCGATTCCCGCGTGCGCAACTCCGGCAGCACCGCATGACCCGGCCCCGTTGCACCGTTCTCGAGTGCGTCGAGCAACGCCTGCGCGGCCTGGCGCCCGATCGCGTGGGTGTCGACCCACATCGTCGTCAGCGGCGGCTGGATCTCGCGCGCGAGCGCGATGTCGTCGAAGCCGGTGATCGACAATTGCGCGGGCACGTCGATGCCGAGCGCCTGCGCCTCGAGCAATGCGCCCAGCGCGAGCGCGTCGTTGCCGCAGATCACGGCCGTCGGCCGCGTGGCCGCGTCGCTGTCGGCGATCGCGCGCAGGCTCGCCCGCCCGAATGCGATCGTGGCCGCGCCTTCGTGCTGATGGACGGGGCGCACCGCGAGCCCGCGCGCGGCCAGCGTGTCGTGAATGCCGCGCAGGCGCGCCTGCACGCGGTCGTTGTCGGCGGACGGCTGCATGATGATCGCGAAATCGCGGTGGCCGAGGTCGAGCAGGTGAGTGGTGAGCTGCGCGAACGCCGCGCGGTTGTCGAAGCCGATGCAGCAGTGCGGGCTGTCGTCGCGATACGCATAGGTGACGACGTATGGCACGCGGTGCATCGCAAGCAGTTCGAACAATTCAGGCGGATACGCTTCGCCGACGAGCGACACGGCTTCCACGCCGCGCGACAGCATCGCGCGCACCTGGCCCAGCGCCTGCGCGGGATCGTAGTTCGAGCAGCCAAGGAACAGCGTGATGCCGTGCTCGGCCATGACCGTCTGCATGCCCGCGACCTGCGAGGCGAACACCTGGTCGTCGAGCGTCGGAATGATCGCGCCCGTGATGTGGGTGCGCGTGGACGCGAGCGCACGGCCCGCCGCATTCGGGATCCAGTTCAGTGCGCGCGCCGCGTCGCGCACGCGCTGCTGCACGTCGGCCGACACCTTGCCGGGATCGTTGTACACGCGCGAAACGGTCGCGGTCGACACGCCGGCCAGCTTCGCGACATCGCCGAGCACGGAGCGGCCGCTGCCGCGGCGCGCGCGGGGCGCGCCGGCGCGGGATGGGGGCGAGCTCATCGGCTGTCTCCAGGCGTAGCGGCGACGGCAGCGCTACAAGGTGTCAAATGCGTCAATGTTTACCCTCGATTCGTGGTGGCGCCGCTTGCATTCCCGGTCGACCCTGTGAGAATGTAAGCGCTATCTTGACGTGCTTCCGTATTATGTCAGACCCATATTCTATCCATATCGTGAAATTTTCATCGACGACGGCCATTCCGGCCTTTTTATCCGTCGCAAATGTAAGCGATTACATTCAGAAATGAGAGACACCACTCCCCCGCGCATCGCCGTCGTCGGCAGCGTGAACATCGACCTCGTCACACGCGCGCCGCGCCTTCCGGTGCCGGGCGAGACGCTGCTCGGCACCGATTTCCAGACCGTCCATGGCGGCAAGGGCGCGAACCAGGCGGTCGCGGCTGCGCGCCTGGGCGCGTCGGTCGCGATGATCGGCTGCGTTGGCGACGACGCGTTCGGCGCGCGCCTGCACGACGCGCTGTCGGCAGAGGGCATCGACGTGACGCATCTGGCGCGGATCGGCGGTACGGCCACTGGGGTGGCCACGATCACGGTCGACGAGGGCGGCGCGAACAGCATCGTCGTCGTGCCCGGCGCGAATGCGCGCCTCGATGCCGACCGGATCGACGCGGCGCGCGACGCGATCGCCGGGGCGGCGATGCTCGTGAGCCAGCTCGAAGTGCCGGTCGCCACCGTGGCGCGCGCCATCGCCTGTGCCTGCGCGCACCACACGCCGGTGCTGCTCAATCCCGCGCCCGCGCAGCCGCTGTTCGACGCGCTGCTCGCACGGGTCGACTACCTCGTCGTCAACGAAACCGAGGCCGAATCGCTGACCGGCATCGCCGTCGGCGACGATGCGTCCGCCGTGCGCGCCGCCGATGCGCTGTGCGCGAAGGGCGTGGGCAACGTGCTGGTCACGCTCGGCGCGCGCGGCGTGTGCTGGCGCGGCGGTGCGGGTAATGGCCGCCTGCGGGCGATGTCGGTGGTCGCCGTCGATACGACCGCGGCCGGCGACACGTTCGTCGGCGGGTTCGCGGCCGCTCGCGCGGGCGGTGCGTCGATGGACGACGCGATCGGCTTCGGCCAGCGCGCCGCCGCGATCAGCGTGACGCGCCACGGCGCTCAGACCTCGATTCCGACGCGCGACGAAGTGGCATGCCTGGAACCTTGAATTCCGCATCAGACGGACAGGCCGGAACCGGCCGATATCACTGACATGGAGACAACCGCAATGAACGAAACCCCGACCGTTCCGCCCGCCCCGCCGCGTATCCGGCGCGGGCAACGCATCGCGCTCGCGCTGTTGATGGTGAGCGGCATCGTCAACTACCTCGATCGCGGCACGCTGGCCGTTGCAAGCTCGGCGATCCGCGCCGATCTCGGCCTGTCGCTCGCACAGATGGGGCTGCTGCTGTCGGCCTTCTCGTGGAGCTACGCGCTGTGCCAGTTCCCGGTCGGCGGGCTGGTCGACCGCATCGGGCCGCGCCGGCTGCTCGGAATCGGCCTGATCGTGTGGTCGATCGCGCAAGCGGCGGCCGGCATCGTGTCGACCTTTGGCTGGTTCATCGTCGCGCGCATCGTGCTCGGCATCGGCGAGGCGCCGCAGTTCCCGTCGGCCGCGCGGGTGGTGAGCAACTGGTTTCCGCTGCGCGCACGCGGCACGCCGACCGGCATTTTCAACGCCGCGTCGCCGCTCGGCACCGCGCTCGCGCCGTTGCTGCTGTCGATCCTCGTCGCGTCATTGGACTGGCGCTGGGCGTTCATCGCGACGGGCGCAGCCGGTCTCGTCGTCGCCGTCGTCTGGTTCGCGCTGTATCGCGATCCGGTGCGCGCGCAACTGACTGCCACCGAGCGCAATTACCTCGACGCCGACGCGCAAAGCACGGTCGCGGCGCCGAAACTGACGTTCGCCGAATGGCGCGGCCTGTTCTCGCACGGCACGACCTGGGGGATGCTGATCGGCTATTTCGGTTCCGTGTACCTGAACTGGGTGTACCTCACCTGGCTGCCGGGCTACCTGACGATGGAGCGGCACATGAGCCTGATCCGCACCGGCTTTGCCGCGTCGGTGCCATTCCTGTGCGGGTTCGTCGGCTCGCTGCTGGCCGGCTGGCTGTCGGACCTGGTCACGCGCCGCAGCCGTTCGCCGGTCGTGAGCCGGCGCAATGCGGTGGTGGTCGCGATGCTCGGGATGGTCGCGTTCACGATTCCCGCCGCGCTTGCGCAGAGCAACACGGTGGCGCTCGCGTGCATTTCGGTCGTGATCTTTCTCGCCAACGCGGCGTCGGCCTGCTCGTGGGCGCTCGCGACGGCAGCCGCGCCGCCGAGCCGCATTGCGTCGCTCGGCGCGATCCAGAATTTCGGCGGTTTCATCGGCGGCGCGCTCGCGCCGATCCTGACGGGCATCATTGCGCAGAAGTGGTCGTTCGTGCCGGCGCTGCTGACGGCCGCGGCGATCGCGTTCGCCGGTGCAATGGCGTACCTGCTGCTGGTGCGCAAGCCGATTCCCGAGCAGGCCGCGAACGCCGCGCCCGGGCCGTTGCCGGCCTGAGCACGCGGCATGCGCGACGCATTCACTGAAGCAAGGAGAAACAGATGCAACACCCGCAGCAATCGAACGTGACCATCGAGGGCATCGTCCCGGTGATGCTGACGCCGTTCGACGACGCCGGCGCGATCGACTACGCCGGGCTCGAACGGCTCATCGAATGGTATCTGGCGCACGGCGCCGATGCGTTGTTCGCGGTCGCGCAGTCGAGCGAGATGCAGTTCCTGAGCCTGGCCGAACGCGCGGAACTCGCGCGCTTCGTGGTCGAGCGGGTGGCCGGGCGCGTGCCGGTCGTCGCGTCCGGGCACATCAGCGACGATCTCGACGCGCAGGCCGAGGAGCTGCGCGCGGCGGCCGAATCGGGCGCGCAGGGCGTCGTGCTCGTGACCAACCGACTCGATCCGCAGCGCAAGGGCAGTGCCGCGCTGCTCGACCATCTGCAGCGGCTGCTCGCGCGCTTGCCGTCGGATCTGCCGCTCGGGCTGTACGAGTGCCCGGCGCCTTACCGGCGGCTGCTGTCGGATGACGAACTGCGTGCGTGCATCGACACGGGCCGGTTCGTGATGCTCAAGGATGTGAGCTGCGACCTGGAGACGGTGAAGCGGCGCGTCGCGCTCGCCGAGGGCTCGCCGCTGAAGATCCTCAACGCGAACGCCGCGATTGCATGGGACGCGATGAAGGCGGGGTCCGCCGGCTTCAACGGCGTGTTCACCAATTTCCATCCGGACCTGTACCGGTGGTTGCGCACGCAAGGGGCGTCGCATCCGGCGCTGGCCGACGAACTGTCGACGTTCCTCGTCGTGTCGGCGGTGTCGGAAGCGCTGGGGTATCCGGCGCTCGCGAAGCTCTATCACCAGCGAATCGGCACCTTCGCGTCGATCCGTTGCCGCGTGATCGACTACGACGTGCGTGAGCGGTTCTGGGCGCTCGATGCGGTGCTCGACAAGATCGTGGCCGGCACCGAGCATTTCCGGCGAAGGATCGCCGCGTAATCGGGCGCGCGCTGCCGTCCGGGGTTGACGGTGCGAGACGGGGAGCCGAACCCGGCGCATGCTCGCGCACTGCCGGGCGTGCGTGAATGAGGCTTCCACGCGGGACACCGTGCGCGGCGGCGCGAGCCGGTCGATCCATTGACCGGCGGCCGCCGCCACGATCGTCGGTCGACCCGGACGCGCGTCACTTGTTCGCCAGCGTGCCGCTGCTGTTGGCCCCGCCGAACAGCCGCGTCAGGTACTGCGTGTTCGAGTTCATCTTGGCCATCAGCGCGTTGAGTGCCGTGAACTGCGCCTGGTACTGCTTGGTCAGTTGCGCGGCGTAGTCGGCCAGATTCGTCTGTTGCTGCGTGACGCGCTTCAGGTCGGCGCCCAGCGCGTTCGTGCGCAGGTCGATCATCCCGCCCCGCTTCGTGAAGGTCGCGATCTGGTCGGTCAGTTGCTTGCCTACCCCGTTCGTCGGGTTGAACAGGTGCGCGACCCCCGACGGGTTGTTGGTCAGCGCACTGTCGAGCTTCGCGCTGTCGGCCCTCAGCGTGCCGTCCTTCTCGAGCGAGACGCCGATCGCTGCCAGGTTCGTGTGCCCGTCGCCGTTCTTGTTGGGAACGCCGCGCGCGATGGTCGACGCGAGGGCGTTGCGGATCGTGTGCAGCGTCGAGTCGCCGATCAGCGCGCCCTGCGCGCTCGCCCCCGGCGTGTAGCTCGACAGCGCGCCCATCGTCTTGACGACGGCGTTGTACTGGTTCACGAAATTCGTGATCGTGGCCGCCTGCGACTTCGTGTCGGGGCTGATCGTCAGCGTCTGCGTATCGGTTGCGCTGACCGCAGCCGCCGACAAGTTCAGCGTGACGCCGTTCAGCACGCCCGTCACCGTGTTGCTCGCGCTGGTCGACGCGATGCCGCTGACCGTGAACTTCGCGTCCTGCGCGACGGCGCTTTGCCGCCATGCGGCCGCGCTGTTCGCCGAGTCGATCTTCGACGGGCCGCCCTTCGTGTCGGCCGTCGACGTGACGCCGAGGTTCGACAGCCCGTTGTCGTTGGCCACGTTGCCGACCGCGACGCTGATCGTGCTTGCCGAGCCCGTCTTCGACGACGCGAGCACGAGGTGCGCGCCGTCGGTGCCGTTGATGACCGTCGCGCTGACCCCCGGGTTGTTCGATGCGGAGTTGATCGCGGCCGCGATGCCTGACAGCGTGTTGTTCGTGCCGTTGACGTCGACTTTGAACGACTGGTTGCCGAGCGACAGCGTCAGGGTGCCGGTGCCGAGCGCCTTCTTCCCGTCGAAGCCCGACGAAGCCAGCGCCTGCGCGGTCGCGATCTGCGTGACGCCGACCGTGTAGGTGCCGGCAACCGCGCCTGCACTCGGCGTCGCGGTCAGGCCCTTGCCGCTCGCGACCGCGGTGAACGTCGACTGCAGCGCGCCATTCGCCAGCGTGGTGAGGCCCGTCTCGAGCGCGCCAAGCGCGGACGACAGCGCGCCGAATGCGGAAATCTGCGTGGTGCCGGTCTGCTGCGACGCCGCGAGCGCCGCGGCCCGGCCGGCCGTCTTCGCGTTCACCAGCGTCGTGACGAGCAAGCCGACATCCATCGACCCATTGCCGGTCGAGCCGTTGATGATCGATTGCGCCGCCTGTTGCAACAGGCTGTTCGCGTTCGCGCTGTTGTTCACGGACATGTTCGTTGCCATGGGTGGTCTCCGGTTGAAAAGCGATCCCGTGACGAGCGGCTGTCGACGGCCTGCGGGCCGTGTCCGGAACGACGCGTTCCGGGAGTCACGGGAATGTCGGGGAAATGTAAGGGCGTGCGCTATCGTATATTTAAATCCGTATTAATTAGTAATTTTTTGTAATGATTGTTGGGAAAAGTGTGGATGGAAATGTCGTGGTGGAGTGGTGGGTTAAAGGTTTGCAATTTTTTGCCGTAAACGCATCATTTTTGATTGTGTTTTTTAACGGATTTTTTTGCTGGAATCGAGAACTTGCCGGAAGCATGAATGTTTGATCGTTTTTTCGCTTGCTCGGCTAAACACCGGATCGATCGACAGTGCGCGGAAGTTGCTCTTACCGGCAGCTATCGGGCTGAAACCGTTGCCACGGGACGGCATCCGCCGCGGACGACATCTACCCGCTTGCCCGTGAAACGTTTTCGTTTGCCAAAACGCATTTCCAGGCCGGACGTCTTTGCCCCGAACGGAGGGCCTTCGCCGATTGGAAAGAAAGTCGAATTTGTAAATTAATTCACTGATGGCAGGTTTGTACACATAACGTATCGTCGAATCGCGATTGCGATATTTCGATGTGGCCTGTGAGCGCGAATTGGCGCTTCAATATCGACTGGATACGGAGGCCGGATATGAGTGGGCGGTTTTCATGTCCTTGAAACATAACGGCAGATTCATCTGACCGGATTCATGGCTGCTGCGTGCGGCCTTGTTTCGCTCGATTGTCCACTGGATTGTGACGGCGAATCTTGTTTTGAAGGATTGATGATTCTCAGGGAGACAGTAGACTGCATCCGTGCTTCGCCAGAACCGATCCGGAGCGCGCCGGGAGCGGCGCGACCAGGCGGATTCTTCGGCGGCGGGCCAGCCGGCTTGCTGTCCGAGTGTGCGAGGAGTGGTTCGTTGCCGACCTGGCGTGCCGATTGGGCGCGTATCGGCACCGGACGCATCAAACCGTCAATTCAAGGGTGATTGTCATGCGTTACGTTTCACTGGAGTCGAAGAAGGACGAGCTGCTGCTGGCGGCTCGCGTGCTGTTGATGATCCTGTTCGTGCTGTTCGGCTGGCAGAAGCTGAGCGGCTTCTCGGGCACGGTCGCGTACATGGCGTCGACGGGGAACCCTGCGCCCGAGCTGGCGGCCGCGATCGCGGTGGCGGTCGAGCTGGCCGGTGGCCTGCTGATCGCGATCGGCTTCTATACGCGTCCGCTCGCACTGGTGTTCGCCGCCTATACGCTCGCGACCGCGCTGATCGGCCATCGCTACTGGGCGCTGCAGGGGATGGAGCAATACATGGCGATGATCAACTTCTACAAGAACGTGAGCATCATCGGCGGGCTGCTGTTGCTCGCACTGACCGGGCCGGGGCGGTATTCGCTCGACCGGAAGTAACGCGGGACGCGGTTTTCCGCAGAGGTGACGGCCCGGTGCGTGCAAGCGCACCGGGCTTTGCTTTTGGGCGAGGTTCGTGAGGTGGCGCCGCCGCGGATTGCCCGCGCGCGCGGGCGGCCGCGCGGCGTGTCGACGTCGTCGGCAGGACGGTCGTCATCCCGATGGCTGGGGGCGCCGTGCCGAGCGTCGGCCGCCGGCCGCGGCGCACGTGATGCACGTGACGCGCGTGACACGCGCCCGTCGCGGGGTTGCCGATCTGCCATCACGATGTACTGGCTGTCATACTCGGCTATGCTCCCCGCGACCCTGGCCCGAGTGTCGAACGCGACCTCGAGCACTTCCCAGTCACCCGAATGACCGCCCATGCCAAATCCGACCTCGTCGACTGACCTCCCGACCGTCCTCCTCATCGGTGCCGCCGGCCTCCTCGGCCGCGCGGTTGCCGCATCTCTGGCCCGCGAATCGTCGCTGAACCTCGTCGCAACGATCCGGAACCCGCAAGGCGCCGGCGCCAAACGCCTGGCGCTGCCCCCGGAAAACCTCGCCGAACTCGACGTCCTCGACGAGCCGGCCCTCGAACACCTCTTCGCCACTTGCCAACCGGCCGCCGTGATCATCTGCGCGGCCGAACGCCGCCCGGATGTCTGCGAACGCGACCCTGCCGGCGCGCGGGCGATCAACGTCACGGCCCCGGCCCGCATCGGCGCGCTCGCTGCGCGCCACGGCGCATGGACGCTCGGCATCTCCACCGACTACGTTTTCGACGGCAAGGCGGCGCCGTACCGCGAGGACGCCGCACCGAACCCGCTGAACATCTACGGCCGCACGAAGCTCGAAGGCGAGGCGGCCCTGCTCGCCGCGTCGCCGCTGTCATGTGTGCTGCGCCTGCCGCTGCTCTTCGGCCCGATCGTCGACTGGAGCGAATCGGCCGTCACGAGCCTCGTGCCGGCGATCGTCGCGTCTGCGCAGCCTGGCGCCGAAGCCGTCGGCATGGACGCATGGGCGATCCGGTACCCGACGTATACGCCGGATGTCGCGGACGTCATCCGCGACCTGACGCTGCGCCATCTCGCGGGTGCGTCGATCACGGGCCTTCGTCACTGGTCGGGCGAGGAGCCGATGACGAAGTACGACATCGCGCAGCGGATCGCGGCCGCGCTCGGCATCGACGCCGCGCTCATGCGAATCGACCAGCCGACCGACACGACACCGCGCCCCTACGACTGCCACCTGGACGCATCGAGCGTGCGCGCCGCGGGGATCGATCACGCGACGCCGTTCGATACCGCGCTGCGCGCCGTGCTGCGCGATGCGCCGCAGGGGCTGTAGGATCGGGCGCCCCGCGCGGCCCGTGCACATGTGCCCATTGCGCCGGCCGCGCCATGAATGCCGTTCGCGACATTGCCGAAGACGTGCACGCATGGCGTCGCGGTGACATCGTGTCTCTTGAATCCGCTGGCGTGCGACGAAACCGGGACCCCCAAGGCAACCAGCGGCCCCCATCTTCTTGTCGTCATTGAAGATCATTCAATGGCGAAGCCAATTATCAAGACCGACCGACGTGCGACAGAATGCGTACCAGGCTTTCCAGCATGGACACGAAGCATGCATTTCGACCACGCCACCATCGTTACCGATGACATTGACGGTACACGCCGCTTTTTCGATGAGGTCGTCGGTCTCGATACCGGGCCTCGACCGCCGTTCACGGTGGATGGCTACTGGTTGTACCTCGATAGCCGCCCGATGATTCATGTCACGCGTGCAACGCTACCGGCGCACGCAGGCCGTAGCACGCCGCGCATCGATCACATTGCGCTTCGCGTCGACACGCACCGCGAATGGGTGACGTTGATCGATCGACTCTCCGGCAGTCGGATCGACTACTCGCTGAGTGAAGTGCCGTTGTCCAATGAGCTTCAGTTGTTCGTGTCCATTGCCCCGGGGGTTTCCGTCGAATTTGTGACGACGCTCGGAGCGGATGAGCAGCCTGGGATTCCGAACGGATGACCGGATCTGCCGAATCGTCTCGCGAAACCCATGACGCTTGCCGGCTTCGCCGGCGACAGCGGCGATTCGGCGTGGCGGCCGGCCATCCTTGGCCGCAAGCGGTATTCAGAACATTTGGTGCGTGCGACGGGCGCGGCTTCACGCTCGCGAGCACGCTTTTGATCGGAGGAAGCGAACGATGAAATTCGATGGGCAAGACGTGCTGGTGGTCGGCGGAAGCTCCGGGATCGGCGAAGCGGCCGCGCGGGCCTTTGCGGCGGCCGGGGCGAGCGTGACGATCGCGTCGCGCGACGCGGCCAAACTGGCGGCGAGCGCAGCGAGGATCGGTCACGGCGTGCGAACCGGTGTGACGGACACGACCGACGACACGAGCGTACGTGCATTTTTCGAATCGGCGGGCGAATTCGACCACGTTGTCGTGTCGGCCGCTCAGACACCCACGGGGCCGGTGCGTGGTCTCGCGCTCGCCGATGCCTACGCGGCGATGGACAGCAAGTTCTGGGGCGCCTATCGCGTCGCGCGGGCCGTACGCATTCGGCAGGGCGGATCGATGACGTTCGTGTCGGGCTTCCTGAGCGTGCGGCCGAGCAAGACCTCGGTCCTGCAAGGCGCGATCAACGCGGCGCTCGAATCGCTGGCGCGGGGTCTGGCGCTCGAGCTGTCGCCCGTGCGGGTGAATACGGTATCCCCGGGCCTGATCGCGACGCCGCTCTGGTCGAAGCTCGATGCGCAGGCGCGGGACAGGATGTACGAAGGCGCCGCGGCGCGCTTGCCGGCCGGCCGTGTCGGTCAACCCGAGGACGTTGCGAACGCCGTGTTCTACCTCGCGTCGACCCCGTACGCGACCGGCTCGACGGTGCTGGTCGACGGTGGCGGTGCGATCGCGTAGCGGCCGGGTTGGTTGAAGGTCGAACCGCGATGCGTCGCCGTTGTCCGAGCGCCCGTGCCCGAATTCCGCGTGCCGTGTGCGGCGCCGGATGATCCCGGGTGCACGGGCGAGCATGAGCGTCTGCGCCGCCTCCGTTTCGGGGCGCACGCGTATTCAGGATGCCGTTAGCGCTTTCTGGTGCCCGCAGGCCGCGATGGCTCCGATGTGCGTACCGAATCGTTGTCCGGCATGTCGAGGCCGGACGAGCGGATCGTTCGCGACAGCACTTCTACAAAACGCTCCTTGGCAGGCGTGAAGGTCTTGCCGCGACGCCAGCGCGCCGCGGTGATGCGCGACAGGCCATCGTCCGCGATCGTCGTCGCCACTTCCCGCAGGCTGGCGGTCTTCCGGACCTTGCGACTGGCGGATCGACGCACCCGCGCCAGCCGTTCGATGCACAACGTTCTCTGCTGGACGTCCGCATGCGACAGATGGGAGAGCGACACGCCGACGTCCAGTTCATTTTCCACCAGCCCCTGATCGATCGCCGCAGCCGGGAGTGCTTGAACGGACACGTACAACTGCGGGTGTCGTGAGAGCAGGGCCGATATCGTCGGCATGACGAGCGATCGTGCGTACGTGTCGATCGCACCGATTGCCGCTTTTCCGGCACCTGCCGACCATGAGAATGACCGGCGCGGCCGCGGCGGCGGGGATCGCGACGATCAATTGCTTCGGAAACCTGACGGGTTTTGCGGGGCCGATCGTGTTCGGATGGTTGAAGGATCGCCATCACGATGCGATGGCGATCACCGTCGTTTATCGAAGGGTATCGACGCATTGAAGCGCGGTAGGCCGAGCGGGCTTGCCATATCCGGATGGAACACCGATTTTTTGGCCTGGATTGAAAGTCTATTCATTTCAAAGCCCATTTTCAAAGCGGGACCGTTTTCCGAAAATGGGTTGTACGCGCACCAATCTGCGTGACATTCCATACCCGTTCATCATGCATCGCGTTGCGGTGCGAGCGACGCGCTTGCGCGTCATGAGGAGATTGTCCATGGCAATTCAAATCGATCACGTGGATCGCGATCCGGCCGAGCAGGCACCCGATCAACCGACGCGCCGTTCCTTCCTGACCCAGGCCGGAATCGGCGCGGGCGCGTTCGCCGTCGGTGCGATGCTTCAATCCCCCCAGGCCGGTGCGCAAACGGGCAGCCCCCGATCGATCCCGGTAGCCGCGCCCGTGCAGGGTGAATTCTGGCCGAACGGTGCACGGCTGGTCATTTCGATCTCGATGCAGTTCGAGGCGGGCGGACAGCCGCCAAAGGGCGCCGACAATCCGTTTCCGAAAGTCGATTTCCCGGCGAGCGTGCCCGCCGATCTTGCCGCGCAAGCATGGTTTGCGTACGGGTATCGCGAGGGCATTCCCCGAATGCTGGATCTGTGGGATCGGCATGACGTGAAGGTGACGAGTCACATGATCGGCGAGGCGGCGAAGCGGCATCCGCAGGTGGCGCGCGAAATCGTGGCGCGCGGCCACGAAGCGTCGGGCCATGGGCCGACGTGGAACTCGCAGTATGCGATGTCGCGACCGCAGGAACGCGAGTTTCTGATCCAGGCGCGATCGATGGTGGAGGAGGTGACGGGCCAACGTCCGATCGGCTACAACGCGAACTGGCTGCGACGCGGGCCGAACACGCTGTCGCTGCTGCAGGAGCTGGGCTACGTGTATCACATCGATGATACGAGCCGCGACGAGCCGTTCATCGAAAAGGTCAACGGCAAGGATTTCGTCGTGATTCCGTATACGCTGCGCAATAACGACATCCTGCTGGTGGAGGGCCGGAATTACTCGCCGGACAAGTTCCTCGAACAGATCAAGTTCGATTTTGATCAGTTGTACGAGGAAGCGGGTACGCGTCGGCGCATGATGTCGATCAGCGCGCATGACCGTATCAGCGGCACGCCGCAGATGACGCGTGCATGGGACGCGTTCCTGCGTCATGCAAAGAGCCATCCCGGCGTTGCGTTCATGCGCAAGGACGACATTGCGCGGTTCGTGCTGCAAAGCCCGATTACGGTGCGCGAAAGCGAGACGATCTAGCGGGCTGCCCGAGCGCCTTCGCACCGGTGCGATCGTGCGAAGGCGCTCGACGACGCTTCGCTTGTCTCCCGTCGCATCGGCGAAGCGGCGCTGATCCTGTGCGCGCATCCGGATTCCCTGGCGGCCAATCCGACGATTCGTTCGGTTGGCGATTTGCGAAAGCATCGCCTCATTGCGTTTCGCATACCAATCACGGGCCGTGATCGGCCAATCGAGTTCGTCGAACACGGGCGAACGGTCACGCTGACCATCGAGGCCCGCTTCCGCATCAACCACGGTGAAGCGCTCGTCGAAGCCGCCGCGCTTGGCGCGGGCCTCGCACAAGTTCCCCGCGTTTCTCGCCAAACTCCACCTGCGCAGCGGCACGCTCGTTGAAGTGTTGCCGACCCGTCGCCCCGCGCCGCTGCCCGTCAATCTCGTGATGCCTGGCTCGCGTACGAGGCCTGCTCGCGTGCGCGCGCTGATCGGCGCGTTGACCGGCGACGAATGATGGAGTGCTGATCAAGCACGCGCCGCCCCTTGCGTTGATTTTCTTGTCTGGCTTGAAAATGATTCAAGACGGAGGCCAATTATCAATCCGCACGGTGGCAAGCAGAATCGCTGCACATCCCCTGCGGCTCTGCCGCTTTCCCGGAGACAGCCATGCCACTTCCCATTCTCGCGCTGGCCCTGAGCGCTTTTGCGATCGGCACCACGGAATTCGTCATCATGGGCATCCTGCCCGATGTCGCGCAGTCGCTTTCCGTTTCCATCCCGTCGGCGGGGCTGCTCGTGAGCGGCTATGCGCTGGGCGTCGCCGTGGGCGCGCCGCTGCTCGCCGTCCTCACGAGCCGGATGCCGCGCAAGTGGGCGCTTCTGCTGCTGATGGGAATCTTCATCGTCGGCAATGTTCTGTGCGCGGTCGCGCCGGGCTACACGAGCCTCATGATCGCCCGCGTCGTCACGTCGTTCGCGCATGGCTCGTTCTTCGGCATCGGGTCGGTCGTTGCCGCGTCGCTCGTGTCGCAGGACAAGCGCGCGAGCGCCGTCGCATTGATGTTTACCGGTCTTGCGCTCGCCAACGTGCTCGGCGTGCCGCTCGGCACCTTCATCGGCCAGATGCTCGGCTGGCGTGCCGCATTCTGGTCCGTCGCCGGCGCAGGCGTGCTCGCCGCGCTGGCCCTCGTGACGCTCGTGCCGAACACGCGCGAAGCGCAACCCGCGAGCCTTGCGCACGAAGTAGGCGTGCTCAAGCACCCGCAGGTTTGGCTCGCACTGTTGATGACCGTGCTCGGCTTTGGCGGCATGTTCGTGGTGTTCACCTACATCACCCCCGTGCTCGAACAGGCGAGCGGATTCGCGCCGAGCGGCGTGACGAAGATTCTCGTGCTGTTCGGCATCGGTCTGGCCATCGGCAATGCGCTCGGCGGCAAGCTTGCTGATCGCGGCGTGATGCGGGCGCTGACGGGCGTGTTCGTCGTGCTGGTCGCGATCATGGTGGTGTTCAGTCGCACCATGCATCACCCCGTGGCATCGGTCCTGACGATTTTCGTCTGGGGCGTCGCGGCATTTGCGACGGTCCCGGGCCTGCAGATGCGCGTGCTGAGCAAGGCCGCGAGCGCACCGAACCTCGCATCGACGCTCAACATCGGCGCATTCAACGTGGGGAATGCGATGGGGGCATGGCTCGGCGGCATGGCGCTTTCGCACGGGCAGGCACTCGACACGCTGCCGCTCGTGGCCGCCGCGTTGACGCTGATGGCGATTGCGGTGACCGCTTTCGCGTCCCGGCTTGATCGACGCGAGACCGCACAAGCGAATCGCACCGCCCGCTTTCCAGCCTGAATGACCCAAGTCGCACTACTGCCGGATTCAATCCGTTCATCGAGCATCGCGTACACACTCAAGGAGCCCGTCATGAAAACCCGCACCGTCCTTTCCGCCGTTTCCCGCATCGCGCTGGCCGCCGCCGCCGCTGCTGCCGCGTTGCCTGCCGTCGCCGCGACCGGCGACGATCTCGTGCAGCCGAAAACGCTGATCGTCGACAAGAACCTCTCGAAGCAGCAGGCCGAGCAACAGATTCGCGCGGCACGTCTTTACGACACCTTCTGGAGCACGGGCGACGAGGCCCAGGCCCGCGAGGCGCTGGCGGCCGATTTCACGGACCGCACCTTGCCCGCCGGTCGGCCGCAGGGCATCGCCGGGCCGCTGGCTGCATCGAAAGGCTTCCATCGCGCCGTGCCGGACGTCCACGCCGAAGTCGAACAGATGATCGTCGCCGGCGACCGCGTCGTCACCCATCTGCACTTCACCGGTCACTTCACCGGCACCTTCAACGGCGTGCAGGGGAAGGGGCAGGTAGTCGACTTCATCGCCACGGACATCTATCGCATTCGCGACGGCAAGATCACCGACAACTGGCATCTCGAAGACAACCTGACGTTCCTGCAACAGCTCGGCGTGGTCGCCAAGTAAGCGGGCCGGGGGCCGATCGTGCCAATCGGCCTTTTCTTCGTCCGTCCGCATCGCGTTACCATGCCCGGGCCTTCGCGGCGCATCGCGCGGCACGACCCAACACTCTTTTCGCGTGACGCGACCATGGACAATCTCGGTGACATTCGTCTTTTCGTCGAAGCAGCAGGCCAGGGCAGTCTTTCGGCGGCAGGCAGAAAGCTCGGACTGTCCCCTGCGGCGGCGAGCGCCCGGCTCGTCAAGCTCGAGGGAGAACTCCACACGCAGCTGTTCGAGCGTTCGACCCGCAAGCTGCGCCTCACGGATGAAGGTCGTCTGTATCTCGTCCATTGCCAGCATGCACTGCAAACGCTGGAAGATGCGCGCGCGGCGTTGCAGGCCGGACGTGCATCGGTGAGCGGGGCGTTGCGCGTATCGGCCACCTCCGATTTCGGGCGCACCGTGCTGCGTCGATGGCTCGACGAATTCAACGAACGCCATCCGAACGTCACACTGACGCTCGTGCTCTCGGATTCACTGTCACACCTGCTGCAGGACGACATCGATCTCGCGATCCGGTTCGGCGTGCCGGCGGACAGCGCGATGGTCGCCAAGCGCATGGCCGACAATCGCCGCGCGCTTTGCGCGTCGCCCGACTACATCGCCGAGCACGGCATGCCGAGCCATCCCGACGATTTGCGTGAGCATCGATGCATCGTCCTTTCTTCCGCGGCCGGCGCGGCGAACAACTGGCGTTTCGCGCGCGACGGGGAGACCGCGTCGTTCACCGCGCCGCTCGACCGTTCCCGTCAGACCAATGATGGTGCGCTTGCCCGCGAATGGGCGATCGAGGGGCGCGGGGTGGCCATGAAATCGATCTGGGACATCGGCGCCGATCTTCAGGCCGGGCGGCTCAAGCTGCTCCTGCAGGAGTGGCGCTGCCCGGACGTGCCGGTGAACGCGCTGTTTCAACGAACGCTTTATATGGCGCCACGCGTGCGCACCTTGCTCGACTTCCTCGAGCAGCGGTTCTCCGAGGCTTCCGACACGCTGGCGCCGTTTCTGCGGTAGTTTCCCGCGATCGCGGGCTTTCGGCGTTCGTCGGGGTGGCGCGTGAATACATTCGATTCGGCCCGGCCGCCTCTCGATTCTGCCCACGTTCGCGACATCGCGTTTTTGATTGCGGATGTCTGCATGCCGGGGATGTCCGGCATCGAGTTGCATGGTGAACTACGGGCCGGCGGGCGCCCGAGGTGGTCGGGATGAAAAATACCCGACAACGTTTGGCTTATAGCGGCAAGCACGGCTGCTCCATGGGGACCGGAACGGGAGGGGGCGGGCCGGGCGTCATGACGCGCAACGCCGACACCCCAGCCCGCGATGGCGCCGGATTCAGAATGTCAATCCAGCCCCGTGCTCGACGTATTGATGATCGTCGAGCGTTTAAGGTCGATTAACGAATGGCAAAGCGGGTTGCCGGCGAACCATTCGCGCAATTGTTTCCATAGATAAACAGATTTCTGTTTTCTGAATAGGCCTGGTAAATAATTGAATAAACTTCCTTCGCGCCGAACGAATAGACGCCGTCGTTAATGGTCACCAGCAGGTTGCCGGTGGTGTCGGTTTCGATCTTGTCGATTTTGCCGGCTTTGCAAAGCGCCTGCGCGGACGCGCACGTGGAGGCGAGCATCAGTGCTGAAAACAGCACGGTTGCAATCTTCTTCATGACTTTCCTTTGGTATTGAATGAATCGATGCGATCTGACGACGTCGGTCACGTCCGGGAAGACGTGACTGTCTTTCCGGATTGCTGATTCACAAATGTCTGGAAATCAACGGTGGCCTGATAAGGGGGAAACTCTGCGACCAAGCATGAATGAAGTAATTCATGCTGCGCCTCCGTATCTCGCTGATCTTTGAATCACGGTGTTGCGGCGCACAACAAAGATTATTTATTTGATTTTGAGGGCGCCAATCGTATTAATTTATCGTTAATCATATTCGATAATTTTGTTTGAATTTGATTTCATTGAATTCTGCGGGCTGTTGTTTTTGTTTTTTGATTGTTTCGATATTTAAATAATCGGCGACGAATATTGATTCGATGGTTGATGGTGTGGCGGGCATAGCGCATGGGCGTTCATGAGGGTTCCAGCATTCGAGCGTGCGGTTCTTCCAGTGTGCGAACTGCGCAGCGCACATCCGTCGATGCTGCAGTCGACGCCGGCCGAGTTGATTCTTGCCGACCCGGAAAGACGCTACACTGCGCCAGTTCCCGAACACACCGGGAGCGCCAGGACACCGGGCCCACGGATTGCAAACACGTGACGATGTAATCGCCCGCCCCCTGACGCATTCGAACAAATCACGAGAGAAATAGAGGGCCCATGCTGACACGTCTTCGTATCGGACTCGATCGCGCGCGCGACCTGCGCGAAGCGGGACGACCGTCTCCCATCCAGCCGCGGCCGCTGCCGAGCGAGCTGGTCGACCTGAGCGCGCAGCGCGCGACGTGGCGCGTGGTCGTTCCCGGCCAGGCGGACTGCTACATGGCGGCAACGCCCGCCGAAACGGAGCGCTTCGTCGTGCATCTCGACGCTCAAAAGTTCTACGGCCTGTGGCTCGGCACGAGCCCGGCGTTTCCGCAACTGAATTCGCAGGATTGCGTGCCGCGCCGCGTCATGCCGCTCGACAGCAAATACGCGTCGGCCGCCGCCGCGTTCCGGGCCGGCCGCCTCGAACCGGTGGCGCTGCCGCCGGTCGGCCACTGGCTCGAGGGAAGCGGGTACGAAGTCGCGATGAGCAACGGCATGACGCGCACCTTCTGGCTGCTCGCCAACCGCGTGCGGTCGTTTCCGGTCAGCGTCGACAACGCGACCTGGGCCACGATGCTGAACAACATGGCCGGCGTCGGCGTCCCGCCGATCGCGTACCGCGAGCTGTTTTCCCGGCACGCGTAGGTTGCGCGTCGCGATCCGGCGCGTCGCCGTGGCGCCGGATCGCCACCCGGTTTGACACGCCGCGTTCGCGGCCATTAAAGTCGCATCGCGGGCCGGTGGGTCAAGCACACGCCCGGAACAGGCAGCCGATGTTCCAGGACTACGGGGCTACCCCGTGGATGAGATTGACACCCCGATGCGTCGCAAGGAGCACGGTTGCGCGTTGCGCAACGCGACTCCTCGCAGCACCAGTCACGTTGGCTCATCGTCCCGCCTATCGATTCCCATGTCCGGCTCCCTGTTCGACACCACCCGCACGATTGCGGAAGCGATGCTGGCCGGCGAACCTGAACGCCCCGGCGTCCTGTCCCGGATGGCGGCCGTGCTCGGCGGCGCGCCACCGTGGACTCACGAAGTCGCGGATGCCGCGCTCGCACGCTTCGGTGCGCGCTGGGCCGACATCGACATCGATACGCTTGCGGCTGACCTCGCCGATGCGCCGGCTTTCGTGCGCGCGTGGTACGGCAGCGATCGGCCCGTCGCGATTCGCGTCGTACGGCGCCCGCTGGTCCAGCGGCCCTTGCCGGCGCCGCTCGCCGGCTGCGACGTGCCGCAATGGGCGACGCCCGGCGATCTGGCCGGCTGGCTCGGCGTGAGCGCGCCGGCGCTCGACTGGCTGTCCGACCAATGGCGCGTCGACGCGCGCAGCAGCGCCACGCCGTTGCATCACTACACGTACGTGGCGCACGACAAGCGCAGCGGCGGCAGCCGCCTCGTCGAAATCCCGAAAGGCCGGCTGCGCGAAGCGCAGCGCCGCATCCTGCACGGGCTGCTCGATCGCATCGCGCCGCACGGTGCGGTACACGGCTTTCGCAAGGGGCACGGGATCGTGTCGTTCGCGGCGCCCCATGCGGATCGCGACGTCGTCGTCCGTTTCGATCTCGCGGATTTCTTCGTATCGATACGCGCCGCCCGCGTGCACGCGCTGTTCGTCACGCTCGGGTACCCGGTCGAAGTCGCGCGCATGCTCACCGGGCTGTGCACCAACCGCGTGCCGTCCGCACGGCTGCTCGCGCCGGACCTGCGCGACCGGTTCGACTGGATCGGCCGCCAGCGTTATCGAGAGCGGCATCTGCCGCAGGGCGCGCCGACGTCGCCGGCGCTGGCGAACCTGAGCGCGTTCCGGTTCGACATGCGGCTCGCCGCGCTCGCGCGTTCGCTCGGTGCAACCTACACGCGCTATGCCGACGATCTCGCCTTCTCCGGCGGCGGCACGCTGGCGCGCGACGTCGAACGGCTGCAGATCCGGGTCGCCGCGATCGCGCTCGAGGAAGGCTTTGCGCTGCAACTGCGCAAGACGCGCGTGATGCGGCGCGGCACGCGGCAGCAACTGGCCGGCGTGGTCGTCAATCGTCATCCGAACCTGGCGCGCGATGCGTTCGATCTCCTGAAGGCCATCCTGACCAACTGCATCCGCAGCGGGCCGGCATCGCAGAATCGCGATGCGCATCCGGATTTCCGCGCGCATCTCGCCGGGCGCGTCGCGCATGCGGCCGCGCTGAACGCGGCGCGCGGCGCGAAGCTGCGCGCGCTGTTCGACCGGATCGCATGGGACGCCGGCGACATCGGCCTGTAATCGGACGTATCCGCATCGACGCCTTCTGTAATACGACGCCGAGCACTGCTATCATTCGCGCCATGCCGCGCCAGTGCCATGGTGCGGCGCTTACTTGCCGCAGCCGTTCGCCGTGCCTTCGTACACGGCGGGCTGCGCGTTGCCGGCCGGTCCTGTCTCATTGATTGACGCGCGGCGTCGTTTAGTGCGTATCGCGCAAGCCATGCCGGCTCAGGCAATCGATGCACCCATTTGACAGCCCCCATCGGCGGAACTTCGTGGTAGGTTCCGCCATCGGAGCTTTTTGCGAAAACATGCCCAAAGAGGATGAATACATGACCCAGGCCCTGCAGGAACTCGAAGCACAACTTCGGGACCTGAACATCAAGCTGTCGGATGCGAAGCAGAAGGAGAAGCAGGCCGCGCTCGCGGCATTCAAGGAACAGGTCGAGCTTTTGGGAATTTCGCAGCAGGAAGTGCTGAGCGCGCTCGGTTACATCGTCCAGCGAAAACGCAAGGCGCCTGCCAAGTACTACGATCCGACGACCGGCCGCTCGTGGTCGGGCCGCGGCCCGCGGCCGAAATGGCTCGAAGGCAAGGATCTCGATGCGCTCGCCGTCGACCGCGAGGCCAAGACCTGGTGGCCCGGAGACGATCAGGGCTGAAGCCGGCCCGGCCGCCAGGCCACCCGGCGCCGTCCGGTTCGCGCCAGCGGGCCGGACGGCAACACTCCGCCAGCATGCTGCTTTTCATTCGGTGTCCGGCCTGACCGCGGCATCGCCGGCTTCGCCGCCGACACCGGATCGCCGTTTTTCCCCTCCCGTTCATTGTCTGCAGATTTCCGCCACGCCGTCCCGCAAGCGGGCACCGACGCACGCGCGAACCATCGTCACCGGGCGGCTGCCGGCCCGTCGCTCACGGGCACAGGCTTTAAAATGTCGCCGGACAATCGTGGCAGGACACCATGGCAGCAAACATAGAATCTTCGACGCTCGACGGCCCGCCGGCCCCGCGCGTGGAGCAGGTCGGCGCGTACGCGTGGAAAGCGCTGGCCGGATCGGCGATCGGCTATGCGATGGACGGCTTCGACCTGCTGATCCTCGGCTTCATGCTGCCGGCGATCACGGCGGCGCTGCATCTGACGCCCGGGCAGGGCGGCGCGCTGGTCACGTGGACGCTGATCGGCGCCGTCGCGGGCGGCATCCTGTTCGGTGCATTGAGCGACCGGTACGGGCGGGTGCGCGTGCTGACCTGGACGATCCTGCTGTTCGCGGTCTTCACCGGGCTGTGTGCGTTCGCACAGGGCTTCGAGGATCTGCTCGTGTATCGCACCATCGCGGGCATCGGGCTCGGCGGCGAGTTCGGGATCGGCATGGCGCTCGCGGCGGAAGCGTGGCCGGCCAGCAAGCGCGCCCGCGTGTCGTGCTACGTCGCGCTCGGCTGGCAGGCCGGCGTGCTGCTGGCCGCCTTGCTGACGCCGTTCCTGCTGCAGCACATCGGCTGGCGCGGGATGTTCGTGGTCGGCGTGCTGCCCGCGCTGCTCGCCTGGGCGATGCGCAACCGGCTGCACGAGCCTGAAGCGTTCGTGCAGCGCGCAGCGCAGCCGAAGGCCAACGCATTCCGCCTGCTCGTCGCGGACGGCCGCACCACGCGCACGAGCGTCGGCATCGTGATCCTGTGTTCGGTCCAGAACTTCGGCTACTACGGGATCATGATCTGGCTGCCGACCTTCCTGTCGAAACAGATGGGCTTCTCGCTGACGAAGTCGGGGCTGTGGACGGCGGCGACGGTCGTCGGGATGATGATCGGCGTCTGGGTGTTCGGGCAGCTGGCGGACCGCATCGGGCGCAAGCCGACGTTCCTGCTGTACCAGCTCGGCGCGGTCGTGACGGTCCTCGCGTATGCGCGGCTGTCGGACCCGACCGCGATGCTGTGGGCCGGTGCGCTGATGGGCATGTTCGTCAACGGGATGGTCGGCGGCTACGGGACGCTGATGTCGGAAGGCTATCCGACGGCCGCACGCGCCACCGCGCAGAACGTGCTGTGGAATATCGGCCGCGCGGTCGGCGGCTTCGGCCCGGTCGCGGTCGGCGCGCTGGCCGCGCACTACTCGTTCCAGACGGCCATCGCGCTGCTCGCCGGCCTCTACGTGCTCGACATGGTCGCGACGCTGTGCCTGATTCCCGAGCTCAAGGGCGTCGAGCTCGAATGAGCGCGGCCATCGCGCACCATCCAACGACCTCACTCGTAACCACGATGCAACAGAAGAACAAGACGATCGGCGTGATGGGCTCGGGCAAGGAGCCGTGGCTCGCGTTTTCGGAGCCGCTCGGCACCTGGCTCGCGCAGGCCGGTTTCAACCTGCTGACGGGCGGCGGGCAGGGCGTGATGCTGGCGGTCGCACGTGCGTTCGCCGGCGTGCCGGGGCGGGCCGGCCGGTCGATCGGCATCCTGCCGACGCAAGCCGATCCGCTCGCGGGCTTCGTGCCGCTCGACGGCTATCCGCATCCGTTCGTCGACATCCCGATCCTCACGCCGCTGCCGCGCCGCGAGCCGGACGCCGCCCCGGATACGATCAACCGCAACTATGTGAACGTGCTGAGCAGCGACCTCATCGTCGCGCTGCCGGGCGGGCCCGGCACGGCCGAGGAGATCGCGCTCGCGCGGCGCTGGCGCAAGCCGCTCATCTGCTTCGGGCCGGACGGTGCGTTTCGCGAGCTTGCGGCGGGGGCCACGTGCACGTCGTCGTTCGACGACGTGATCCGCTTCGTGGAACACGCGTTTTCGGCGGAGCCGGCGCTTCGATAATTCGCGCGGCCGGTTCGGCTACGGTCGTTGCGATGCTCGCGTGGCAGGGTCGGCGCCTCGGTACGCGAGGTCACCGGTTCCGATGCGACCACGTGCCGCCGGCGCGAGCAAGCCGCCGGCGGCACGATTCGTTACCGCGGCGCGCGGTTCAGCGCCCCGTCTTCAACTGCGCCCACAGCCGGTTCTGCAGCCGGCGAATTTCCGGCGGCATCGGCTTGAGCAGCGTCATCTTGCTCAGCACCTCGTCGGGCGGATACACCGACGTATCGCGCGCGATCGCGGGCTTCACGTACTGGCGCGCGGCCTTGTTCGCGGTCGGATAGAACACCGCGTTGGTGATGCCGGCGTTGACCTTCGGATCCTGCACGTAGTTGATCCACTTCAATGCGGCGTCGCGATTCGGCGCGTCCTTCGGGATCACCATCATGTCGAACCACAGCAGCCCGCCTTCCTTCGGGTTCGCGAAGCCGATCTCGTACGGGCGCTTCGCTTCGGCGGCGCGACGGTGCGCGATGCCGACGTCGCCCGAATAGCCGAACGCCACGCACAGGTCGTTGTTCGCGAGATCGTTGATGTAGCCCGACGAGTTGAACTGCGTGATGTACGGGCGCACCTTCTTCAGCACCTCGTACGCGGCGCGGTAGTCGGCCGGGTTCGTGCTGTTCGGATCCTTGCCCATGTACTGCAGCGTGGCCGCGAACACGTCGACGGCCTGGTCGAGGAACGACACGCCGCAGCTTTTCAGCTTCGCCATGTTGGCCGGGTCGAACACCAGCGCCCAGCTGTCGACCGGTGCCTTGTCGCCGAGCACCTTTTTCACGGCCTGCACGTTGTAGCCGATGCCGTCGGTGCCGTACGCCCACGGCACGCCGTACCGGTTGCCCGGATCGGCATCGGCGACCATCTTCATCAGCAACGGATCGAGGTTCGTGAGGTTCGGCAGCTTCGACTTGTCGAGCGGCTGGTAGACGCTCGCCTGGATCTGCTTGGCCATGTAGTTCGACGTCGGCACGACGATGTCGTAGCCGGAATTCCCCGACATCAGTTTTGCCTGCAGCGTGTCGTCGCTGTCGTAGTTGTCGTAGCGGACGTGCAGGCCCGTCTGCTTCTGGAAGGTCGGGATCGTGTCCGGCGCGATGTAGTCGGACCAGTTGTAGATGTTCAGTTCGCCGGCCGCGTGGGCGGTCGTGCCGGCAGCCGCGGCGGCCGACAGGATGGCGGCGGTTGCAACGGCGCGGCGAAGCGTGCGGATTCGCATGACGGAGTCTTCCATTTCGGTGCGCGTGGTGAGCCGCAAGGCGCGGGTCGTGGCGCGATGGTTCATCGGATGAAGCAGACGTGCGTGACCGCCGCGCGTGGCGAGCGAGCGTGGTGCACGGCGATCAGGAGTCCGTTCGATCAGGAGCCGGCTTGCACGGAAACGCAGTGCGAGCCGATCCCGTCACCGGTCGGGTGACACGGCGAGTGGGTCGAACGGAGTCAGGAAAAGAGGCGGGGCGCTAAGGCAGCAGCGATGCCACGTCGTCGGTATGGATCGCGACGTACGCACGCGCGGCGACGGCGTTGTGGCGGCGAACGGAGCGGCGGGACAGGATGGTGTAGATCGACAGAGGCAGGCAAGGGCTTTGCCCGCCGTCACTGTCGTCGGAGGACGCGATCGCGGCGCGCAGGTTTCGCGCATCGCCTCGTCTCCACCGCACCAGCGGGCCACGGAATCTCACGATTACTCTCGACCGGGTTGTTGAAAGTATTGAACACCTGACGATGCGCCGGAGGCTGCCGTTTCAGGTTTCGGTCATCGCATGTGCCGCGCGGCGGCATCGGTTGCGTGACGCGAATTGAAAGCTTGGCGGACACCTGAATCGCCGAAACATGACGCTTCCATGAATCATCAGGTAAATCGCTGTAAGGATGTCTCCGGATTTTCCCTAGGCGTTCGAAGGCCGATGAATGCGTCCGGGTGTGGTGGCGATGGTGGGTGAACGGCGCGCGTGAGGCCGCTTTGCCGGTCGAGACAGGCTCGAAGTGATGAGAATATTCGACGGTTTGCAGCCGCGATCGTCACCGGGCGAGCGTCGGAAAGACCGTCGCAAGCGCCCGGTGACAAGGTGGGTCGAGTCGGACGCGCTCAATCGTCGAACGTAATGAACTGCGCCGAAGACCAGACCTTCGCATCATCGCGTTGCCGCCCGAAGAAGTACACGGGGCGGTGGCCGAACGAGGCGTTGGACGGGGCGATCTCGATGCTTCCCGAGAGGTCGGTCGGCAACGTCTGCTCAGTCAGCCGTTCGATGGCGAGAAACAGCTCGGTGCCACCGAGCTGGTGCGTCGCGGAGCCGGCTGCCAGCAGATCCGCGCCACGAATCTCATGACGGAACGTCGGCGCATGCGCAAACGGATTGCCGGCCAGGGGATCGCCGACCTTGACGAAACCGTCGATGGTGCCTTCGACGACGATCGTGGCATGGGCCAGGCCGCCCACTTCAATCTCGACGCTGTCGGCATCGCCGTACGTATCGCTTGCGAAGCCAATGTCGGTCGTCCCGGAACGCCAGGCCGCCTCCTCGAGGTGTTCGAAGCCGTTTGACCTGAAATTGTGGATCGTGCCGTTCAGCACACGAATCGTGCCGCGCCAGGAGGCCCAGCGATAGCGATCGCGAATGCGTGCACCTCCCCAGCGAACCCGGATGTGCCGCTGCGCGTATCCCAGCTCCGCGTGAAGATCGCGCTCCCAGATCACGCCGGTATGGTCGTAGGCCGCCACGTATTCCCAGCCTGCATTGCCGAGCAGGCGGTAATCGAGCGTGGCTGGCCCGCGATGCCGGAACGCGTCGCCTTGCCGGTATTCGCCGCATTGAACGAGCAGTGCGGTGTGCTCTCCCGTCGTCGCCCACGTATGACGGGCGCGAAGCGCTTCGCCGACGCTGCGGCGGTCGAGGGATTCGGCCAGCACGCCGGTCAGGCCGCCACGCACGCCGAACACCTGCACGCCGGGCGCGCCACCGCCGGGCCGGCCGCGATGCTCGTCGCCGCTGGCCGCCACGCCGAGCCGATAGCCGCGCGCGATCACGTCCTGGTAAAGCCAGCCGAAGTGCCCCCACGACGACGCGATCTCGACGAGCCGTTCGAGCTCGGGATGGTGCCAGTCGGGGATATAGCGGCGGCCACCGACGTGCGGCATCACCAGATGATGCGCGGCATCGTCCGCATACGCATCCCACAGTTCCTCGACGGGCCAGCGGCCGAGCTCGACCGCATTGCCCTTCATGTCCTCGTTCCAGACCAGCGTGCGGTTGTGCTCGCCGCGCGCGTTGTACGGGAAATCCGGCCGCGCGTCGCCGAGAAATACGACATTGTGGTCGCCGCCCGCGGTCGAGCTGCCGCACCATTCCTGCACCGGATAGACGACGAAGCGGCCCGGGTCGTTGAACTGCTCGACCGCATCCACCCCGAGTTGCCAGTTCTCGTCGGTGATCTGGAAATCGTTCGCCGTATAGCCGAGCACGTCGATGCCGCCGATGTCGCGTGCGTAGCGCGCGTTGTACGCCGGGCTGTTGGTGCCGACCGTATCGTGGGCGTGGACGTGCAGGTCGGCGTACCACGCACGGGGCGCAGGCAGCGACGCGTCGCTCGTGAGCCACGCTTCGGCCGCGCGCACGTCCGGGCGGGCGGGGATGTCGGCCACGATGCGCAGCGTGCCGGCATCGACCGGCAGGTCGTCGACCGCGCAGGTCGCGAGCCCGGCATCGGGCAGCGCGTGCTCGCGTCGGTAGACGGCTTCGCCGCGTGCGTCGTATGCGACGACGCGCGCGGTGCCGCCTGCGTCTCGGCACGCATTGCCCCAGCGGTCCTGCAGCGATAGCCGGAAGGGCGCGCGCGTGCCGGGCCGCACGAAGCGCGGGCCGTTCAGGAGTACGTCGGAAGGTGCGCCGGCACGGATGTCGATCGAGATGTCTCCGGGCACGGCGACGAAGCGCGACGTACCGAGCGGATCGACGTAGAGCCGGAACCGGAAGTTGTCCTCGGCGAAGGTCTGCACGCGCGTGCCGGGGCCGCGACGGCGATCGCCGAGTCGGATCACGATCCGGTCGCCGGCGTTCACGTAACCGTCGACGACGTCGACGATCACGGCTTTCTGGAACGGCCGCTCGTGTCCCTTCTGGTCGAAGCGCACGTTCAGCGCCTGCACGGTGGCCGGGCTCTGGCCCGGCACGGGCGATGCGGCATGGTATTCGGCACTGATGTAGTTGGCGGCGCCCGGATCGCTGGTCTGGAACAGCGCCCAATCCGAATAGAACTTGAAGGTGGCCTTCAGCCAGCCACCGTCGGCGATGCCCGACGAGCCGACTTCGTAGTCGAGCACGATCTCGCTCCATGCGCCGGCTTCGAGCTGTGCAACGTTGCAGCGCACGCGTCCGGCGAACGGCAGGCGTTTGTGGCGCTCATACAGGCCTTCGGGCGCGACGTGCGGGCCCAGGCGGTCGCGCAGCGCGGCGGCGAGGGCATCGACGGTATCGAGGGCGTCGTTGGATTCGTTCATGGTCAATCCGGAAGAAATGGCGATGGAACTCGGGCGCTTCAGTGCGCGAACGGCCAGGGCGCGCTCGCGTCCCAGACGGGGATGCCCATGTACGCGTACCACGGTGCAATCACGCAGAGGCCGTAGACGATCGCGATCAGCACGGACACCGCGCCGACCTTCGCGTAGTCGGCCGTCGAGAATGCGCCGCTGCTGTAAGCGATGACGCCCGCGGTGATCTGCGTGGGCAGCAGATAGGCGAAGCTGTCGGTATCGCTGACGAGCATCGTGAAGGCGACGGGATGCAGCCCGAGGCGCGGCGCGAGTGCGAGCGCGATCGGCGCGATCATCGTGACGGCCGCGACGTTGGACAGCATGCCGATGCGGATCACGTGCGTTCCGAGCATCACGATCGCGATCGCCAACCACCAGCCGTGACCGTGCGCGGCGACATAGATGTGATCGGCGGCCCAGCTCGCGAGCCCCGACGCGCTGATCGCCGACGACAGCGACAGCGCGCCGGCCAGCAGGAACAGCGTGCCCCAGATCGTGCGCTGCTCGACTTCCGCCCAGCCGAAGCGCAGCACGCCGGGCGCGAACAGCAGCGCCAGCGCGATCAGCGCGACGATTTCCGACGGCAGGTGGTGCAGCGGCTCGGTCGCCCACAATACGGCGACGGCGGCCAACAGCACGAGCACGGCCCAGTCGTTGCGCGCCGCGCGCGGTTGCGCACGGCGCATGGCCGCGATCGCGCCCGGGCCGCCGGGAATCGCGACGGCGCGCGAGCGGAAATGGAATTGCACCCAGGCTTGCGTGATCGCGAACATCCCGAGGTACGGCCACTGGAGCTTGAGCCAGGTCAGATACGAGATCCGGATGCCGAGCTGTTTCTCGAGCAGCCCGGACACGACCATGTTCGGCAGGTGGGCCGTCAGGATGCACATGCCGCTGATCATCGCGCCGTAGACGAGCGTCTGGATCACGATCGCCTTGCGTGCGGCACGCTCGCGCGGCGACTCGCCGAACAGCCGGACGATCCCGTTCGTGACGGGCAGCAGCGTAGCGGCCCGTGCATTCGCGGCCGGCACGACGAGCGCCATCACGCAATTCACCGCGAACATGGCCCAGATCACGCCGTTGGCGGTTCGCACCTTCAGGCGGTCGAGGAGCAACAGGGCGATGCGGCGGTCGAGTCCACACGCCTGCATGATCGCGGAGAACAGGAACGCGGCGAGGCACAGGAACACGACGGGCGCGGCGAAGCCGCTGGCCGCCTTCGGAAACGACGGGCTCGCGTGCGACAGCACGAGCAGCATCGGCAGCAGGATGCCACTCACGCCGACCGGAACCGCGTCGGTGATCCACACGATCGCGACCCACGAAACCACCGCGAGTGTCGCCTTGCCTTCCGCGGACAGATGCGCGGGGGCCGGCAGCCACCAGGCGATCGCGAAGAACGCGAGCCACGCTGCGGCGAAGCCGATCGCGGCACGCCAGTGCGCGCGACGCGATCGGCCTGTCGCGTGCGGATCGGCGTGTCGTGTCGCCGGCGATCCGGCCGGTGGCGGTCGGATCGCGTGCGTGCTGTCGAGCGGCGGCGTGCCGATTGCGTTTTCAGTCACTGGTATGCTCTCCGTGCGTCTGGCCCTGAGACAGCAGGCCCGATCGTCTATCGAGATGTCATAATACGTATTAATACAAGTTGGACGATCCAATTGCTTTTCATATCGAAATCAGGATTCGCGCATAGCGCGAGCCGAGCACGGAGAGGAAGATTCGATGACGCTGCTGCGTGATGACGCGACGTCGCTTTACGAGCAGATCGCGACGACGCTGCGCGACGAGATCGAGCAAGGCGCGTACGAGCCGACCGGCAAGCTGCCCTCGGAGGCACAACTGAGCGAGCGTTTTCAGGTGAGTCGCGTGACCGTCCGGCTCGCGCTCGACCGGCTGACCGACGCGCGAATCGTCGAGCGCAAGCAGGGCAAGGGCACGTTCGCCGCCAAGCAGCGGCTGCGGCATCGACTGGATGTGCTGCGTGGACTGCACGATTCGATCGCGGGACAGGGGGCCAAGGCACGGATGGAACTGCTGCGCATGGAGGCGTGCGACGTGCCGCCCGGCCTGCGACACGCGTTCGCCGCCGACGTCACGCGCTGCGTCTATCTCGAACGCCTGCACTGGGTCGACGACGAGCCCATCGCGCTCGCGCAGACTTGCCTGCTGCCCGAAGCGAGCGACGTCGCTTTTGCGCGGGCCGACAGCCTGCCGACCTACGAGCTGCTGGAGCAACTGCTCGGCTGGCGCATTGCCGACGCCGACATGTCGGTGACGGCCGTGGCCGCGCCCGACGATATCGCCGTGTGGCTCAAGACCGCAAAGCAGGCGCCGCTGCTCGTGTTGCGGCGCACGTCGCGTCTGGCCGACGGCCGCACGTGTGAATCCACCGTGTTTCATATTCGTCCGGAGCGCTTCGATCTGGTGGTGCGAAGCGGTGTCGAAGCGCGATTTGTCGGTTGAACATGCGTTTGGCCGTGGGCCGTGGCAATGGCCATGCGCAGTCAGTCGACCGGACGAGGTGCACGCCTTCTAAATCACTTTCGGATCTAGGTTTCGTATTTTTAATTCTTTCTGAGAATTTCACGGTTCTGTCATATTTCTGTGCACCGAATTCATCGGATCAGAAAAATGTCAAAGACCACCATCATTGCGACGATCGGGCCGGCGTCGCTGCTCGCGCGGCGACGTGCGGTGCCGGTCGCCGAACGGGTCACGATGGTGATCTGCGCGATCGCGGTGCTGGCATCGCTCGCGATGCTGGTGCGCTTGAACCTGAAGGCGCGCGCCGGCGCACCGCTGTACGAGCGCGCGATGACCGCATTCATCGGCGTCTACGGCGCGGTCGTGCTCGCGAAGACGCTGGTCTTCGCGTGACGGAGCGGCCCGTGCAGAATGTCCTGACCGCACTCATTCCGATCTTCGTGCTGATCCTGACAGGATTCGTGCTGCGGCAGCGCCGCCTGCTGCCGGACGAATTCTGGTTGCCGTGCGAAACGCTGAACTACTACTACATGTTTCCCGCGCTGATGTTCAGTCAGGTCGCGAAAGCCAATCTGACGCAGTTTCCGGTGCGGCCGATCGCGATCGCCATCCTCGGCGCGGTGGTCGCGAGCGCGGCGCTGCTCTATGCATGGCGAGCGTGGAGCCGGCAGCCGGGAGCTGTGTTTTCGTCGGTGATCCAGGGGGCGCTGCGGCCCAATACGTACGTGGGGGTTGCCGCCGCCGCAGCGTTGTACGGCAGCGTGGGTCTCACGCTCACGTCGATCAGCATCGCAGTCGCGATCCCGTTGCTGAACGTCGCGTCGATCATCATCCTGATGCGTCACGGCAGCGGCGGTGCGCCATCGGCGCGGCAGATCGGCGGCGCGTTGCTGAGAAACCCGGTGATCATGTCGGTCGTGCTCGGCGCCGCGTTCAATCTCGGCGGGCTGCCCTTGCCGGGCGTGCTGTCGAGCGTGCTGTCGATTCTCGGTGCTGCATCGCTCCCGCTCGGGCTGCTCGCCGTGGGAGCCGGTCTCGACGTGAAGGCCGCGAAGGCGGCGCGCGGCCCCGTGTTCCAGTCGTCGGTGATCAAATTGCTGCTCGTGCCCTTGCTGACCTTCTGGATCGGCTTCAGTCTCGGCATCCGGGGGCCGGCACTCACGACGATCGTGTTGTTCAATTCGCTGCCGTGCACACCGTCGGCGTACATCATGGCGAAGCTGCTCGGCGGCGATCATCGCTTGTCCGCCGGGATCATCACCGTGCAGACCGCGCTCGCGGCCGTCACGATGCCGCTGGTGCTGCTCGTGTTCCACGGTTGAGCCGGGTTCGCGCGCGGTGGCCTGGCGAAATGCACAAGGCCGGCCGGGCTGGCGATACGACCGTCACGCAAGGCCCGGCCACGCGCACGACTCGATGCCGCTCATGCCGCGCGTGCGTGCCGGTTCGGCGGATACGGAAGCCCGAGAGGCTCGCGTCAGCGAGCGCATCCGGTGCCGCTACGCGGACATGTTGCCGGCCGCGCGCGGGATGATGGCGCCGAGATGGATCCGGCGGGGAGAGGCGGGCGTCGATCGGTGCATGGCAGCGGTTCGGTGAAAAACCATGGTCAGGCGACGGCGGGCAGCGGCGACGCCGCACGGGCGTCGGGCAGAAGCGGCAGCGCGTCGAGCAGCGATGCGGTGTACGGGTGCGACGGCGCGCCGAACACCCGGTCGACTGGGCCGCTTTCGACGACGCGGCCGCCCCGCATCACGAGAATCCGGTCGGCGACGTGATGCACCACGCCGAGATCGTGCGAGATGAACAGCATCGCGGTGCCGTGCTCGGCCTGCAGGTCGGCGAGCAGGTCCAGCACCTGCGCCTGGATCGACACGTCGAGCGCGCTGACCGGCTCGTCCGCGACGAGCAGCGCCGGATTCGACGCGAACGCACGCGCGATCGCGACGCGCTGCCGCTGGCCGCCGGACAGTTCGCGCGGATACCGGTCGATGCAACCGGCGCCGAGCTGGACTTCGTCGAGCAGCTGCAGGACGCGGCGGCGCCGCGCGTCGCCACGGATGCCGGCCACATCGAGGCTTTCGCCGACGATCTGCCCGACCGGGTAGCGTGGGTCGAACGAGCTGTACGGATCCTGTGCGATCAACTGCAGCCGCGCGCGGCGCGCCCGCCGCGCGGCTTCCGGCACGCCGTTCCACGGCTGGCCGTCGAGCGCGACGGCGCCGTTGTCCGGTTCGACGAGCCCGAGCACGATTCGCGCGACGGTGGATTTGCCGGAGCCGGATTCGCCGACGATGCCGAGCGTCTCGCCGCGCGCGAGCGTGAACGACACGCCGTCGACCGCGGCCGGCGTGTCGCGGCCGCCGTAGCGTTTCGTCAACGCGTCGACGGCCAGCACCGGCGTGCCCGTGTCGATGCGCTTCGGCGGCAGCGGCACGCGCGGGGTGGCTGCGAGCCGGAACCCGCGCGACGCGGCAGTGGGAATCGCCGCGAGCAGCTGCCGCGTGTACGGATGCGTCGGCGCGCTCAACACGTCGCGTGCCGGCCCTTGCTCGACGATCCGGCCGCCGCGCATCACGAGCACGCGATCGGCCAGTTCGGCGACGACCGCGAGATCGTGGCTGATCAGCAGCACCGCATCGCCGGCATCGCGGCGCGCACGCAGCAGCGACAGGATCTGGCGTTGCACGGTCATGTCGAGCGCGGTGGTCGGCTCGTCGGCGATCAGCAGCGCCGCGCCGCCCGCGATCGCGGTGCCGATCAGCACGCGCTGCCGCAAGCCGCCCGACAACTGGTGCGGATACTGCGGCAGCCGCCGCTCGGGGTCGTCGATGCCGACCGAGCGCAGCAGGTCGGCGCTGCGCGTTGCGATGTCGCGCCGCCGCGTATCGTGCAGCGCTTCGGCGACGAGGTCACGCACGCGCCACAGCGGATCGAGCGACACCAGCGCGTCCTGCAGCACATAGCCGATCCGGCGGCCGCGAATGGCGCGCCAGTCGCGTTCCCGATGGCGGCGCACGTCGATGCCGGCGATGTCGAAGCGTGCTGCGTCGATCGCGGCATGCGGGCCGTTCAGCCCGACGAGGCTGCGCGCGGTCACCGACTTGCCGGAACCCGACTCGCCGACCAGCGCGACGCATTCGCCGGCATGCAGCGTGAGATCGAGCGGCCCGACGACGGGCTGCGCGCCGCGGAACCCGACCGTCAGCTGCTCGATGCGGACCAGCGGCGCGCCACGCGCGGGCGTCGGCTGCGACACGGCGCCGATCGTACTCATGCTGCCTCCCGCCGCTCGAAGCGCGCCTGCCAGTAGCCGCCGAGCGCATTCACCGCGATCACGGCCGCGGTGATCGCGAGGCCGGGCCACACTGCGATCCACCACGCGTTGTACAGATAGTTGCGGCCCTCGGCGAGCATCAGCCCCCATTCGGCTGCCGGCGGTTGCGGCCCCATGCCGAGAAAGCTCAGCCCCGACGCGCCGATGATCGCGGTGCCGAGGCCGATCGTCGCGAGTACCGGCACCTGCGCGATCGCGTGCGGCAGCACGTGGCGCCAGACCAGCACCGCCGGCGCGAGGCCGAGCGTGCGCGCGTGCTCGACGTAACCGGAGGATGCGACGACGAAGGTCTGCGCGCGCACGATGCGCGCGAAGCGCGGCACCGACGCGACGCCGAGCGCGAACACCAGGTTCACCGCGCCGGGGCCGGTGAACGAGATCAGCATCAGCGCGAGCAGCAGGTCGGGGAACGCGGACACGACGTCGAGCACGCGCGTGATCAGCTCGTCGAGCCAGCCGCGGGCGAGGCCGGCGAGCAGCCCGAGCGCGGTGCCGAACAGCGTCGCGACGCCGATCGCGGCCACGCTGATCGACAGCGAGTAGCGTGCGCCATACACGACGCGCGAGTAGATGTCGCGGCCGAGCTGGTCGGTGCCGAGCCAGTGCTCGGCGCTGCTGCCGAGCTGCGCGGACAGCGGATCGGCGGCGAGCGGATCGCCGTGCGCGAGCCAGCCGGGCGCGACGACGGCGACCACGTTCAGCAGCAGATAGACGGCGGCGAGCGCCAGCCCCGGATGGCGGGACAGCCAGCCGGCCGTGCCGCGGGTCGCGCTCGGGCGCAACGTGAGATCGACGGGAACGGACATCGGTGCCTCCGGTTCAATGCCGTGCGCGGCGTTCGCGCAGGCGGGGATCGATCAGCAGGTACAGCAGATCGACGGCGGTGCTGAGCGCGACGTAGATCGCGGCCGACAGGATCGCGATCGCGAGGATCACCGGCATGTCCTTCGACAGCACCGCGTCGACCGTCACCTTGCCGAGGCCCGGCCGGCCGAACACCTGCTCGGTGATCACGGCGCCGCTCAGCAGCCCGCCCACGAGCCAGCCGGCGAGCGTGACGGCCGGCAGCGCCGCGTGGCGCAGCGCATGGCGCACGCGCAGCGCGAACCCGCCGATCCCCCACGAGCGCACCGTCAGCGCATACGGCTCGTCGAGCGCGCGCTCGATGCCTTGCCGCAGCACGCGGCCGATCACCGCGCCCTGCGCGAGCCCCAGCGACAGCGCGGGCAGCACGAGCGACGCCAAGCCGCGATCACCGGCCACCGGGAACAGCTTCAGCGTGAAGCTGAACACGAACAACAGCATGATTCCGAGCCAGAACGACGGCGTCGAGGCCAGCAGCAGTTCGACGCCGGACGCGGCGCGCCCCGCCCAGCGGCGGCCGGCCGTCAGCACCGCGAGGCCGACCGCGAACACGATCGTCACGACGAGCGCCGCGCCCGTCAGCTTAAGCGTCGGCCACAGCTGCCCGAGCACGAGCGGCGCGACGTCCGTGTTCAGGATGTAGGAGCGGCCGAACTCGCCGTGCAGCACGCGCCACAGGTAGTGCACGTATTGCAGTGCGAGCGGTTCGTCGAGTCCCCATTCCTGGCGGATCGCGGCCTCGATCTCGGGCGTGCTCAACTGCTCGCCGATCAGGATGCCGACGATATCGCCCGGCGCGAGATGCACGGCCGCGAACGACAGCGTGATCGCGGCCCACAGCACGAGCACGCCGGTGGCGAGCCGCGTGACGACGGGCGAGCCCGGCCAGCGCCGCCATGCGGCCGGCGACGGCGCGGCCGGTCGTGCGTCAGGGAGGGAGGCGGGAGCGGAGGTCGAATGGCTCATTGGGAAATCTCCTGTCGGGTCGGCGCGAACCGTGATGCAAAAGCGGGCCGCTGCGCCGGCTTACTGCTTCACCCACACGTCGTACGGGTTCTCCGGCATCTGCGCGAACGAGCGGAAGCGCAGCCCCTGGACGGCCTTCGCGGCCGCGATCTGGTCTTCCGGTTCGTAAAGCGGGACCGCATACGCCTGTTCGTTGATCGCGAAGCGCTGCAGCTCGCCGTACGACTGCTTGCGCTGCGCGACGTTCTGCGTACGCGCGGCCGCCTGCAACCAGCGCGTCAGTTCGGGCGCCGCCGCACGGCTGTAGTTCAGCGCGCCGCCGCGATCGACCGGCAGGTAGTGGCCCTCGATGTCGATGCCGTCGGGCGGCGTGTTGGAGTTCGCGATCGAGCCGAACTTGCCGCTCTTGCGCGCTTCGACGTACGTGCCGTCGTCGACGTACTGGATCTTCAGGTCGACGCCGAGGCGTTGCCGTGCCTGGGCCTGCAATGCCTGCAGCAGCACGTCGCGCTGATCGCGTACCGTCGCCTGCGCCTGGATCACCGCGATCGTCAGGCGTTCGCCGTCGCGGGTCCGGTAGCCGCTGCTGTCGCGTGCTTGCCAGCCGGCTTCGTCCAGCAGCTGGTTCGCCCGTTTCGGATTGTTGCCGTAGGTCTTTTCGACAGCGGCGTCGTAGAGCGGATCGATCGGCGACGTGATCCCCCACGCGCGCGCGCGCTCGCCGCGGTAGATCGACTGCACGATGCCGGTCGCGTCCAGTCCTTCGAGCAGCGCGCGGCGTACTTTCACGTCGCGGGTCGGGCCGTAGTCGACGTTCAGGAACAGTGAGTAGGGCGTGCCGGTATTGAGCGCGCGGCGATACGTGAAATCGGCGTTCTTGCGGATCAGTGCCGCGTCGTTGCCGGACACGCCTTCGATCACGTCGACCTGGCCGGACAACAGCGCGCCGGTGCGCACCGACGATTCGGGGAGGAACCGGTAGACGATCCGGTCGAGGTACGCGGGGCCCTGGTGGCCCGCCGTCGGCGGCGCCCAGCGATAGTCGGGGTTCTTCGCGAACTCGATTTCCTGCCCTTTCACGTACCGCTTCAGGATGAACGGGCCGGTGCCCGCGATGTCGGTGCCGCCCGACTTCAGGCTCGACCGGCCGAACGCGTTCGGCGACAGCAGCGGCAGACGGCCGGCGAACGTCAGGAACGGCGTATACGGCGCGTCGAGCGCGATCACGACCGTGTGTGCGTCGGGCGTCTTCACGTCCGCGACGTGCGAGATCAGCCGCGCAAGCTGGCTGCCGGCCGAGTATGACAGTTCGCGCGCGTTCAGGAAGTTGCGGGCGACGGCCTGCGCGTCGAACGGCGCGCCGTCGGTGAATTTTACGCCGTCGCGCAGTGTGAACGTGTAGGTCTTGCCGTCGGCCGAGACCTTGTAGCCGGTCGCGAGCCACGGCACGTAACTGCCGTCGGGCTTCTGCGCGAGCAGGCTTTCGTAGGCGTTGCGCAGCAGCAGCTCGACCTTGTCCTGGCCGTTCAGTTGCGGATTCAGCGTGCGGGGCTCGGTTTCGACACCCCAGGTCAGCGTGCCGCCGGAGACGGGTGTGCCCTGTGCGAACGCCGCATACGGCATCGCGACGGCGAGCAGCAACGCAGCCGATACGGTGTGGCGCGACGCGCGGAGAGCGGAATCCGGAAATGCGAGAGTCATGCGTTGAAGCCTTTCACGAGATGGATGGCAGGGTGCGCCCGCGCGTCACGCGTTCATGGGGACAGGCAGGCGCTCCGGCGCGGCGTCGGCCGTCGCCGGATCCTCGTAGAGATCCGGGATCAGGATTTTTCTGAGCCAGACGAGCGGCGTGCCGAGCGCGTTGGTCGAGCGATCGAACGGCACGTAGCCGCCGCGCTCGTAGTACGACTGCAGCCATGGATGGTGGATCGCGGTCGCCAGATACGTCGCGGGCGCCTTGACCTGCGCGGCCAGGAACTGTGTCTCGACGTGTTCGAGCAGCGTGTGCCCGAGCCCTTGCCGCGCGAACGCGGGCGCAACCGCGAACCAGTGCAGGAACGGATAGGGCGTGCGATGGCGTTCGCCGGATACCCATGGAGACCGCACGGTCAACGTGGCCGCGAGGGCGGTACGGCCGTCGGGTGCCGCATGTTCGAGCACGAACGTCGTTTCGCGCGCGACGGCTTGCGCGACGCGTTCGATCGGCGAGCGCGTGATCGTGAAGTGCACGCCCTGCGCCGCGAGCGGCGCGTAGGCGTCCTGCAGCAACGCGTAGACGGCCGGCACGTCGTCTGCGCTGGCGATGCGAATCGTATCGGTCATGGCGCGGTGCCCTCGAAGTCCGGTTGGCGTGCGATCGTGCGCGCGCCGGCATCTCGCGCGTTCGCGTTCGCTTCGTCGCGCGCGCCCGCCGCCGTGTCGTCACCGTCGGCATGCGCGCCGGCCAGCAGGCGCAGCGACGCAATGCGCGGGGCGGCGTCGGCGACCGGCGTGTCGACGACGAATTCGGCAATCCCGTGGCGGCGATGCAATGCGTCGAGCTCGTGCAGCACGTCGTCGCGCGTGCCGTGCACGATCCGCGTTTCGCGCGGGTCGATCCGGTGCGGGCCGCCGCCGGCCTGGCGGATGTACGCGTGCGCCTGTTCGAGGCTGCCGACGTTGACGGCGGGCGTGTCGCCCACCTGAACGCGAAAGCCCTGATGTCCGCTCGCGAGTCGCGCCGCCGCGTCGCGGGTGCCGGCGACGATCGCGGAGACGGCCAGCAGCGGCGTGCGGCCGCCCGACGCCTCGCGATAGGTGTCGAACGTGCGCTCCAGATCCGTCGCGGAGGCATTCAGATGCGACGCGTAGACGAACGCCCAGCCGAGCCGCGCGGCGAGCGTGGCGCTTTCCGCGCTGGCGCCGAGCAGGAACGGTTGCGCGGGCTCGGGCGGGCGTGGCGTCGCATGCAGCGTAGCGCCATCCTGATCGCTCGCGTCGGCTGTTGCATCGTCGCCCTCGAGATGACGATTCAATTCCTCGGCCAGATCGGCGAACGACGCGCGCCGCGCCGGATCGTAGCCGGCCTGCAGCGCACGGGTCGACAGCGGCAGGCCGCCCGGCGCCTTGCCGATGCCGAGATCGACGCGGCCGGGCGCGAGCGACGCGAGCAGGTTGAAGTTTTCCGCGATCTTGTACGGACTGTAGTGCTGCAGCATCACGCCGCCGGATCCGACCCGAATGCGCCGCGTCTGCGCGAGCACGTGCGCGATCAGGATTTCCGGCGACGGGCACGCGAGCGCGGCGGTGTTGTGATGTTCGGCGAGCCAGTAGCGGTGATAGCCGGCCGCATCGGCGAAGCGTGCGAGCGATACGCTGCGCGCCAGCGCGTCGGCGGCGGTTTCTCCGGGCGCGACGGGGCTCTTGTCGAGCACGCTCAAGCGGAACGGCAACGCGGACAAAGCGGACAAATCGAAGTGGGAGCGGAGGGCGTCGAACGTCATGATGAAGCGATCGGCGCGGGTCGAAACGGCCTGATCAGCGGATTTGGCATGCCGAATTATTTTGCGTCGACGTTCGCACGGTCAAACAATCAAGAAGAATATCGAAAGCCGAAAATATTCGTTCCGGCCGCCCCGGGGGCTTGCGTTATGGTCGTTGGCTGCGCGCCTCGCGGCGCGTGTGTGGAGCCTGACCGACGGTCCGACGCGAGTACGCTCGCCGTCGCGATGCCCGCGGGCACGCTCCGATTCTCAGACCGAACGGAATCACGAGGAATGCGAATGAATGAGCAACGCGAACGACGTACGGCCCTCACGGCGTGCTATCGCGCGATGAACGGAGCCGCGTCATGAGCGGCGCACGCAGACGGCTGAAGACACTCGTCGGCGCGGCGAGCGTGCTGTACGCGCCCGGCGATGCGGATGTCGCACAGGGTGTGCGACGCGCGGCGTCGCTCGCACGCAGGGCGGAAGCCGAGAAGATCACCGGCCTCTTTACCGCCGACCTGCTGCAGGCCGATGCGGCAGGCCTCGCCGGCACCACGGGCAGCCAGGAGCCGATCGTCGCGCTGGCGGCGCTGAGCCAGGCGACGTCGGCGATCGGCCTCGTCGCGACGGTGTCGACCACGTATCACCATCCGTACAACCTCGCGCGGCTGATCGGCACGCTCGACCACGTGAGCGGCGGGCGGGCCGCGTGGAATGCGGTCACGTCGTCGGTCGGCGAGGAGAATTTCGGCGATGCGGCGCTGCCCGACCCCGAACGGCGTTACGCGCGTGCGGCCGAATTCGTCGAAGTCGTCAACGCGCTGTTCGACGCGAACGATCCGCGCGCGACGCGGCGCGGGCAGGGCGGCGGCATCTCGGTCGATCCGCGCCAGCTCGGCGCGATCGACTACCGCGGCGAGCACTTCCAGGTGCAGGGGCCGCTGAACGTGCCGCCGTCGCCGCAGCGCAGGCCGGTGCTGTTTCAGGCCGGGCAGTCGGCCAGCGGCGTATCGCTCGGCGCGAAGTACGCGGAGGTCGTCTATACGTCACAGCCGACGCACGACGATGCGCGCGCATTCGTCGCCGAGCTGCATCGGCAGGCCATCGCATTCGGCCGCGCCGACCGGCTGCCGCTCGTGATGAACTCGTTCCATTCGGTGATCGGCGAATCCGATGCCGACGTCGCGCGACGGTTGCGCGACAAGCATGAACGGATCGATTACGAACAGGGCAGGCTGAAGCTGGCCGACATGCTGGGCGGCGTCGTCGACCTGAGCGGCCTGCCGCTCGACCAGCCGTTGCCGGCGTCGCTGCTGCCGGCGATCGACAGCGTGCATCGCCGGCGCGGACGCGTCGCGATCTTCGTGGGCTACGCACGCCAGCGGCTGACGCTGCGCGAGCTGATCATCCGTGCGCAGGAGACGGGCCACTGGTCCGTCGCCGGCACGCCGGAACAGCTCGCCGACGCGATTGAAACGCGCTATCGCGCGGGGCTCGTCGACGTGCTGTCGTTGCACGGGCTCGGCCAGCCGGACCAGGAAGACCTGCTGCTCAACGGGTTGCTGCCCGAATTGCGGCGGCGCGATCTGCTCGACACCGACTATGTAGGCGGCGATTTTCGCGCGAACCTGGAACTGCCGGCGTTGCGGCGCGAGGCCGTGGCGGCGTGAACGACGGATGAACCGCGTACCGTGCCGTACGTCGGACGGTGCGCGGTTTCGTGCATATCGTGCATATCGCGCGATCAGATATCCATCGCAAAAATAACCATTTGGTACACGCATCGGCGCGCATTACAGTCACGCCTCCTGCCGGCTGCAACGCCGGTCGTTCCGACGTTATTTCAGAAATTCGCCACATGAATCGTTTGATGCGTTCCAGGGTCCGCCGTGCCGCGGCCGCGCTGTTCGTGCTCGGCCTCGCGCCGATTTCCCACGCGGCCCAGCCGACGTTGCGCGTCGGCATCGACGCCGAATCGTATCCGCCGTTCTTTTCGAAAGATGCCGGCGGCAAGTGGAAGGGCTGGGAAATCGACGTGCTCGATGCCGCATGCGGCAAGCTGAACGTGCGGTGCGAGCTCACCGACATTGCATGGGACGGCCTGATTCCGGCGTTGCAGAACCGCAAGATCGACGTGATCTGGTCGTCGATGACGATCACCGGCGAACGGCAGAAAGCGATCGACTTCAGTCGTGCCTACTATGAGTCGCCGACGGTGTTCGTCGGCGCGAAAAGCGACCGGCGCCGCGTCGACTGCGCGGTGCCCGCGACCTTCAAGGGCAGCGTGATCGGCGTCGAGGCCGGCACGAACTTCTCGGCGTTCCTCGATGCCCGCTTCAAGCAGAACGTGCAGATCAAGGCGTTCGACAAGTTCGACAATGCGCTCGCGGATCTGGTGTCCGGGCGCGTCGACTACGTGCAGGAAGGCAAGGGGCTATTCACGGCGTTCCTCGCGTCGCGCGACGGCAAGGACTTCGAGGTCAAGGCCACGTGCGCGGACGATCCGGTGCTGGGCCTCGGGGTCGGCGCGGGCGTGCGGCGCGGCGATGCGCTGCGCGGCAAGCTGTCGACCGCGATCGCGCAACTGCAGCAGGACGGCACGTGGGATGCGATCACCGCCCGCTATCCGAACCTGAAAGGCACGATCGAGAAGGGGCGCTGAGCGCATGGCCGCGGACGATTCGCTGCTCGCGTTGCTCGCATTCGGCGACGGCGGTTATGGCCGCGTGTTCGCGGGTGCGTTCGCGCTGACGTTCGGCGTCGCGGCTGCGTCGTTCTGCACCGGCGTGCTGCTCGGCGTCGCCGGCGCGCTCGGCAAGCTGTCGCGATACGCGGCGCTCGTGTGGCTGGCGCGCCTCTACACGACGCTCGTGCGCGCGCTGCCCGAGCTGTTGTGCCTGCTGCTCGCGTTCTATGCGGTCGCACCGGCCATCGAGAACGCGCTTCGCGGCAGCGGCATCGTATCGGGCGACTTCGCGTTCGATCCGTTCGTCGTCGCCGCACTGTCGCTCGGTTTCATCCAGGGTGCGTATCTCACCGACATCTTCCGCGCGGCGCTCGTCAACGTGCCGGTCGGCCAGATCGAAGCCGCGCACGCGTACGGGATGACGCCATGGCAGACGTTCGCGCGCATCCGGTTCCCGGCCGCCGCGCGGCTCGCGCTGCCGGGCGTCGGCAACGTGTGGCTGAACGCGACCAAGGATGCGTCGTTCATCAGCGTGCTCGGGTCTTTCACGGATCTGCTGAAGGCGAGCCAGCTCGCGGCCGGCGCGACGCGGCACTACGTATTCTTCTATCTGGTCACGGCCGCACTGTTCCTGCTGCTGAGCATCACGTCGACCGGCCTCTTCGCGGCGCTGGAGCGGCATGCGAACCGCGGCACGAGGCGCGCGACGACATGATCTTCTCGCTGCCTTTCCTGCTCGACACGGTGATGCCGAAGCTGCTCGCCGCGGTGCCGACGACCCTGGCGTTGCTGCTGTTGTCGGGTATCGCCAGCGTGGTGATCGGCATTCCGCTCGCGCTGGCGGCGGGTTCGCGTCACGTAGCCTGCCGCTGGCCCGCGCGCGGCTGGATCATGCTGGTTCGCGGTACACCGCTGCTGGTGCAGCTTTATCTGCTGTATTACGGCTTCGGCCAGATCGTCCCGCGCGAATGGATGCGCGACAGCTGGGCGTCGCCGTTGCTGCGCGATGCGTTCTGGTATGCGGTCGTCGCGTTGAGCGTGAACGAGGGCGCCTATGTCGCGACGATCCTGCGCGGCGCGATTGCCGGGGTGCCGGCCGGCGAAATCGAGGCCGGCTTTGCATACGGAATGACGCGGGCGGGTGTACTGCGCCGGATCGTCGGCCCGCGTGCATGGCGACTCGCACTGCCGGCGCTCACCGGCGAGGCGATCCTGCTGCTGAAGTCGACCGTCCTCGCGTCGACCGTCACGGTGTTCGACGTGATGGGGACGGCCAATACGCTTCGTTTTGAAACCTTGCGCGTTTATGAGCCGCTCGCGGGCGCGGCGATCGTCTATGTCGTGCTGGTCGCGCTGCTGACGATTCCCGCCGCCCGTCTCGAGAAACACCTCAACCGCTACCTGACGCGCGAGCCCGACGATCGCCCGCCCGCACGGCGCCGCCGCGCATCGTCCGGCGCGTGGGCGGCACCCAACTGATTCCTGCTTTTGCACTGAACACGACGATGTCCGATCCTCGCCCCTTGCTGTTTTCCCTTTACGAACAGGCCAGCGTCGGCTGCGGCGGTGCGCCGAGCCTGTGGACCCATCCCGCCGACGAACGGCTGCGCGCGAATACGCTCGCGTTCTGGTCGAACCTCGCGCGCACGGCCGAGCAGGCCGATCTCGACATGCTGTTCTTCGCGGACGTGCTCGGCCTGTACGACGTCCATGGCGGGTCGTCCGACGCGGCGGTCCGGTGGGCGGTCGAGGCGCCCGCGAACGATCCGATGATGCTGATTCCGGCGCTCGTCGCGCAGACCGAGCGGCTCGCATTCGGCGTGACCGCGAGCACGACCTACGAGCACCCGTTCGCGCTCGCGCGGCGCTTCAGCACGCTCGACCACCTGAGCAACGGCCGGATCGGCTGGAACATCGTGACGTCCTACCTGACGAGCGCGGCGCGCAACTTCGGGCTCGACCGGATGATCGGCCACGACGAACGCTACGCGCGTGCGGAGGAGTTTCTCGACGTGGCCTACAAGCTGTGGGAAGGGAGCTGGGCGGACGACGCGGTCGTCGCCGACAAGCGCGAGCCGCGCTACGCGCGCGGCGACCGTGTGCGGCCGATCGAGCACGAAGGCACGCATTATCGCGTGCATGGCCCGCACGTCTGCGCGCCGTCGCCGCAGCGCTCGCCGGTGCTGATCCAGGCCGGCTGGTCGGGGCGCGGGCGCGAATTCGCGGCGAAGCACGCGGAAGTGGTGTTCGTCGCGAAGTCGAATCCGCATGAGATCCGCACTGGCCTCGATGAAATCCGGCGGCTGGCGGTCGAAAACGGCCGGGCAGCGGAGGATGTGAAGGCGCTCACGGTGCTGCGGATCGTGACGGCGCGTTCGTCGGCCGACGCGAAGGAGAAGTACCACGCGCTGCAGCAGCACTATCACCTGCAGGCTCAACTCGTCAGCTATGCGGGCGATACCGGCATCGACATCGATCGCTATGCGGACGACGAGCCGTTGACGACACAAACGGAAGGGCTCACGTCCTACGTGGTGCGGCCGGACGGCAGCGGCAAGCCGCTCACCGCCGGCGACGTGCGGCGCAAGTTCGCGAATGTCACGCGCGGCACCGACCTGATCCTCGTCGGCTCGCCTGACGAAGTCGCCGACCAGCTCGCCGAGCATGCGCGGCAATCGACGACGAGCGGCTACATGCTCAATCCGCTGATCAGCCCGGGCACGCTCGACGATTTCGCCGAACTGATCGTGCCGGAACTGAAAAAGCGCGGCCTGTACCGAGCGACGCCGGCGAGCGGCACCTTCCGTTCACGGCTGAGCGGGCGGGACCGCCTGCCGGACACGGCCTATGGCGCTTCGTTCCGGTTTCCGGTGCCGGAAGCGGGCTGACGAGCCGATCAATACCGGACGACCCTCAGCGGAGTTGCGTGACATGACCCACGACGACCTGTTTCTCCTGCAAGCGCATCGCGCCGTCCGGAATCTTCGGTATGAATAGCGCGACGAACGAGACGATGGACGTGACGCGCGACGATCGGCCTCATCGGTCGACGTTACCGCCCGTCCTGAGCGCCACGGGCATCGCGAAGCGCTTCGACGCGACCGTCGCGCTGGCGGCGCTCGACCTGTCGATCGGCGCCGGCGAAGTCGTCGCGTTGATGGGCGCGAACGGCGCGGGCAAGTCGACCTTCGTCAAGATCCTGAGCGGCGCGCTGCAAGCGGACAGCGGCACGCTGACGCTACGCGGCGAACCCTATCGGCCGGCGTCGCCGCACGCGGCCAAGCGGCTCGGCGTCGCGACCGTGCACCAGTCCGTGGCCGACGCCGTCGTGCCGACGCTGTCGATCGCCGACAACCTGCTGCTCGACCGGCTGTGCGATCCGGCCTCGCCGTGGCGCGTGCCGCCGGCCGCGCGGCGCGCGGCGGCGCGATCGCTCGCCGCACGGGTCGGGCTCGACGTCGACCTGGCCGCACCGCTCGCCTCGCTGTCGCTGGCTGACCAGCAGCGTGTGACCCTGGCGCGTGCGCTGGCCGGGCAGCCATCGTTGCTGATTCTCGACGAGCCGACCGCCAGCCTGTCGGCGGCGGAGGCCGAGCGGCTGTTCGTGCTGGTGGACGCGTTGCGCCGCGACGGCGTCGCCATCCTGCTGGTGTCGCATCGGCTCGGCGATTTGCGCCGCATCGCCGATCGCGCGGCGATCGTCCGCGACGGGCGGATCGTCGCCGATCTGGCCGCGCCGATCGATTTCGATGCGGCGGTGGAAACGATGATCGGCCGGCCGTTGCCGCGTACGCGTGCATCGGTGCCGGAGCGTGCCGGGCTCGCCGGAGCCGGGGCAGGCCCAGGCTTCAGCGTGCGGCAGATGCGGCTGACGCTGACCAGTACACCGTTCGACCTCGATGTCCGGCGTGGCGAGATCGTCGCGATCGCGGGCCCCGTCGGTGGCGGCAAGTCGCGCTTCGCGCGGACGATCTTCGGCGCGGTGCGGGCGGCGGCCGGCGAGATGACACTCGACGGCCGGACATGGCGGCCACGTTCGCCGGCTGACGCGATTCGCGCCGGCGTATTCCTGGCCGGCGAGGACCGCTGGCGCACGTCGCTGTTTCCCGACAGCGTTCCGTTCGCGTCGATCGCGGGCACGATCGGCTTTCCGTTCCTGTCGCGCTGGTTCGCGAGCGGCGCTGTGCGCCGAGCGCGCGAACGCACGGCCGCCGCGGCGGCGATCGCGCGGTTCGGCATTCGCTGCGACGGGCCCGACGATCGCGTCGCGCACCTGTCCGGCGGCAACCAGCAGAAGGTCGTGCTCGCGCGCTGGCATGCCGAGCCGGCGCGGCTGTTGCTGCTCGACGAGCCGTTCCAGGGCATCGATGCGGGCGCGCGCGCCGATATCGTCGATACGCTGCGGCGTCATGCGCATGAGCGCACGACGATCGTGTTCGTCAGCGATCTCGAGGAAGCGGCCGAGATCGCCGATCGTATCGTGCGATTCGACCGCGCGACGCTTGATTGCGTGCCTCCCACTTCTTCCATCGTGCGTGCCTGCTCATGAAACCCGTGACTTCTTCCGCTGTCCGCCATGCCGCATCCGTCGAACGGTCGTCGCGCCCCGGGCCGGCGCGCATCCGCGATGTGCTCGAACGGACGGGCATCCTGCTCGTGCTGGGCGTCCTCGTGGTTGTGTTCGCGCTCAGGGAGCCCGCGTTCCTGAACGTCGACAACCTGTTCAGCATCCTGCAGGCGGTGTCGATCGTCGCGTTGCTCGGCATCGGCGTGACGGTCACGCTCGCGGCCGGCGGTTTCGACCTGTCGGTCGGCAGCGTGGCCGCGACCGCGCAGATGGCCGCGAGCTACGTGCTGGTCGTCTGGCACGGCAGCGCATGGGCGGCCGTGCTCGCCTGCGTCGTGCTTGGCGTGGCGGCCGGCTTGTTCAACGGCTTGCTGATTACGCGGCTGCGCGTGCCCGACCAGCTCGCGACGCTCGGCACGCTGTTCCTGCTCGCCGGCCTGCAGTTGATCCCGACCGGCGGCCGTTCGCTCGCGACCGGTTCCGTGCTGCCCGACGGCACGGACGCGACGGGCGTGTTCCCCGATGCGTTTCTCGCGCTCGGCCGGTTGCGCGTGTTCGACGTCGTACCGTTGCCGGTCCTGCTGCTCGCGGCTGTGACGGTGCTGGCCTGCGTGACGATGGAGGCGACCCGCTGGGGCCGCGTGATCTACGCGATCGGCGGCAACGAAACGGCCGCGCGGCTGGCCGGCGCGCCGGCCGCGCGCTACCGCGTCGCCGCGTATGTCGTGTCGGGTGCGATCGCGTCGCTGGGCGGCGTGCTGATCGCCGCGCGGGTCGGCCGCGGCGACGTGAGCGCGGGCCACTCGCTGCTGCTCGATGCGGTGGCGGCCGCGCTGATCGGTTATGCGGTGTGGGGCGCGAAGCGGCCCAACGTATTCGGCACGGTCGTCGGGGCGGTGTTCGTCGGCGTGCTGCTCAACGGGCTCACGATGCTGAACGCACCCTACTACATGCAGGATTTCATCAAGGGCGTACTGCTCGTGCTGGCCCTTGCATTTACGTTCGGCATCGGTCGCCGTACGGATGCCCGGGCGTGACGCGTGAGCTCGCCGAGACCAGGCTCGGGCATCCACGGTTCAGAGAATCTTCAGGCAGGACGGTTTGTTATCCAAAGTAATATCCATTGCCGAATCGGTCGGTTTGAATTCGCTCGGTGCGCTGATAGATTGAGCCGATATCGTCCTATATGGAGACAGACACGCCATGCGCTCGTTGCTTCGCCGAAAGTCGCGTATCGAACTGAAACTCGGTGCACTCGTGCTGGGCACCGCGCTCGTGTTCGGTGTGCCCACGGCCCACGCTGGTCCGCTCAAGGGGGCGCCTGCGCCGTTCGACAAGGGCGGCGTGAAGATCGCGCTCGTCAACTACCTGTCGACCGGCGATTTCTTCCAGGCCTACGAAGCCGGCGCGCAGAAGCAGGCACGGGCGCTCGGCGTCGATCTGCGCATCTACGAAGGCCGGCAGGACGCGGCCGAGCAGCGTGAGCAGATTCAGCAGGCGATCAGCATCGGCGTGTCTGCGATCATCGTCAATCACGGCTTGCCGGAATCGCTGAAGGACGTCGTTCAGCGCGCGCTGGACAAAGGCATCAAGGTTGTCGCGTTCGACGTCGATCTCGCCAATCCGAAGGTGCCGCAGATCGAGCAGAACGATCGCGACCTGGCGAACCTGCTGCTGAATCAGGCGGTGAAGGACAACGGCGACACGTTCGCGGCAGGGTACGTGTACGTGGCCGGATTCGCGCCGCTCGACCGGCGCGATGCCGCGTGGCGCGATTTCAAGCGTGCGCACCCGAAGGTGCAGGAAAAGGCGCGCTGGGGCACCGTCGACAATCCGATCGCGCAATCGGTCGCGAACCAGGCGGCGGCCGTGTATCGCGCGAATCCCGACATTCGCGTCGTGTTCGCGCCGTACGACGAGTTCGCGCGCGGCGCAAAGCTCGCGGCGGACGAGGCCCGGCTCTCGTCGAAAATCCGCATCTACAGCGCGGACGTGTCGACGGCCGACATCGAGGCCATCCGCGCGCCGAACAGCGCGTGGGTCGCGACGGCCGCGACCAATCCGGCGGTCGTCGGCGCCGTGTCGGTGCGGGCCGCCGCGCTGCTGGTCGCAGGGCGGGACCCGGGCGCGCGCATCGCGGTGAAGCCGACGCTGATCACGCGTGACGATCTCGTGAAGAACGACATTCATACCGTGGCCGAACTCGCCGCGAAGTTTCCGGCGTTCCGCGCGAGCGACGCGGCGACTGCCGCATGGATTCCGGCAGTCGACTGAGCGCCTCGGCACGTAGCGCGCGACGATCACATTCTCGAGACGCGGACGCTGAAGGTGACCGCGCACGCGCCCGGTCGCAGCGGCGTGCGCGAGATCCGGATACGCGTGCGGTATTCGCCGTCGTTATCGCGATACTCGTCTGGGGCATCGTGCGCGTGCGGCGCATCAAGTGATGCGCCGGCCACGCGTCGCGTGGACGCTCGAGTGCGGTTATCCTGCGCGTTCGACTTTTTCATCGAGAAATCAAGAACGTCTTCGATTCGCTCTTCGGGATGGGGTAGCGCGACGGAGCCGTCCCGTCGCCCCTCAACCGCCCGACGGCCCCGGCCGGCTGAAGCGTTGCTCGACCACCTCGGTTCCCCAATGCGTGCCCGCGGATTCGTCGGTCAGCGTGAAGCCGAACGACTCGTACAGATGGCGTGCCGAGTCCAGCCCCTTGAACGTCCACAGGTAGGTTTCGCGAAACCGCTGCGCGTCGACGAAGCGCATGGCTTCCGTCATGAGCCGGCGCCCGATGCCCGACCCGCGCAGCGCATCGTTCACGATGAACCAGCGCAGGTGCGCGATGCCGGTTGCCGGGTCGCCGTCGATCGCGAGCGACGCGAGTGTCCGTCCGTCTTCCTGGCATAGCCAAAGCGCCTTGCCGTCGGCCGGTAGCGCAGCGGCGAATTCGGCCAGTTCGGTCGCCACCCGCTTTTCGAAAAAGGCGCCGAAGCCCCAGTGTTCCGAATAAAAGCGCGCGTGGAGGCCCGCGATATCGCCGATGCAGCCCGGTTGGTAACCTTCGCGGATCGCCGGCGCGTCGAGTGCCGCGACGGGCGCTTTCGCGGCGTTGTCTTGCGCGAGCGCATCGGCATACAGCGCGAGCGAGCGCAGCAGCGCCTGCTGGTCGGCGGGCACCATGCGGCGCAGCGCATTCGACACCTGGTCCGTCGCGAACGTGTCGATTCTCTTCTGGAGCTTTTTCCCTTCGGCGGTCAGGTACAGCTCGATCGCGCGCGCATCGTCGCTCGACACGCGCCGCTCGACGACACCGGCCGCCTCGAGCCGCGCGAGTTGCCGGCTCGTGTTCGATTTGTCCAGCCGCAGGATGTTGCCCAGGTCGCGGGCGTTGATGCCGGGCGCCATCCCGATCTCGAGGATCGCGTGGACGGCCGAAGGCGCCCAGTCGCTGTCGGCCAGCGTCGCGCGCATGAAGCCGAGCTCGCGAACCAGTTTTCGGGAGAAGTCGCGCAGCTCGAGGATCGTGGCTTCGCGAGGCTTGGCGGGCGCGTCGATGAGGTCCATGGGTGGCCTGGAAAGGTTGCGGATCGCAATCAATAATAGTTGCGGGTCGCAACTTGATCAAGGCGAACTTTCATGGGGACGGATTGCACGGGGGGAGATGTTTCCAGAGGCCGGTGTCGGCGTGAACCAGGGCGGCGACGAGTGGTACTGACGCGGATGGCGGCGTGCCGCGAAGCGGACGCATACTGGGTGCATCCGGCCTGCCTGCCATGCGCGCACGGGCGTCGGCTGGCCATCGATCCGCGGCGGCGGACAACGGAGCTCACCATGAACCCTCTGAAGCCGATGACGATTGTGTTGCTTGCCGGATGCGGCATCAGCGCCGGCGCGGTCCACGCTGCCGGCAGCATGGATGCGCTGCCGTGCAGCGCGGCGCATGCGGCGGACCCGGGCGGGATCGCCGCGATGCCGGGCACGTCGGTACGCAGCTTCTCGACCGCCGGCTGCTCGGGCGCCGTGTTGCAGGGCGAACGGGCCACCGCGACGGTCAATGGCGACCGGGTCGAGTTGCGGGACGGCACCGTCTATGTGAACGGCCGTTCGTACGGCGCCGTCACGCCCGCGCAGACGGTCGAATACGAAGCCGCGCACGACCGCCGCACGCTGAAGGTCGACGGAGTCGTCCGCACGCCGGTGCGCTGACCCGCAAGCAGTTCAGGCTCAGGCGGACGACAACCGCATCTCGTTCATTCGACCAGCGTCAGCCGGCCGTCGCTGAGCCGCACCTCGCGCCCGATCCACGCCGCATCGACGCGCGGCAGCACGGCCGACGGCTTGCGCAGTTCGCGCAGCAGTGTCGCGCCGTGCGACAGCCGGCCGCCCATGCGCGCGATCACGGCGCGCGCGGCCTGATATTGCGCGTGCCGGCCCGGGTCGAGCGTGTCTTCCAGCAGGATGTCGTGGCCGAGCACGCCTTGCGTGTGGCCCGGATAGATCATGAAGCCGGCCGCCTCGTCGGTGCCTTCGCTGCCGTCCTGCCAGAAACTGCCGTTGCGTTCGCGGCGCTCGGGATGCGGCGCGAACCACGTGTCGCGATCGGCGGCCGGCATCGCATGATGCAGGCGGAAGAACACGCGCATCAGGTTGTCGCGATACCACTCGCGGACCTGCAGATACCAGCCGCGCATGCCGGGCGCGCCGAGCGCGTGGAGCACGCGGACCGGCAGCGGCCAGTCAGGAAACGCCTGCAGCGGCAGGCGGGTAGGCGCGGGTCGCGCGGTGCCCGGATCGGTTTCCCACGGCAGGCGATGCGGGCTGTCGTCGAGCTGGCCGTATGCGGTCGGCGGACGGCCCCACAGTGCGCCGCCGCTGCTGGCCAGCGACGACGCAATGCACAGGTTGCCCTGCACGACGAACACGTAGAAGCGCGTGAACCAGTCGGCCAGTTGCTGGCCGTCGGCGTGCTGCTCGACGAGCGTCGCGAGTTCCTGGTCGAAGCGCTGCAAGCCGCGTTCGAGTGTCGGCAGGTGCCCGCGCGCTACGCGCAGCATGCGCCAGAACACCGGCAGCGAACGCAGCAGCCGCAGCGGGCGCCAGCGCAGCGGCGGCGTCGCGCCGCCGATCTCGCCGGAGTAGTTGCCGGCCGACACGCCCCAGTCGGCGAGGCGGGCGAGGAACAGGTCGTTGTTGATATACGACGCGCCGCCATAGAGCGCGGTGAATGGTTCGTTGTCCTGCAGTACGCGTGCGTCCCAGCGCGCCATGATCGCCGGGATGCTGCCGGCCGCGCGTCGTTGCGCGTACTCGACCAGCCGGCTCGGCTGCGGCGGCAGGATCTCGGCGATGTTCGCGGCGGTCAGGTGGCGATGCCAGCCGTAGCTGCTGATCGGCCGGTATTGCAGCAGCCACAGCTGCCGGCCGTCCCATGCCCACTCGACGTCGCCCGGCACGTAGTGGAACGCGCGCAGCACGCGTTGCAGGAAGGTCCACAGTTGCGTCGCGCCCAGGCCGTGCGCGGTGGGGAACGTACCGCGCTGCCAGGGCTCGCCGAGCCGCGACAGGGTCGCGCGTTGCGGGCTGGCCTGCCCGTCGGCGAGCGTTTCGAGGTGGCCTTCCACCCATTCGACTTCGACCGCCAGATGCCGCACGAACGCGATGCCCGACAGCACGGGCGTGATGAAGCGCTGCACGACCGCTTCCTCGAGGCCGCCATCGAGCAGCTCCGCCACACGCGCGGCCGCCTGCGCTGCCGGTACGCGCAGGAACGTCGTATGCAGGCCGGCGTTGGCCGCATCGGCCTGGTCTTCACCGTGGCTCGACGAGCGGATCGCCCACTCGGCATCGGGCTGGCTCGCGAGAAAGCCGGGCAGGCGCGGATCGTCGGCGCGGGTCAGCGACAGCGCGGGCGGCACGGGCAGGCCGGCCATCGTCGCCAGCGCCAGACGCCCGCCCTTGGTATGCGCGACGAAGCCGGCATCGCCCGCTTCGAGCCAGTGCACGAATGCCGCCGGCGCGTCGATCCACGGATAGTGTCCCCAGCCGGCCTGCAGCGTGACGGTGAGGTCGGCGCGCGCGAGAATCGCCGACCACGCGGCGGCCTGGCGCACGCCGAGCACGTTGTCCTGGTCGCCCCATACGAGTTCGATGCGATCGGCGACCCACTCGAGCAGCGGTAGCGCGGTATCGGCGCGCACGAGATCCCAGTGCGGCAGGAACGCACGGCAGCGCGCATAGCCGGCGCCCATGCGGCGGTACTGTGCGCGTGTCCAGGTCAGGTTCGAGAACTTGCGGGCGAACAGCGTCGGGTAGTGCGCGAGCAGCCAGTGGATGGTCTTGCGCAGCGGCTTCGGCGCCATCAGTTTCGGCAGGCGGCGTTCCCACAGGAACGCGCCGACGGGCGCGAGCAGCACGCTGCGGCTGAAGTGGCCGGGGCGTCGCTGCAACGCGTGCAGCACCAGCAGCGCGTTCACGCCGACCGCCATGATCGCGTGGCCCGGTTCGGTCATGTCGAGCAGCGCTTGCGCATAGGCGGCGAGATCCTCGCAGGGCGGCGTGGGGTTGTCGCCGAACCCCGGCAGTTCCAGCGGCACCGGCTGGTAATGCCGGAAGTGGGGCAGCGCATCGTCCCACCAGTCGGCCGCGCTGCCGTTGCCGGCGAGGAGGTACAGGATCGGTTTGCTCATGGAGGCTTCGTCGGCGGGCGATCGTCGCAAGGGCGCGCGGTCGGGGCGGCGCCGTTTGCGGATGCCACGGGTCGTGTCCGTGTTGTCTTGTTCGCGTTGCGCCGGTGCGAGTGGAATGGAAGGGCGGCCCGCTCGGCTTGATGTTCGATTATTGCGGGCATTCTACGCGAGTCGAATTCATGCAATTCGCGATGCATTCGTCGCGCGGATTGTTCTATATGCGCGCGATAGGTGTGACCGGATGTCGATTGGGCGAAATGATTTGAAGTCGGTGAATGATCCGGTTTGAATCGCGCACGTCACGCAACCGGAGAAAGTAGAATCAGGCCGCCGGAATTCACCGAGCCGGATTCGAGGAATGAAAATGAAAAGACGCTGGATTGCGGGTGCATTCCTTGCGCTCGTCGCAAGCGGGGCATGGGCCGAGAGCTGGATCACGCTTGGCCCCGGCCCGGCCATCGCGCTCTATGTGGATCCCGCTTCCGTCGAGCGTTATCCGCTCAATTCGTGGGTGACGGTCAAGATCGTTTATGCCGAGCCGCGCCGTTACTCGGCGCCGTTTCCGGTGAAGCGCGTCGTTTCCGATTGGTCGTTCGACTGCGAGAACAAGACCTGGGCGATGGGCAAGACCAGCATGGTCGGAGTGCAGCCGGGCGAGGTCTACATATCTCGTGAAAATTCGGATGATTACCGGTATGTCGAGCGCGACTCCATTCAGACGCTGGTCATGGATTACGTCTGCGGCAAACACGGATGATCGAAATGGCGTCCGCTCGCCGGTTCCGGTTCGACGGTTTTCAGTTGAAGGCGGGTCAGGCGGCGTTTGATCGCCGGGCCTGGCCGCGCGTTTTTTTCCATCGCGCACGGTATCGATTCGCTTGCCCGTGCCGGTGCGACGCCGCACCGGCACGGAGACGAATCAGTGCGTGGCGCTTGCCGCGACCGCATCGGCCGGGCTGCCGGGCGGCTGGCCCGTCTGCCGGCGCGAGCGGCCCGAGCTGAGGTACGCGGCAATCGAGTCCTGCGTGATCTCGCCGAGCCACGCGCCGTCGGGGTCGAGCACCGGCATCCACGACGCGCTGTACTGGTACATCTTCGACAGCACGATGCGCAGGTTGTCGTCCGCCGCGACGCCGGCCGGGAAGGGCGTCACGCGCTCGCCGCACACGCCGCCGCCGGTGCGCGCCGCGCGGCGCGTCACGTAGCCGAGCGCGCGGCCCGCGTCGTCGAGCACGGTCAGGTAGCGGCAGTCGGTTTCGTCCATCACGGCGAGCGCGTGCGCGAGCGGCGTATCGACCCGGGCCGTTTCGGGCTGCGTGGCGGCGTCGCCGGCCTTCACGAGCAGCAGGCGCTTGAGCGTGCTGTCCTGGCCCACGAACTGCGCGACGAATTCGTCGCGCGGGCGGGCGAGCAGTGTGTCGGGGTGATCGTATTGCACGAGCTGGCCGCGCCGGAACACGGCGATGCGATCGCCCAGCTTGATCGCTTCGTCGATATCGTGGCTCACCATGATCACGGTCTTGTTCAGTTGCCGCTGCATCTGGAAAAACTCGTTCTGGATCGATTCGCGATTGATCGGATCGACCGCGCCGAACGGCTCGTCCATCAACAGCACGGGCGGATCGGCGGCCAGCGCGCGAATCACGCCGATCCGCTGCTGCTGCCCGCCCGACAGCTCGCGCGGATAGCGTTTCAGGTACAGCTTCGGATCGAGCGCGACCATCGCCATCAGGTCGCGCGCGCGTTCGGCGCAGCGCTTCTTGTCCCAGCCCAGCAGGCGCGGCACGACGGTGATGTTTTCCTCGATCGTCATGTTCGGGAACAACCCGATCTGCTGGATCACGTAGCCGATGTGGCGCCGCAGGTCGACCTCGTTCAGCTGCGCCGTATCCTCGCCGTTGATCAGCACACGGCCGGACGTGGGGGCGATCAGCCGGTTGATCATCTTCAGCGTGGTGGTCTTGCCGCAACCCGACGGGCCGAGGAACACGCAGATTTCCCCCTCGGCCACCGAGAGGCTCACGGCGTCGACGGCGCGCACGGCCTGGCCGTCCTTGCGCGTGAAGGTCTTGGTCAGTTTGTCGAGTTCGATCATGTCTTCTGCACTCCCTTCGGTGTCAATGCTCGCTGCAGCCTCTGCAGGAGCCGGTCGGCGACGATCGCGAGCAGGCTCACGAGCACCGCGCCCACCAGCAGTTTCATCATGCTGCTCTGGCCGATGGCGCGCAGGATCAGCGTGCCGAGCCCGCCCGCGCCGACCACGGCGGCGATCGTCATCACGCCGATGTTCATCACGACCGCGGTGCGCACGCCCGCGAGAATCACCGGCACCGCAAGCGGCAGGTCGACGAGCCGCAGGCGCTGCCACGACGTCATGCCGATGCCGGTGCCGGCTTCCTTGATGCCCGCATCGACGTTGTGCAGCGCGAGGTACGTGTTGCGCATGATCGGCAGCAGCGAGTACAGGAACACGGCCGTGATCGCGGGGGCGGCGCCGATCCCCTGGCCGAAGCGCGAGAAGAGCGGGATCATCAGGCCGAACAGCGCGATGGACGGCAGCGTGAGCACGATGGTCGCGACGCCGAGCAGCGGCCCGGCAAGCCAGTCGTGGCGATTGATGAGGATGCCGAGCGGCACGCCGGCCACGATCGCGCAGCCTACGGCGATGCCGACCAGCCAGATGTGCTGCAACGTGAGTTGCAGCAGTTCGGGCCAGCTCGACGCGAGATAGTCGAATACGCTCATGGGTTCTCCTTCAGGGCAGCTTGTGCGTGCGCAGGAACGCGTCGGCGACGTCGCGCGGCGACTTGCCGTCGAGGTCGACCTCCTTGGCCATCGCCTGCATCACGTCGTTGTCGAGCGCGGCCGACAGCGCGTTGAGCTGCGTCGCAAGTTTCGGATTGCGATCGAGCGTGCCCTTGCGCACCACGGGCGTCGCGTTGTACGGCGGGAAGAAGTGCTTGTCGTCCTCGAGCGGCACGATGCCGAAGCCCTTCACGCGCCCGTCGGTCGTGTAGACGAGGCCGATCTTCAGCTGGTTGTTGTGCAGCGCTGTATAGACGAGCCCGGGGTCCATCTGCTTGAGCTGCGCGCGGCTGAACTGCATGCCGTAGGCGGCGAGCAGCGGCTTCAGCCCGTCGGGGCGATTCGCGAATTCGGCGTCCATCCCGAACACGTAGTGCTTCGCGGCCGGATCGGTCTTCAGGTGCTCGGCGAGCTGCGAGACGGTCCGGATGCCGGTGGCCTGCGCGAGCGGGCTGGGCAGGCCGATCGCGTAGGTGTCGTTGAGCGGCGACGCGTCGAGCCAGACGAGCCCGCGCGGCACGTCGAGCGCCTTGACGCGCCGGTACATTTCGTCGGGCGACAGCTTGTCGTTGATCTTGTTGTAGACGAGCGCAGCGGTGCCCGTGTAATCCCATATGAGATCGAACTGGCCGTTCTCCAGCGCGCTGCGCACGAGCGTGCTGCCGAGGCCCGAACGGACTTCCACGTCGTAGCCGCGCGCGCGCAGGTATTGCGCGGTGAGTTCCGCCAGCACGTATTGCTCGGTGAAGTTCTTCGCGCCCAGCACGAGCTTCGCCGCGCAGGCCGGTGCACTCGCCGCCACGCACAACGCGGCGACGGCGCACAGGCGCGCGAGCGATCGAATGGTGCGGTGGAGCGTCATGCGGCACCTCCGTGGCGGGCGAGCCAATGGCGGCTGCCGGCCGCGACGAGGCCGTCCAGCACGAGCGCGAGGATCGCGGTGAGCGACGCGCCGAGCAGCAGCAGCGGCTGATTGTCGAGATAGATGCCGGGGAAAATCAGCGAGCCGAGACTGTCCGCACCGATCAGGTACGCGAGCGGGGCCGTGCCGACGTTGATCGCGAGCGCGGTGCGCACGCCGCCGACGATGATCGGCAGCGCATTGGGCAACTCCACGCGCACGAGCGATTGCCAGCCCGTCATGCCGATGCCCTTGGCGGCTTCGCGCAGCGCGGCCGGCACGTTCTTCATGCCTTCGTAGGCATTGCGCGTGATGGGCAGCAGCGATGCGAGGAACAGCGCGACGATCGCGGGCACGCTGCCGATGCCGAAGATGCCGAGCGCGATGGCGAGCACGGCGAGCGACGGGATCGTGTTGCCGATGTTGAAGACCTGCATGAAGCGCTCGGCCTGATGCTGGAAGCGCGGCCGGCTCAGCAGCACGCCGGCCGGCACGCCCACGGCGATCGCGAGCGCCATCGAATAGACGACCAGTAGCATGTGCTGGCCCGCGTAGTACGCGAGATCGTCCGCGCGCTGGCTGAATGTGTCGGCGCCGATGCCGCGGGCGAGCGCCCAGGCGATGGCGACGATGGCGATCAGGCTGCCCACCAGCTGGACAGTGCGTCGAGTCATGAAGATACACCCCCTCAATCTCGGTGCGGCACACGCACGAGCGCGCGCCGCGTGGACGCCGGATGGCGCCGCGATGGAAGTTCGTGATCCCGGCATGGCCGCGATTTGAACTGACGGAAACAGTCATGCCGGCCGCAACGAGGTGCGACTGGCGGTCGAGTGAACGCAATGCTGCGTTCGTCTGATTGTCATGTTCAGCCCGGCGGCGCCGTCATGGCGAGGCGCGTTCGAGCAGGGCACCGCCCCGTGAGGACGGCATGGATGCGGCGGGCGTGACACCTGCCGCTGGAGCCGGAGGCCCCCTTGACGTGGCGAAACGGATGCATGCGCAACGAATTGCGAAATGACATCACGTTGCACACGAGATCATGCATTTTGTGATGAAGTTGGGCTGAGTATAGAGTAATCGAATGATCGCGTCTACCTTGGGGAGCGATCGGGATTGCGTGCCGACGATCGTGCGGTGGCGATGAAACGGGGAAGGATCAGGTGTTTGAAAAATGATTCGAATTCCGAATCGATTGACGAGGCCGTCGACTTGAAGCGGGTTTCGCGAGCGCCCCAGCGTCGTGCCCGACCGTCACGCACCACCATGTCTCCACGCGCGCCCGGCCTATTCGCTGCCGTCCTGATCGGCGCGCGGTGCCCTGCCGGTCCAGCGTCGATACGCGTGACGGAAACTGCGCGGCTCGCTGTAGCCGAGACGTTCGGCGATGGCCGCGACCGTCAGCTCGGGATCGTCGAGCATCCGCACTGCTTCGTCGCGGCGCACGTCGTCGAGGAGCGACTGAAACGTGAGACCGTCCTTGTCGAGCCGCCGGCGCAGCGTGCGCTCCGTCAGGTGCAGTGCATCCGCGAGCGACGTCATCGACTTGAAGCGCGCGAGGTCGCGCGCCATCAACTCCCTCGCGCGATCGGCGAAGCGCGTGCCGACCGACGCGGCCCACTGCCGTTCGAGCGCCTCGCACTGGCCATGCAACGCGTTGAAGCTGACTTCGTTCGCGAGCAGCGGCGTCTCGGTGCCGTTCACCGACGTGAACACGAGACGGTTGTCGCCCGCATTGAACACGACCTTGCAGCCGAAGTGGCGCGTGTAGTCGGCCGCATTGCGCGGCGTGCGGCGCGCGAGCTGAACCTGCTCGGGCCAGACCGGCTTGCCGACGAGATCGGACACGATCAGCCGCAGGCTGGACAGGCACATGTCGACCTGGAACACCTCGAGATCGGGTTCGCCGTTGTAGCGGCTGATCGTCACGCTCATGCCATCCGCGTGCGCATCGATACGTACATCGAAATACAACCCCATGAACAGCGGAAACTGGGCCATGCACCGGAACGCCTGCATCACCGATCCGCTGATCAGCATCGCGTAGCCGGCGAGGCCGAGCGTCGACACGTGCAGCCGCGCGCCGATCGACAGACCGATCGACGGCACGCCGCTGCACTGCAGCAGGTTGTGGAAGCAGCGCTGCTCCTGGCCGCGATTCACGTGCAGGTTCGGCGACGCGACTTCGTCCGCGCCGAGCCCCGTGCCTTCGAGCAGCGCGGCGCCGTCGATATGCCGCACGCGGCACTCGTCCAGCGCGACCGCGATCGCGTGGACGGTGGCAGGAATGTCCTCCTGGCGCCCGGCCGGGCGTGCGAGGCCGAGCGACGAGCGCAGGCTGCGCTCGGCCCGGCTCTGGTCTGGATGGGGGCGACTGTTCATGGTGCTGAAGGGGCGACGGGGTCGCGTAGAACATAGCCGGAATGTCCGCAAAACGCCAGTGCCGCACAGCAGCATGCATGGCTCGCCGGCGCGACGCACGGCGGTGTGTCCGGAAATATCCCCTGATTACGTCCGCTTTTCTCATTCGTGGCGGATTTTTTGGCGCACCACACTTTCTCCCAGTCGTGCGCCGCCGGCCGTGCCGGGCGAACGAGTGTTGAAGCCGTGAACGCCACCCACGTGAGGACAGCATGGACAACGACAGCCCAGGTCGATACGCATCAGCCGCCGCGATGCATGACGTCGGCGCGCACGCGATGCGAGGCGACGCGGACCAACACCGCAAGCCGCACCTGCTCGGGCTCGCGACGCTGGTGATCTTCGGCCTCGCGTACATGCTGCCGATGACGGTGTTCACGACTTACGGGATCGTCACGAGCGAGACGAACGGGCACCTGACCGCCGCGTATGCGGTCACGCTGGTGGCGATGCTGTTCACCGCGCGCAGCTACGGCCACATGGCACGGCTGATGCCGAGCGCCGGTTCCGCCTATACGTTCGCGAGCCGCAACTTCGGCACGTCGGCCGGCTTCATGGTCGGCTGGGCGTTGCTGATGGACTACCTGTTCATCCCGATGATCAGCTACCTCGCGATCGGCATTTACATGAAACAGATTTTCCCGGGCGTGCCGGCCGGCGTGTGGATCGTCGGCAGCATCGTGCTGATCACCGGGCTGAACATCGTCGGCATCCGGCTCGTCAATCGCGTGAACCTGATCCTGATCGCGAGCCAGCTCGTGTTCATCGCGATCTTCTTCATCGCTTCCGCGCGGGTCGCGTCGGGCGAAGGGCTGTCGATGGCCGTCGCGCTGCCGTCGTCGGGCGATGCGCGGGCGATCTTCGCCGGCTCAGCGATCCTGTGCCTGTCGTTCCTCGGCTTCGACGCGGTCACCACGCTGTCGGAGGAAACGCGCGAGCCGAAGCGCACGGTGCCGCGCGCGATCCTGCTCTGCACGCTGGTGAGCGGCGTGCTGTTCATGCTGGTCGCGTACGTCGGGCAAGTGGTGTTTCCCGACTGGCACGCATTCAAGGATCTCGATTCGGCCAGCCTCGACCTGATGCGGCGCATCGGCGGCGGCACGCTGTCGGCGTTCTTCGTCGCGGTGTACGTGGCCGGCTGTTTCGCGAGCGCGATGGCGGGCCAGGCGAGCGTGACGCGCGTGCTGTTCGCGATGGGCCGCGACCGCGTGCTGCCCGAACGCGTCTTCGGCCACCTGCATGCGCGGTTGCACACGCCGGTGCGCGCGACGCTCGCGGTCGGCATCGTGTCGCTGTCCGCGCTGTTCATCACGCTCGATCTCGCGTCGACGATGATCAGCTTCGGTGCGCTCGTCGCGTTCGCGGTGGTGAACCTGTGCGTGATGCGCAGCTATCTGTGCCGGCCCGAGCATCGCCGCTTCGCGGGCTGGATCACGTTCGGCGTGATGCCGGCGATCGGCTTCGCGATGAACGTGTGGCTCTGGTCGGGCCTGTCGCGCCAGACGTTCTACGTCGGCACCGGCTGGCTCGTGCTCGGACTCTGCCAGCTCGTGTGGCTCACGCGCGGCTTCACGCGCCCGGCGCCGACGCTGTCGATGAATTGAATGACCGGTGGCCGACTGCCGGCCGCCGGCTCTGAAACCCTGAAGGAGGAATCATCCATGAACGCTGTTGACGTCAATCTCGATGCGGACCTGCAGGCCATCGGCAAACGCCACCTGCTGATGCATTTCACGCACGCCGATGCGTATCGCGACCACGCGCTCACCGTGTTCGACCGCGGCGAGGGCTGCTGGCTCGTCGACCGCAACGGCAAGCGCTACTTCGACGGGCTGGCCGGGCTGTACTGCGTGCAGGTCGGCTACAGCCACGGCGCGGAAATCGGCGACGCGATCCGCGAGCAGATGGTGCGGCTGCCCTTCGCGACCAACTGGGGTGTCGGCCACGAGCCGGCGATCAAGCTCGCGCACAAGCTCGCGGCGCTCGCGCCCGACGGGCTGAACCGCGTGTTCTTCACGTCGAGCGGCTCGGAGTCGAACGAATCGGCGATCAAGCTGGTGCGCCAGTATCACCAGGCGCGCGGCGAGCCGCAGCGGCGCAAGTTCATCGCGCGGCGCGTCGCGTATCACGGCACGTCGTTCGGCGCGCTCGCGCTGAACGGGATGACGAACTTCCGCAAGCATTTCGAGCCGCTGATGTCGGGCGTGCGGCACGTGGGCAACACGAAGCGCTACGGCCGCCCGGCGGGCGAGACGGAAGCGCAGTTCACGCGCCACCTGCTCGACGAGATCGAATCGCTGATCGTGCAGGAAGGGCCGGATACCGTCGCCGCGATCGTCGTCGAGCCGCTGCAGAACGCGGGCGGCAGCCTGACGCCGCCGGCCGGCTATGCGGCCGGGTTGCGCGACATCTGCGACCGGCACGGCGTGCTGCTCGTCGCCGACGAAGTGATCTGCGGGTTCGGCCGGCTCGGCGAATATTTCGGCTCCGCGCGCTACGGGCTGAAGCCGGACATCATCACGTTCGCGAAAGGCATCGCGTCGGGCTACGTGCCGCTCGGCGGCGTGATCGCGAGCGACGCGGTGGTCGACACGGTGCTCGACGGCCCGCAGCAGATGTTCCTGCACGGCGCGACCTACGGCGGCCACCCGGTCGCGTGCACGGCCGCGCTCGCGAACCTCGCGATCATGGAGCGCGAAGGCGTGCTCGAGAACGTCCGCAGCAACGAAGCGGTGTTCCGCCAGACGCTCGACGGCCTGCTCGAACTGCCGTGCGTCGGCGACGTGCGCGGCGACGGCTATCACTATTCGCTCGAACTCGTGACCGACAAGGCCGCGCGCTGCTGGGCGGCCGGCATCAGCGCGCAGGCGTTCGTGTCGACGCTGCTCGCGCCCGCGATCTTCGACGCAGGGCTGCTGTGCCGCGCGGGCGTCGATCACGAAGGCACGCCGATCGTGCAGTTCTCGCCGCCGCTCGTGATGTCGCGCGACGAGATCGTGTGGTTCGTCGCGAAGATCCGCGACATCCTCGTCGACACCTATGCACGGGCGACGCGCTGAGCGCGGCGTCCTTCATTTCAGGAGCATTCGATGAGAACGACACAACAGTCCTACATCGACGGCCAGTGGCTCGATCCGGCTGACGCACGATCGATCGACGTGATCGATCCGAGCACGGCGCGGCCGTATGCGCAGCTCAGGATCGGCGATGCGGCCGACGTCGATCGCGCGGTCGGCGCGGCGAAGCAGGCTTTCGACACGTATTCGCGCTGGCCGGTGGACGAGCGCGTCGCGCTGCTGCGGCGCGTGCTCGACATTTACCAGCGCCGCTACGAGGAGGTTGCGCGGACGATCAGCCAGGAGATGGGTGCGCCGATCGCATTCGCGCGCGCGATGCAGGCGGCCGTCGGCACCGCGCACCTCGAACAGACGATCCGTGCGTTGCAGTCGTTTCGCTTCAGCACGCAGACCGATTCGCTGCTGGTGTCGCACGAGCCGATCGGCGTGTGCGCGCTGATCACGCCGTGGAACTGGCCGATCAACCAGATCGTGTGCAAGGTCGCGCCGGCGCTCGCGGCCGGCTGCACGATGGTGCTCAAGCCGAGCGAGATCGCGCCGTTCAGCGCGATCCTGTTCGCGGAGATCCTGCACGAAGCCGGCGTGCCGCCCGGCGTGTTCAACCTCGTGCACGGCTACGGGCACGAAGTGGGCGACGCGCTGTCGCGGCATCCGGATGTCGACATGGTGTCGTTCACGGGCTCGACGCGCGCCGGTGTCGAGGTCGCGAAGGCCGCCGCCGATACCGTGAAGCGCGTGCACCAGGAACTCGGCAGCAAGAGCCCGAACCTGATCCTGCCCGATGCCGACATTGAGGATGCGGTCACGCGGGGCGTGCGCAGCTGCTTCAGCAACAGCGGCCAGTCGTGCAATGCGCCGACGCGCATGCTCGTGCACGCCGATCATCTGGCGCTGGCCGAGCAGGCCGCGCGGCGGGAGGCGGAGCGCACGGTCGTCGGCGATCCGCGTTCGACGGAAACCGGTATCGGGCCGGTGGTCAGCCGCACGCAGTTCGACCGCATCCAGCACTTCATCCGGCTCGGGATCGAAGAAGGCGCGACGCTCGTCGCCGGCGGGCCGGGGCGGCCTGACGGGCTCGGTGAAGGGTTCTATGTGCGGCCGACGGTATTCTCGAACGTCACGCCCGACATGACGATCGCGACCGAGGAAATCTTCGGGCCGGTACTGTCGATCATGGCCTACCGGACCGAAGAAGAAGCCGTCGCGCTCGCGAACGATTCGGTCTACGGGCTCGCGGCCTACGTGCAGTCGAAGGATATCGAGCGTGCGCGCAGGGTGGCGGCGCGGTTGCGGGTCGGCAACGTCCACATCAACTACCCGGCATGGAATCCGGCCGCGCCGTTCGGCGGCTACAAGCGCTCGGGCAACGGCCGCGAGTATGCGGAGTTCGGCCTCGTCGAGTATCTGGAGACGAAGGGCACGACGGGGTACGCGTGAGCGTCCGCACGATGCGGCGCCCGCCCGGGTGAATCGCGGCGCGCGTGCGCGATTGCCTGCGCCGCTCGCGGCGGCCGGCCGCCACGGCCACGCACGGCGTCGGCAGTGACCGCGTGGCTGATACTTCCCGTGCGCTGCGGAGCACGCGGCGTCGCGCCGACGCCGCGCTCGCCGGCAGTCAGTCCTCGTCGGGATCCGTTGCGCCCGCATCGGATCCCGCAACGGGCGCGGCGGCCCGCCGGCGGATCTCGGAATCGAGGATCAACCGCCCGCGCAGCTTGCCCTTCATCCGCTTCACATGCTTGGGCGCCTCGGTCATGTGCTCGACCATCAGCGCCCGGACGCGCTCGGCGTCGCGCTCGCGCGCGGCCTGCAGGATCGCCTTGTGGATCGACACGTTCGCTTCGCCGAAGCGCTTGTGCTCCACGAGCGGCGTATCGTTCCGGAACTCGATCAGCTGACGGATCATCTCGTTGATCAGCTCGCAGCTGAAGCGCAGGAACGGGTTCGGGTTCGCGGCCGCGAGGATGTCGTGGAACGTCGTGTCCTCCTGGCGCTGGCGCAGCATGTGCCCGCGGTCGTGCACGCCCGACGCGCCGTCGCAGCACGCGATGTTCGCCTCCAGCGCCGCGAAGTCGCGCTCGCCCAGATGCGGCACGGCACCGGCCGCCAGCTCGGGTTCGAGCAGCTTGCGCACGGTGTAGATGTCGTCGATCGTCACGTCTTTGAAGAACAGGTAGTTCTGCAGCAGCTGCAACGTGCGGTCGAGCGGCACCTCGACGACCATCCCGCCGCCGGACGGCCCCGTGGTGACCTTGATCAGCCCTTGCACCTCGAGCGACTTCAGCGCCTCGCGGATCGTGCTCTTGCTCACCGCATAGAGCTGCTGCAGCTCGGCTTCGCGCGGCAGGCGATCGCCCGGCTTCAGGTCCTTCTCGGTGATCAGCCGCTTGATCTCCTCGGCGACGAGGTCGGCCCGCTTCGGCTGCTTGATTTCGACCGCGAGGCCCGCCCTGGCTCGGTCCATGACCATCTTCACGACTCCTTTGTCTGACTGCGCGCCGCGTCATCGTCGACGATCCGTTCCGGCGCGGGTACGGAATTTTGCCTGATTGACACCAATTTTGATCAACTCTAGCATCAGGTTCATTCTATTTATCATGATAAATAGGATCAACCGGCGGCGCGCATCCTGCAGGGCGTGGGCACGGTTTGGCAGTCGGTCGCATCGCGTGTGTCCCCCTTTATCAGGAGCGTCAACTTGAATCGCCGAGAACTGTTGAAACTGGCCGCGCTGTCGGCCGCGCCGGGTGCGCTCGGCAGCATGTCGTCCCGCGCCGCGTTCGCGCAGGGTTCGTCCATCCAGCTCGCATGCCCGGTGCCGATGTCGGGGCCGTTCGCGGCCAACGGCAAGTACGCCGATCTCGGCATGCAGCTCATCGTCCAGCAATACGGCAAGGTGCTTGGCGCGCCGCTCGCCTACACGGCGCTCGACACCGAGGGCAAGCCCGCGACCGCCGTGCGGCGCGTGCAGGAGATCGCGCAGCAGAAGGGCGTGCGTTTCTTCGCGGGCGGCATCCTGTCGTCCGAGTCGCTGGCGATGGGCAAGGAAGTCCAGAAGGCGGGCGGCGTGTTCATCACGACGGCCGGCGCGGACGAGATCACCGGCAAGGATTGCAATGCCGCGACGTTCCGCTGGTCGGTGCCGACCTTCGGCGCGATCGAGCAGACGGTGCGCCCGTTGACCCAGATGCTGCCGAAGGCGAAGCGCTGGTACACGATCACGCCGCAATACGTGTTCGGCGAGGGCCTGCTGTCGGCCGCGAAGGCGATCTTCAAGGAAAAGGGCATCGAGCATGTCGGCAACAGCTACCACTCGCTCGCCGAGAAGGAGTTCAGCGGCTACCTGACGAATGCGGCGGCTGCGCAGCCGGACGTGCTGCTGATCCTGAACTTCGGCTCGCAGTCGTCGGACACGCTGCGCCAGGCCGTCAGCTTCGGGATGAAGCGCAACTGCACGATCCTGCTCGCGTGGGCATCGGGCCTCGAGCAGTTCGAGGCGCTCGGGCCCGACATCTGCGACGGCGTGTATTTCGGCGCGCAGTACTGGCACGGCATCGATTCGCCGCTGAACCGCGACCTCGTGAAGCGCGCGAACGCCACGTTCAAGGCGAACCCGAACTACAGCCTCGCGGGTTCCTACATCTGCTCGAAGATCCTGGTCGACGCGATGGTGAAGGCCGGCAGCGCCGATCCGAAGAAGGTGGTCGCGGCGATGGAGGGCATGAAGTACGACGGCCTCACGGGCCCGGAGGAAATCCGCAAGGGCGATCACCAGGTGCTGAAGAACTACTACCTGCTGAAGGGCAAGCCGAAGAGCCGGATGAAGAACGCGGACGACTACGCCGACATCGTCAGTTCGGGCCAGTCGTTCCTGCCGGTCGACAAGACGAGCTGCAAGCTCGCGTGACGCAGTGCATGCGTCCGCGGCCGTCGCGCGCCGCGGACGTCCGTTACCTTCCTTTCTGACACGGAAGCCATGAACGTCTATCTGCTGCAGATCGTCAACGGCATCGGCGTGGGCATGCTGTATTTCCTGCTCGCCGTCGGCCTGTCGATCGTGTTCGGCCTGCTGCGCTTCGTGAACTTCGCTCACGGTGCGTTCTACCTGCTCGGTGCGTATCTCTGCTACCAGGCGCTGCAATGGTCGGCGAATTTCTGGGTCGCGCTCGCGGTCGTGCCGCTCGTCGTCGGCGCGTTCGCGTGGAGCGTCGAAAAGCTCGTGCTGCGTCATGTGTACGCGCAGCAGCACGAATTCCACATCCTCGCGACGGTCGGGCTCGCGCTCGTGCTGCAGGAGTGCGCGATCCTCGCGTGGGGCCCGCTCGGCGACAACGTGCCGCCACCCGACGCGCTGAACGGCGTCGTGATCTGGGGCGGCTTCGTCTACCCGAAATACCGGCTGTTCGTGATCGCGTTCACGGCCGTGCTCGCCGCGCTGCTGTGGTGGGTGCTCGAAGGCACGCGGCTTGGCAGCACGGTGCGCGCGGGCAGCGAATCGTCGGAGATGGTGTCGCTGCTCGGCATCAACGTGACGCGCGTGTTCAGCCTCGTGTTCGCGCTCGGCGCGGCGACGGCCGCGCTCGCGGGCGTGCTCGCCGCACCGATCCGCGGCGTCGACCCGTTCATGGGCATCGAGGCGCTCGGTGTCGCGTTCGTCGTGGTCGTCGTCGGCGGGATGGGGAATTTTCTCGGGGCGCTGGTCGGCGGGCTGCTGGTCGGCATCGTGCAGAGCCTGATGAGCACGCTGTGGCCGGAAGGGGCGAGGCTGATGATCTATGTCGCGATGGCGGCCGTGCTGCTGTTGCGTCCGAACGGGTTGCTGGGGAGGGCCGCATGATCGAATCGTCGAAACCGCTGCCGCCCGGGACGGCGGCCTCGTCACGCCCGCGGCCGTGGCGCGGCGCATGGCAGCGGCCGGAAGGCTGGCTCGCGGTGGCCGTCGTGTGCGCGCTGCCGGTTGCGCTGAGCTCGGGCTCGCTCGCGACCGAGGTGCTGGTGTTCGCGCTCGCCGCGCTCGGCTGCAACCTGCTGCTCGGCTACACGGGGCTGCTGTCGTTCGGGCAGGGCATCTTCTTCGGGCTCGGCAGCTACGCGGCGGGGCTGGTGCTGACGCACGGCGTCGCATCGGTGACTGCCGCGCTGGTGGCCGCCACCGTGCTCGGTGCCGTCGCGGCCGCGCTCGTCGGCTGGTTCTCGATCCGGCAGCGCGGCACTTATTTCGTGATGCTGACGCTCGCGTTCGGGCAGCTGTTCTACTTTCTCGCCTATACGACGCCGGACCTCACGGGTGGCGACAACGGGCTGCTCGACATCCCGCGCCCCGCGCTGTCCCTGTTCGGGCATCCGCTCGTCTCGCTCGATTCACCGTGGCGCTACTACGGCTTCGTCGCGGTGCTGTTCGTCGCGGTGTTCTGGCTGTTGTTGCGCGTGTCTCGCTCCGTGTTCGGCCGTACGCTGCTCGCGATCCGCGACAACGAGGCGCGCGCGGCGGCGGCCGGCTACGACGTGAAGCGCTTCAAGCTCGCGGCGTTCGTGCTGTCGGGTGCGGTCACGGGTTTCGCCGGTGCGCTGCACGCGTTGATGACGGGCATCGCGCCGCTGTCGAACATCGACTATCACACGAGCGAGATGATCCTCGTGATGACGGTGATCGGCGGCACGGGCAACCTGTTCGCGTCGGTGCTCGGCGCGGCGTTCTATGTGCTGTTCGCGGACTGGCTGTCGACGCTGTGGCCGCGCTGGCTGCTGCTGCTCGGCCTCGTGCTGATCGCGGTCAGCCTGTTCATGCAGCGCGGGTTGTGGGGATTGGGTGAACGCGTCGCGGCGTCGCTGCGGCGCGGCGCACGGACGGCGACGACGACCGGGGAGCAGCAATGAGCGAAGCGATTCTCGAGGCGCGCGGCATCGTCAAGCGCTACGGCAAGTTCACGGCGCTGGGCGGCGTCGACCTGCGGATCATGCCGCGCACCGTGCATTCGGTGATCGGGCCGAACGGCGCCGGCAAGACGACACTGTTCCATACGTTGACGGGCACGCTGCCGATCACGTCGGGCTCGATCCTGTTCGACGGTCACGACGTGTCGCGCGAACCCGATCACAAGCGCGTGCGGCGCGGCATCGCGCGCTCGTTCCAGGTGACGAGCCTGTTTCCGAACCTGAGCGTGCGCGAGAACCTGCGCGTCGCCGCGCAGGGCGTCGAAGCGCGGCGCGCGCTGAATCCGTGGGCGGCGCCGCGCGGTGCGCTCGCGCACGACGGCATCGTCGACGACGTGCTCGAGCGGCTCGGCCTGCAGCGTTTCGCCGATACGGCGGCGGGCGTGCTGTCGCACGGCCAGCAGCGCCGGCTCGAGGTCGGGATGGCGCTGGCGGCGCGACCGCGCGCGATCTTTCTCGACGAGCCGACGTCGGGCATGGGGATCGACGATCTCGACGACATGAAGGCACTGATCCGCGGCCTGCGAGACGACTACACGGTCGTGCTGATCGAACACAACATGGGCATCGTGATGGACATCTCGGACACGATTACGGTGATGCAGCAGGGCCGCGTGCTGGTCGAAGGCAAGCCGGACGCGATTCGCGGCGATGAGCGCGTGCGCAGCGCGTATCTCGGCAACATGATCACGGGAGGCCGCGCATGATGCTCGACGTGAAGGACGTTCACGCCTGCTACGGCAAGAGCCACATCCTGCAGGGCATTTCGCTGAACGTGGACGAAGGCGAGACGGTGACGCTGCTCGGCCGCAACGGCGCGGGCAAGTCGACGACGCTCAAGACGATCGCGGGCGTCGTCGCGCCGACCGGCGGCACGGTGACGTTCGCGGGCCGGCCGGTGTCCGGGCAGCCGGCGCACCGGATCGCCGCGCGCGGCCTGTGCTTCGTGCCGGAGCATCGCGGGATTTTCCGCCTGCTGTCGGTCGAGGAGAACCTGCGGCTCGGTGCGCGCCGCGATTCACCGTGGCAGCTCGACGACATCTACCGGATCTTCCCGCGCCTGAAGGAGCGCCGCCGCAACGGCGGCGCGCAGTTGTCGGGCGGCGAGCAGCAGATGCTCGCGATCGGCCGCGCGCTGATGAACCACCCGCGGCTGCTGATGCTCGACGAGCCGGTGGAAGGGCTCGCGCCGGTGATCGTCGAGGAGATCGTGGAGCAGCTGAAGCGGATCAAGGCGGCCGGCGTGGCGATCCTGCTCGTCGAACAGAACCTCGAAGTGTGCACGCAGCTCGCCGACCGCCACTTCGTGATCGAACAGGGCGTGATCGTCTACGAAGGCAGCAACGCGGCGTTCGCGGCCGATCACGAGGTGAAGGACCGTTACCTGGGCGTCGGTGTCGCGTAAGCGCCGCGTCCTTTCATTGCGAGGAATTCCATCGATGCAAGTTCAGGATTCGACACCGGGCGTCGCGGCGTCCGGCTTGCGCGTCGACGGCGCGCGGCTGTGGGACAGCCTGATGCGTCTCGCGCGGATCGGCGCGACCGACAAAGGGGGCGTGTGCCGCCTCGCGCTCACCGAACTCGATCGCGAGGCGCGCGACCTGTTCGCCGCGTGGGCGAAGGAAATCGGCTGCACGGTGCGCGTCGACGCGATCGGCAACATCTTCGCGCGGCGCGCGGGCGAACGCGACGACCTGCCGCCCGTGACGACGGGCAGCCATATCGACACGCAGCCGACCGGCGGCAAGTTCGACGGCAACTACGGCGTGCTCGCGGGCCTCGAAGTGCTGCGCACGCTTGACGATGCGGGCGTGCGCACGCGGGCGCCGCTCGAGGTCGCGGTGTGGACCAACGAGGAAGGGTCGCGCTTCGTGCCCGTGATGATGGGTTCCGGCGTGTTCGCGGGCGCGTTCACGCTCGACCATGCGCTCGCTCAATGCGACCGCGACGGCGTGTCGGTGCGCGACGCGCTGGCCGCGATCGGCTATGCGGGCGATGCGAACGACGGGCGCGGCGCGCATCCGGTCGGCGCGTATTTCGAAGCGCATATCGAGCAGGGCCCGGTGCTGGAGGCGCACGACACGACGATCGGCGTGGTCGAGGGTGCGCTCGGGCAGCGCTGGTATGACGTGACCGTGCACGGCATGGAGGCGCACGCGGGCCCGACGCCGATGGCGCTGCGGCGTGACGCGCTGCTCGTCGCGTCCGATCTGGTGCGCAAGGTGAACGACATCGCGTGCGCGCATCCGCCGCATGGGCGCGGCACGGTCGGCTGGGTCGACGTGCATCCGAACTCACGCAACGTGATTCCGGGCCGCGTGACGCTGACCGTCGACCTGCGCGCAGCCGACGATGCGACGCTTGCGACGATGGATGCCGAGCTGCGTGCGGCGTGCGCCGACCTGGGCGCAGCGGCCGGCATGCCAATCGACGTCGAGCAGGTCGTGTACTTCCCGCCGCAGCCGTTCGACGCGACGCTGGTCGAGCAGGTGCGTGCGGGCGCGCGTGCGCTCGGGCTGTCGTCGATGAACGTGATCAGCGGGGCGGGCCACGACGCCGTGTATCTCGCGCGCGTGGCGCCGACCGCGATGATCTTCGTGCCGTGCAAAGACGGGATCAGCCACAACGAGATCGAGGAGGCCGATCCCGCGCATCTGGAGGCCGGCTGCAACGTGTTGCTGCACGCGATGCTCGGCGCTGCCGGGATCGCGGAGGGCCGCGCACGATGAAAATCCTGATCGCACGGATGAACCACGAGACCAACACGTTCTCGCCGGTGCCGACGCCGCTTGCCGCGTTCGGCCGCAACGGCCCGGACTGGGGCGACGACGCCTATCGCGCGAATCGCGGGATGCGCACCGCGATGGCCGCGTTCCTCGACGCGGCCGAACGTGAAGGCGCCGACATCGTGACGCCCGTATCGGCGGCCGCGAACCCGAGCGGGCCGGTCGCGGCCGACGCGTATGCGGCGATCTGCGACGCGATCGTCGCGGCCGCGCCCGGCTGCGACGCGGTGATGCTCGACCTGCACGGCGCGATGGTCGCCGAGCAGAGCGCGGACGGCGAGGGCGACCTGCTCGCGCGTGTGCGCGCGGCGCTGCCCAACGCGCCGATCGCGGTCGCGCTCGACCTGCATGCGAACGTCACGCAGAAGATGATCGATCACGCGGACGTGATCGTCAGCTTCAAGACTTACCCGCACGTCGATATGTACGAGACGGGCGAGCATGCGGCGCGCGTGCTGCTCGACCGGTTGCACGGCCGCGCGCGGCCCGTGCTCGCGTGGCGGCAGCCGCCGCTGATGGCATCGACGCTGCTCAGTGCGAGCGCGGAAGGCGCAATGCGGCGCGCGGTGGAGGCCGCGCGCGCCGCCGAGGCCGACGGGATGCTCGCGGTTTCGGTGCTGCCCGGCTTCTCGCTCGCGGACATTCCCGCGCCGTGCATCAGCGTGGTGGTGGTGGCCGATGGCGACCGGGCCGCCGCCGACGCGGTGGCCGAGCGCATCGCGCGGCAGATCTGGGACGCGCGCGACGATTTCGTCTATCGCAGCGCGCCGCTCGCTGAATCGGTTGCGCAGGCCGCGACGCTCGCGCACGGCGCGGATCGCCCGGTGCTGATGCTCGATCACGGCGACAACTGCATGTCGGGCGGCCCGTGCGACACGATGGACCTGCTCGAGGCCGCGCTCGCGCACGGGCTCGACGGTATCGTCAGCGGGCCGTTGTGCGACCCGCAGGCCGTCGCAGCGCTGATCGACGCGGGTGTCGGCGCGACCGTCACGGTATCGGTGGGCAACCGCCTGCCGTCGCACGGCGGCGTGCGGCGCGAGCCGTTCCGCGCGACCGGCATCGTGCGTGCGCTCACCGACGGCGAATACGTGATCACGGGGCCCACTTACACGGGCCAGCGTGCGTACATGGGCCGCACGGCCGTGCTCGACATCGGCGCGGCCACGCTGGTCATCACCGAGCGGACCCAGGAGCCGTGGGATCTCGGCGTGTTCGAGAGCGTCGGCGTCGATCCACGCCGCGCGCGCTTCCTGCTGCTGAAGTCGCGGATGTATTGCCGGCCGGTGTTCGTGCCGATCGCAGCCGCGCTGGTCGAATGCGACAGCCGCGGCGTGACGGGGTCGGACTACGGGCTGTTCCAATACGAGCGGCTGGCGCGGCCCGTGTATCCGCTCGACGTGGTGGGCGAATGGTCGTCGTCCGGCGCGCGCGGGACGGCGTGACGGAAACCGACCGGGCGCAAAACGCCGGATTTGCCGGCTTTCGGGCATCATGCGATGGCACCGACCCGTCGAGCAGCAGGGTCGATGCCATCCATTGTGTCCGCAACCGATCCGGAGAATCGACCGACATGCATTCGAATCCTTTTCGCCCGCGCAGTGCGCGCCTGCTCGCCGCACTGACCCTCGCCACGACGGCCGTTGCCGCCCACGCCGCCGACTGGATCGTGTCCGGCAACGACGGCAAGTACCAGCGCGTCGAGGGCCGCGACACCTATCTGGCTTCGCCGCCCGCCGACACGCTGACGCTGCTCGACGCCAGCACGTTCCCGCCGAAGGTCGCGCTGCAGGTCGACGTCGAGAACGGCATCCAGGGGCCGCCGCAGGCCGTCGCGATCACGCCGGACGCGAAGCTCGCGCTCGTCGGCGCGCCGACGCGCTACGACACGGCCGCGAAGCAGCTCGTGTTCGACACGTTCCTGCAGGTCGTGAATCTCGACGCCGCGCCGCCGTCGATCACGCGCATCGAGCTCGGCACGCATCCGCAAGGCATCGCGATCGACCGCTCGGGCAAGCTCGCGCTCGTCGCGAACGTCGACGGCAGCGTGTCGATCCTGCGTATCGACGGCACGAACGTGACGCTCGACGGCAACCTGAAGATCGGCAAGAAGCGGCTGGCGGGGATCAGCTTCACCCATGACGGCAAGCATGCGCTCGTGTCGCTGCGCGACGAGCAGGGCATCGCGGTGCTGAACGTCGACGACGGCAAGGTGACCGACAGCGGGTCGCGCCTGAGCACCGGCGTCGCGCCTTACACGATCGACGTGTCGAGCGACAACCGCTGGGCCGTCGTCAGCAACGTCGGGCTCGCGGGGCTGCCGGGCTATACGGGCACGCTGGCGGGCGACGCCGATACCGTCGCGCTGATCGACGTGTCGCGCACGCCGTTCCGCACGGTCCAGTACCTGACGGTGCCGTCGTTGCCGGAAGGCGTCGCGATCTCGCCGAACGGCAAGTGGATCGCCGTGCAGGCGATGGACGGCTCGAACCTGACGGCCGACAACCCGGGCCGCCACAAGATCGGCAAGGTGCTGCTGTTCGAGATCCGCAACGGGCAGGCCGTGAAGGTGAGCGAGTTGCCCGGCGGCGAAGCCGCGCAAGGCATCGTGTTCACCGCCGACAGCCGGCACGTGATCGTGCAGTTCAACGTCGAACGGCAACTGGCGCTCTATTCGGTCGAAGGCGGCAAGCTGCACGATACGGGCAAGCGGATTGCACTGACGGGCGGGCCTTCTTCGCTGAGGACGTTGCCGCGCTGACGCGCACGGCATTCATTCATTCGTTCCGTTCCGCCGGTTCATGTGGCGCCCGGGTTCGCCGGGCGCCCGTCAAAGCACCCCCCTGTGCGCCGCCGTTGCAACGCAACAATGGCGGAAATTTGTACCCAAAGCCACTTAACGCCGGATTGTTTAGTTAAACAAACTGAAAATTCGGGAAACTTCTTGTAGTGAATAAACAGTCGTTGCGGCACTGTAAGCCCCTGGGAAGCCTGTGACGCTCCAGGAGGCAGGGCGGTGGTGGAGACGGTTGCGGAGGCAACGATCGTCGCCGGGTGTTCGCATCTGAAAGTCAGCGTGACGTCGTTTTGGGGGGGCAGCCGACGCCACGCCGCGCGGCATCGATGTGCCGCGCAGGGCCCGCAAGCCGGGCGGCGTGCCGGATGATCGTCGGCGCCGGATCAATCGTTTTAATTAACGGTACTAAACGAAGAAATGAAAAATCCACGACTCTTGCTCGTCGCCGCACTGGCTTGCGCGGCATTGGCCGCGTGTGGCGGCGACGACGTGAACAGTGTCCAGACGGCCAGCAGCGGCGCAGGCGACACGCCGTCGACCGTCCCGCCGACGGCGGGGCCGTCGCAACCTTCCCAGCCGGATCAGCCGGCCCCGCCGAAGCGCACCGACATGGCGTTGACGCAGTTCGTCAATCCGTTGATCGGCACGCAGGTCAATGCGGATTCCGGCTACGCGGGCAACGTGAGCCCGGGCGCGATGGTGCCGTTCGGGATGGTGAATTTCGGGCCGAACACGCCGCGCTACGACTTCAACGGCTCGGGCGGCTACCTGTCGACAGGCGGGTCGGGCGGCACGATCGACTTCTTCAGCGTGACGCACCTGAGCGGTGTCGGGTGCCCGGGGCAGGGCACGGTCGCGATGCTGCCGACCGACGCGGCGACGCCCGTGGCCTCGGGCGGCCGGCCGATCGGCGTCGGGTACCGCTACGCGGATGAGACGGCCGAGCCCGGGTACTACAAGGTGCGTCTCGCGAACGGCATCGTGACGGAGCTGAGCGCGACCGCGCGCGCCGGCATCGCGCGCTTCACGTACACGAACAAGGACAAGGGCTTCTTCTCGATCGACGCGAGGCTGAACGGCAACAGCGATTCGGGCAGCACGAAGGTCACCGCGAACAACGTCGCGCTGGCGCTCGCGAGCGACGGCAAGTCGATAAGCGGGCAGGCCGTGGCGCCGGCGTTCTGCACGCCGTACGGCACCGTATGGAATGCGCCCGTATATTTCTACGCGAGCTTCGACAAGCCGCTGCGCAAGCAGGCGGGCACCTCGGCGGTGAATACCGCCAGCAACGGCGCGGCGACGCTGCAGTTCGACCTGACCGACGCGGACCGGACCGTCACCGTGAAAGTCGGGGTGTCGTCCGTCAGCGTCCGGAATGCGCAGGCGAACCTGAAGGCCGAGGGCGAGACGCTCGCGTTCGACGACGCACGCAAGAACGCGTCCGGCCTGTGGAACGACCGGCTCAACACGATCCAGATCGACCAGGCCGCGACGCCCGCATCGCTGAATGCGACGCAGAAGGCGAACCTGACGAAGTTCTACACCGCGCTCTATCGCGTGTTCGGCACGCCGACGCTCTACAGCGACACGAACGGCGAATTCCGCAGCATGCGCCAGCCCAGGAACGCGGATGGCAGCTATCCGAAGTCGGTCGACCAGACCGGCACCATTCCGCCGCGCGAGACGGCCAAGGTCAGTGATTACGCATTCCGGCGCGCCGACGGATCGCAGGGCGGCGCGGGCAACCACTACACGGGTTTCTCGCTGTGGGACACGTACCGGTCGCAGGCGCAGCTGCTGGCGCTGCTCGCACCGAAGGAATCGAGCGACATGATGCAGTCGCTCGTCGTCGACGGGTTGCAGTGCGGCGCGTTCCCGCACTGGGTCGACGGCAGCGACGACTCGACGCCGATGGCGGGCGACAACGCGCTGAACGTGATTGCCGGCGCGTACAAGTTCGGTGCGAACGATTTCGACCTGGTGTCGGCCGCCCGCCTGACGAAGCAGTCGGTGTTCGATCCGTCCAGCGCCTGCAACGATCGCACGAGCGCAGAGGGCCTGGCCAATTTCCTGACGGCCCACTATCTGTCGCAGAGCGATGACGGTCACTCGTCGTCGGCGACCATCGAGCGCGTGCTGAGCGACCGCTCCGCGGCCGCGTTCCTGCAGGCGCTGCCCGCCAGCGTGCTGAACGCGCCGTCGGTCGGCGTGACGCCGGACACCATCGGCACGCTGTACACGCGGGCCGGGTGGTGGCGCAACATCTTCGACTACACGAACAAGGTGATCGCCGCGCGCAACGCGCCGCCGGCCGGCTCGGCGCCCGGCACGCTGGGCACGCTGGTGCAGGGCGCGTTCCACGAATCGACGGAGCCGAACTACTTCTGGACCTTCGCGCAGGACTGGAGCGCGCTGATCGATGCGATCGGCGGCAAGCAGGCAGCCGTCACGCGGCTGAACAACCTGTTCGCGATCACGACGCCGTTCTCGAGCGTGCCGTCCTCCGGCAGCCTGAACGGCGGCGAATCGTCGAACACCCTGTACATCGGCAACGAACCGTCGTTCCAGTCGCCGTGGGGGTACAACTGGGCCGGGCAGCCGAGCGGCGCACAGTACGTTCTCCCGATCATCATGTCGAAGGCGTTCACGACGGCCCGCGACGGGCTGCCGGGCAACGACGACATGGGCGCGACGTCGAGCTGGTACGTGTGGGCCGCGCTCGGCATGTTCCCGGTCATTCCGTCGGAGGCGGGGCTCGCGCTGTCCACGCCGCAGTTCAGCGGGATCACCGTCTGGTTCGGCAACGGCAAGACGTTGCGGCTCGAAAGCGACAAGCAGGTCACGATGGACAGCGCGGGGCGCCCGTCGTTTGCGTATGTCCAGTCGCTGAAGGTCAATGGCGCGGACTACGCGGGGTCGTGGCTGCCGCTGGGCAAGATCGCCAATGGCGGCACGATGAGCTACGCGCTGTCCGCGACGCCGACGCAATGGGCGGCTGCCGACAACCTGACGCCGCCGTCCGGGCCGAACGCGGACTACACGCAGATGACGGCCGGCGGGTCGGCAGCGGCGATGCGCATGCGCGAGGCCGGCGCGCGATAAACCCAAGCGGGCACGACGCGCAGGGGCCACCCTGCGCGCCCGTCGAGACGACGCCATCCGGGAGAACGACACCATGCAATCGACATCGCGCCGGAAATTCCTGTCTTACAGCGCAGCACTCGCCGGTACGAGCTGGCTCGCCGGCTGCAACGGCGATATCGATCCGGCAGCGGGCACGGCCGGCACGCCGGGCGCCGACGGTCCCGCGACGGTCACACCGACCGTGCCGGGCGTGCCGAACGACCCGGCGCGCAGCCTGCTGGCCACGCAGGAACTCGCCACGAACTGGACGTTCGCATCGGCGAGCAGCCTGCCGGGCGCCGACGGGGCGCAACTGTCGGGCGCCGCTGGCGTGGCGGGCATGGCGCCGGCAACGGTGCCCGGCACCGTGCTGAACAGCATGATCGTCAACGGCAAGTATCCCGATCCGTTCTACGGCCGCATCGTCACCGACACCATTCCCGATACGCTGAAGGACACCGACTACTGGTACCGGACGACCTTCGCGGCGCCGGCGCGGCAGCCGGGGCAGCGGCTGTGGCTGCGTTTCGGCGGCGTCAACTACTGCGCCGAGGTCTGGCTGAACGGCGCGCTCGTCGGCCGGCTGGAAGGCGCGTTCAAGCAGGGCGCGTTCGACATCTCGCGGCTCGTGCCGCAGGCGGGTGGCGCGGCCAATCTCGCGGTGCGCGTGGTCAAGCTGGATTTCTCCGAAGGGCCGCTGCTGCCGAGCTACCAGAGCGGCGTCACGCGTGGCGGGCGCAACGGCGGCCCGACCGGCGTCACGCTGAAGAACGGGCCGACGTTCTTCTGCTCGGCGGGCTGGGACTGGCTGCCGACGATTCCCGATCGCGCGCTCGGCATCTGGCAGCCGGTGACCTGGTTCACGACCGGCGCGGTGCGCATCGCGGCGATCCACGTCGCGCACACGCTGTCCGCCGACCTGTCGCGCGCCGAGCTGCGGCTCGATCTCGAACTGGACAATGGCTCGGGCGCCGATCTCGTCGCGACGCTCGTCGGCACGATCGGCAACGGCGCGCCGTTCAGCCACGACATCGCGATTCCCGCGTCGGGCACGACGACGAAGGTGTCGCTCACGTCGTCGGAGATCGCGGCGTTGTCGATCAAGCAACCGCGCCTGTGGTGGCCGAACGGGTACGGCGAACCGACTCTTCATGCGGTGACGGTCGGCGTCAAGGTCGGGCGCCTGCTGTCGGACGAGCGCACGCTGAACATCGGCCTGCGTCGCATCGACTATGCGCGCGACATCGGCATGGGCAAGCAGTTGAGCATCACGGTCAACGGCCTGCCGATTCTCGTGATGGGCGGCAACTGGGGGCTCGACGAAGCGCTGAAGCGCATTCCGCGCGCGCGGCTGTTCCACCAGGTGCGGCTCCATCGCGACGCGAACCTCAACCTGATCCGCAACTGGAACGGGCAGAGCACGAGCGACGACTTCTTCGACGCATGCGACCGCCACGGGATCCTCGTCTGGCAGGATTTCTTCTTCTCGACCGAAGGAGACGGGTCGGGCCCGGCCAACGTGCCGCGCGATCTCGACAATATCCGCGACGTGATCGCACGCCACCGTCATCGACCGTCGATCCTGCTCTGGTGCGGCGGCAACGAAGGTGCGCCGCCGCCGGCACTCGTCAAGGGGCTCGACGCGCTCGTTGCCGAGCTGGACCCGCAGCGCCTGTGCCTCACGAGTTCGGCCGGCGATACGGGCGCCGGCGCGGTGAACGGCTATTCGTCAGGCGGCCCGTACAACTGGGCGTCGCCGCAGGCCGCGTTCAGCCGCGGCTACGGCACGACGTCGGTCGCGTTTCACAACGAAGTCGGCTCGCATTCGATCCCGACGCTCGAATGCGTCGAAGCGATGCTGCCGCCGGCCTCGTACGAATGCCCCGACGACTTCTGGGCCGATCGCGACATGAACGGCAACGGCGCGTACTACCCGGCGGTCGGCAAGCAGGGCGGCGCCGGCTACATCGCGATGACGGCGCTGCGCTACGGCGCGATCCGGAATCTCGCGGATTTCGTGCGCAAGGCGCAGATGATGAACTACGAATGCATCCGCTCGATCTACGAGGCGAACGCGGCCGTGATGATCGGCCCGGTGGCCGGGAAGATCACGTCGCCGGCCACCGGCGTGATCATGTGGATGACGAACCCCGCGCAGCCGAGCTTCGTGTGGCAGATGTACAGCCACGATCTCGAGGCGCACGCGTCGTTCTTCGCGGTGCGCCACGGGTGCCGTCGCGTCAATGCGATTCTCGATGCGAGCACGGCCGACGTGACGATCGCGAATCACACGGCGGCGGCCGTCACCGGCCGCGTCGAGATGCGCGTGTACAACCTCGATGGCACGCTGAGCAGCCGGACGAGCGCGGATGTCGGCGGCGTCGCGAAGGCGTCGTATCGCGTGGTGGCGAACCTCGCGTCGGCGCTGGCCGCCGCGAAATCGGACGTATGCATCGTCGCGCTCGCGCTGACCGATTCGGGCGACAATGCGCTGGCCGAGAACGTCTACTGGCGGCAGCGCGACGGGGGCGACGACGCATACACGTCGCTCGACACGATGCCGGGTGCGGCCGTATCCGTCCACGCATCGTCGGCCGAGGCCGACGACGTGACGACGCGCATCACGGTCGACGTCGCGAACCTCGGCGCCGCCGTCGCGCTGATGACGCACGTGCAGGTATTCGATCCGTCGACCGGCGCGCGTGTGCTGCCGGCGTTCTACAGCGACAACTACCTGAACCTGATACCCGGCGGGAAGCGGCAGATCACGATCGACCTGCCGCATGCGGGCGGCGCGCCGGTGTCGCGCGTCGCGCTGCGCGTCGACGGGTGGCGGCTCGATCGCCCGAACTGCCGGCTGGGGCTCGGCGGCGTGCCGGTCGTGTTCAACGAGCGCGCGCTGGCGGTCGCGCCGGCGGTGCCGACGTTCGCGGCCTGCTGACGCAGGTGGGTGCTGCGTGAGGGCGCGCCAAGCGGGAGCGGGCCGGTGACGCGCCGCGTGAATGCGCGCGGTGTTCGTGGCCTGCCGGATAGCCGCCAGGCCGCTACTGCTTGAGGAATTTGTCGAGCCAGCGCGGTGTCGCCGCGCGATCGAAGACGACGTGCAGCGACGGGCCGAATGCGCCATATTCGAGCCCGTGGCGTTGGGCAAGCAGCGTCAGGGACTGGGCGGTGTGAAACGAGATGTGCCCGTTGCGCGGCACGCAGTACCACCACTGATCGATGCCTTGATCGAGGATGTCCCGGGTGATCAGCGACGTCTGGAACAGCAGCGCGCCGTCGGGCTTCCGATGGCGCATGATCTGGTCGAAGAGGTCGACCGGCGCCTGATGATGCTCGAACACCTCGAATGACAGGATCGTATCGAAGCTGCCTTCGGGCGGAACCGGGTGCGAGAACGGATCGTACGACGTCACGTCCGCGAAGCCGCGCGATGCCAGCTTCTGTTCCAGCAAGCCCAGCCCCGAGCCGAAATCGAGCACCCGGCCTTCCCGCATTTCCGGAAAGCTGGTGCAGATCAGGTCGGCATGCTGTTGCGGACGGATCTCGAGATACTCGGGGTCGTGGCGCGGGTAGTCGGCGTTATAGACATGCTGCGCGAAATCGTCGTGGGTCCAGCTGTCGAACATCGGGGCCCACGTGAAGCCGCATTGCTCGCACGCATGGTAGTAGACCGGCACCCCCGCATACGGGTCGACCTTTTTCCCGGCAATGAAGTCCGCGCCGCAGCGCGAAAAATCGACCAGGCCGCAGATGGGCGCGTGGGCAGCACACACTTTGCAGGTAAGGGCCGCCGGGTGGCGATTCAGGTCGTGATTCAATTCCCGTTCTCCTGTTCTCGCCAGCGGCGCGCGCATCTGACGGATGGTGCGGGAGAGGCTATCACAATCGCATCGGCCATCGCGGCCGTGCGCGGTGGCGTCGCCAGGCGTGTCTACGGGCGCAGCAGATCGAAGCCGCCGAATACGACGACACCGCTCAATACGATCATCGCGACGGAGTGCTGGCCGAAGTAGAGAATCGCGGCGGCAAGCCACGTCGTGATGCAGAAGGCGCCGATGCGGGCCATCGTGGGTTCCTCGAATACGTGATGAAGTGCGTGCGCGCCGCATGGCGCTCGCTGCTCGACAGGGCGAGCGGGGCACACCGGCGCACGAAAAAGGCGACCCGCGCAGCCGCGACCGCGGCGCCGGCACGTACTGCGTGCCGCGCCCGGCAGGGCGGGAGTCGAAGCCGGCGGCGTTGCGTGCTCATACCCGGAGGCGATCGGCGCGCGAATCCCGCTGGCGAAGCCGCGATTTTACCAGCGCCGCCGGGCCGTCAATCTGGCCCTTTCGCGGCTAAACCGGTCGATCTTCGGCTAAATCAGTCCGTCCCCGATACTCAAGTTTCGTGTGACGAATGCCGTAAACATTCTGGAAGGCAGTTTCATCCCAGTCACGATTCGCTTACCGACATACGGACCGACACGATGCAGATCGATTTCTCCACGACCACACGCTCGCCGCTGGCGGACGGCAATCTGAACGCGAACGCTTCGTCCGGCGCTGCGGCGACGACGTCCACCGATGGCGCGACGAGTACCTCGGGTGCGACGAGTACGACCGCCACCCCCGGCACGAAGGAGTCGACCGGCGCCACCGGCGAAACGCTCGGCGCATCGGGCGCGTCGTCGGACGACCCGGCGGTCAGCCAGTTGAAGGCGCTGATCGAGCGGCTGCAGAAGCAGCTCGCGGCACTGGAGCAGCAGATCGCGAGCGCGAGCCAGCGCGCGAAGGACGACCCGGCCGCGGCGATCGAACAGCAGTCGCTGAGCGCGCAAGCCAGCGCGATCTCGGGGGCGCTTTCGACTGCGATCTCGCAACTCGCGGCGGCGATCCAGAAATCGGGCGGCTCGCAGGCGGGCGGGCTGGTGTCGACGCAGGCCTGACCGGTCGCGGCCGTGTCGGCCGCACGCATTACAATCGCGAGCACGTCTCCCTCGACAGGACGGCTGAACGATGAATGCGGAATTCAACGACGACGACCTCGCCCGCTTCGAGTCGCAAGGCGGCACGCCGCTGCCGGCGGCCGATGAGCAAGGATGGCTGGAACACGACGGCGCGCGCATCTGGCACGCGTCGTTCGGCCATGGCCCGGCGGTCGTGCTGCTGCACGGCGGCCTCGGCCACAGCGGCAACTGGGGCAACCAGGTGCCGGCGCTGCTCGCGGCCGGCTACCGCGCGATCGTGATCGACAGCCGCGGCCACGGCCGCAGCACGCGCGACGACGAACCCTATTCCTACGAACGCATGGCCTCGGACGTGCTGGCGGTCCTCGACGCGCTGCACGTCGACCGTGCGCGCTTCGTCGGCTGGAGCGACGGCGCGTGCATCGCGCTCGTGCTGGCCGATCGCGCGCCGGAACGGGCGGCCGGCGTGTTCTTCTTCGCGTGCAACATGGACCCGAGCGGGACGAAGGAGATCGTGCCGAGCCCGCTGCTCGACCGCTGCTTCGCGCGGCACCGCAAGGACTACGCAGCACTGTCCGCGACGCCGGACCAGTTCGACGCCTTCGTCGCGGCGGTCAGCGAAATGATGCGCACGCAACCGGATTACCGCGCGCAGGATCTCGCGGCGATTGCCGTTCCGGTGACGATCGTGCTGGGCGAGCACGACGAATTCATCCGGCCCGAGCATGCGGCGTACCTGGCAAGCACGATTCCGGGCGCGATGCTGACGACCCTGCCCGGCGTGAGCCATTTCGCGCCGCTGCAGCGGCCCGAGCGGTTCAACGCGGCGATGCTCGCGTTTCTCGGGCGGCTGCCGGGGTGATGGTCGCGCGGCCCGCCGGCGGCCGCGTTATCCATCGCTGTGCCGATTTCATCCGTTCGACGAAGGCGGTTCTTCTACCCAGCCCTGTTCGGCGTACGGGTCGAAAGACGGCACGACGCGGCCGAAAAGGTTCGCCGGGCTGCGAACAAGAGCGTGGGCCTGAAGTGAATGCGGTGTCTCGCATGATCGAGATACCAACGCTGCGTCGAACATGCTCCGATGCGGACGTGCATCGCCAGGCATGGGAATCCCCCGCCGTTCGGCAGGGGACGGCGCCAAAAGATTTTCTTTCGTCTCGCGCAACATATCGTCGATTGTTGGCGGCGGATCGACAGGGGATAGTCCTGCTTCGGCAGGCCGGCCACTGCGATTTCCGCACGGCGTGGCCGGACCGTTGTCCACGCAACCATCAGAACTCAAAGGAACCGCCACCATGCGATTCAACGCGACACGCTTCGCCGCGACCCTGCTCGTCGCCGCGTGCGCCACCGCCACGGCCGGCCGCGCGGCCGCCGTCACCCAGGACGCGCTCCACGACACCGTCACCCGCCACATCGCGCCGTTGATGAAGCAGTACGCGATTCCCGGCATGGCGATCGGCATCGTCGCCGACGGCAAGCCCTACGTGTTCGACTACGGCGTGATGTCGACGCAATCGGGCAAGCCCGTCACCGGCGATACGCTGTTCGAAATCGGCTCCGTCAGCAAGACGCTGACCGCGACCCTCGCGGCCGATGCGCAGGAGGGCGGCGAACTGTCGCTGGCCGACCCGGTGGGCAAGTACCTGCCCGCGCTGCAGGGCAAGCCGTTCGGTGTCGTGACGCTGCGCGATCTCGGCACGCACACGTCCGGCGGCATGCCCGTGCAGGTGCCGGACAGCATCCGCGACGACGCGGGCCTGATCCGCTATCTCGGCGCGTGGCGGCCCGCGCACGCGCCGGGTACGTACCGTACGTATTCGAACGTGTCGGTCGGCATGCTCGGGTGGCTCACCGCGAAGGCGATGCACAAGGATTTCGCGGTGCTGATGGAGCAGCGGCTCTTTCCCGCGCTCGGCATGACGCACACGTACATCAACGTGCCCGATGCGCGCCAGGCCGACTATGCGCAGGGCTATACGCAGGACGGCAAGCCGATCCGGATGACGGGCGGCATGCTGTGGCAGCCGGCCTACGGCGTGCGGACCACGGCGGCCGACCTGCTGCGCTTCGTGCAGGCGAATATGGGGCTGATCGAAACCGCGCCGCGCCTGCAGCGCGCGCTCGAACGCACGCACACCGGCTATTTCCGCTCGGGGCCGCTGACGCAGGACCTGATCTGGGAACAGTATCCGTATCCGGTCGCGCTGCCGACGCTGCTCGAAGGCAACTCGATGAAGATGCTGCGTGACGGGCTACCGGCCGCCGCGATCAAGCCGCCGCTCGCGCCGAGCGCGGACACGTGGATCAACAAGACGGGCTCGACCAACGGCTTCAGTACCTATGTCGCGTTCGTCCCGTCGAAGCGGATCGCGATCGTGATGCTCGCGAACCGCAGCTATCCGAACGAGGACCGCGTGAAGGCCGCGTACGGGATCCTCGGGGCGCTCGACGGCTGGCGGTAACGTTTCCGACGCCGGGGCCGGTGCGGCTCATTCCGTCGGCTGCGCTTCGTACGCGACGAAGATTTTCCGCGTGCGCTCGACGACTTCCCACGTGCCGCGAAAGCCCGGCGGAATGACGAAGCGATGGCCGGCGCGCAGGGTTTTCGCGTTGCCTTCCTCGTCGGTGATCACCGACGTGCCTGCCAGGATCTCGCAGTATTCCGCTTCGGTATACGCGACCCGCCAGCAGCCCGGCGTGCTTTCCCAGATGCCGGTCGAGAAGCGGCCGCACGGGCTCGTGAAGCCGGGCGTGAGCGTCTGCAGCGGGTCGCCCGCCAGCAGTTTCTCGGGCGCGACGCGGTATTGCACGGGTTCGCCGTTCGGGGTGAGGGCATCGGTGATGGCGGTAATGTCGAGCACGGCTGGCCTCCTGAGTCGTTGTGCTGAGTCGTTGTGAAATGAACGCGCCGACGGCGCGTTCGCATGATTCCATACTTGCGGGCGGGTTTGGCGGTTGCCGGCGCCGCGACTCGTGTCGCGACGCACGGCCGTGACGAACGCTTATGATGAGCGGACGACGCGCCGGCCGGATGCGCGAGAGGCGAAAGGAGAAAACGGTTGGGCATCACATGGGATGGAATCACGGGCGCGGATGTGCTCGACGACGCGCAGGTCGCGAGCCGGCACGCGCTGGCCGACGCGGCGCGCAACGGCGACTGGGCGACGATGCTCGGCTGCATTGCAAAAGAGCACAAGCTCGTCAACGCGACGCGGCTCGGCGGTAAGTCGCTTTATACACCGCTGCATCAGGCTGCCTACGGCGGCGCGCCGCAGGAGGTCGTCGTCGAACTGTTGCAGCTCGGTGCGTGGCGCATGCTGCGCGATGCAGACGGCGCGCGCCCGGTCGATATCGCCGCGCAGCGCGGGCATCGGCATCTGATCGATCTGCTGACGCCGCAGCCGCGACGCTTCGTGCCCGACGAAACGCTGCGCGACATCCAGCGCCACTTCCACGAGATGATGCTCGGCCGCATCGCACACCTGCGCGTCGACGCGCTGCGCCTGCCCGAACTCGAACCGCTGCTGGAACTCGACGCGCAGGCCGACAGCGTATGGTTCGGCGTGCCGGGCATGTATGGCGGGTTCGGTTACGCGCTGCACGCCGACGGCGCCGCGGCCATGCTCGTGTCGAAGAGCTGGAGCCGCGTGGTCGGCGGCTCGGGCCAGCGGCACGAGATCACGGCGCACGGCTGCACGCTGGTCGAAGAGGGCTTCGTGTGACGGCCTTGCGCCGTCACGTTACCGCTCAGGCGAGCACCGTGGCCGCTGCCTTGACCGCCGTCGCACCGTGCGCAGCCGACGCCCGCGCGGCCGCCGCGCCCGCCAGCCGCCGATAGCGCGCGAGCGCCCACAGCGGGAAATACGCGGTATAGCCGTGATACTTCAGGTAGAAGATGCGCGGAAAGCCCGGCGCATTGTGCGAGCGGTGCCACCAGAAGCCGTCTTCCTGCTGGACCGACAGCAGATACGCGATGCCGCGCTTCACCGAATCGGATTCGCAATCGCCGAATGCCATCTGCGCGAGCAGCGCCCACGCGGTGAAGTTCGACGTGCTCTCGCCGCCATTGGTGCCGCCCAGCTTCGGGTCGATGTAGCTGTCGTTCGTCTCGCCCCAGCCGCCGTCCGCGTGCTGCCGTGAGCGCAGCCATTCGATCGCGCGCGCGATATACGGCTGCGACTTGTCCTCGCCGGCGAGCGCGAGGCCGGCCAGCACGCTCCACGTCCCGTAGATGTAGTTCGTGCCCCAGCGGCCCCACCAGCTGCCGTCGGGTTGCTGCGTGCGCTTCACGTAGTCGATGCAGCGCGCGACCGACTCGCGTTCGTCCGACCGTTTCGTCACCCCGAAGCACAGCAGCACGCGGCCCGACACGTCCTCGGTCGGCGGATCGAGCAGTGCGCCGTGGTCGGCGAACGGAATCGCGTTCAGGTACATGCGGTCGCAGTCGGCGTCGAATGCCGCGAAGCCGCCGTTGCGCGACTGCAGCCCGCGCATCCAGTCGAGCGCGCGCGCGACGCGCGGCGCATACGGGTTCGTGCCGTCCGCGTTGGCATGCGTGCGGCCGCGGCGATCGAGCATCGCGGTGACGACCGCCGTATCGTCGATGTCGGGGTAGTACGGGTTCGCGTACTGGAACGCCCATCCGCCCGGCTGGACCTCGGCCGGCGCGTTCTCGATCCAGTCGCCGCGCAGGTCGTTCACCTGGCGTTCGGCCAGCCAGTCGTACGCGCGTGCGATGCGTTCGTCGAGCGCGCGCCGTGCGTCGCCCGGCTCGCCGTCTTCCGCTACCGCCACGCCGCGCGCCTGCTCGAGCGCCATCGTGCTCCACGCGGTGTCCCACACCGGCGACAGGCACGGCTGGCAATACATGCTGCCGTCCGGCCGCGTGACCAGCAGCTTCTCCAGCGCGTTGTCGCAATCGCGCCGCAGCGGATGGTCGTCCGGGTAGCCGAGCACCTGCATCATCTGGTTGGCATACACGATCGGCGGGAAAATGCCGCCGAGCCCGTCCTCGCCGTTCATGCGCTCCGCGCACCACGCCTCGGCATGGCGGATCGCGCGCTGTCGCAGGCCCTTCGGGATCAGCGGCTCGACGTGGCGCACCGTGCGGTCGAGCGCGAGGAACAGCCTGCGCATGCCGCGCGCGGGCGGGAAGTACCGGCGTTCCTCGTCCGGCGGCGTGACGAACAGCTCGCGGATCGAGACGTTGCGCGGATTGCGCGCGCGCGCCTTCAGCGAGCACAGCACCAGCAGCGGCACCATCGTCGTGCGCGCCCAGTACGCGACCTTGTACATCGAGATCGGCACCCACTTCGGGAACAGCACGAATTCGATCGGCATGAACGGCGTCGCGCGCCACGGCACCTGGCCGAACGTCGCGAGCAGGATCCGCGTGAACACGTTCGCGCGGGCCGCGCCGCCGAGCTTGAGGATCGCGTCGCGCGCGCGGACCATGTGCGGCGCATGTTCGCTGTCGCCGGCTGCCTTCAGCGCGAAGTACGCCTTCACGCTGCACGACACGTCCGGATCGCCGTCGACGTACAGCGCCCAGCCGCCATGCGTGTCGAGCCGCTGGTTCGCGCGCAGGTAGCGCGCCATCTTCTCCTGGCGCACGTCGTCGATCTTGTCCATGAAATGCATCATCAGGATGTATTCCGCGGTGATCGTCGCGTCGGATTCGAGTTCGAAACACCAGCTGCCGTCAGGCTGCTGGAGACGCACCAGGGCGTCGCGTCCACGGGCGATGGCGGTGTCGAGCGCGGACCAGGGGGAGGAGGTCGGTGTAATCATGCGGCGGATCATACCATCCGGCCGGAATGTTTATATCGAGACGCCGGGTGCTACCATCCGCACCATGAAAAAACACCTCGAACCCGCGCCGCACGATGCGTCCGCGCCCGTCGAACCGGCTGGAACGGCCGGTGCGCGGGCGACTGAAGCAGCCTCGGCGCCGGCTGTCCCCACCGCCGGCGTGCGTCGGAAAAAAGCGCCGGATCAGGTGCGTGCGCAGTTGCTGGCGGCTGCATCGGAAATCGCGACACATCACGGCGTGGCCGCGTTGACGCTCGATGCGGTGGCCGAGCGGGCCGGCGTGACGAAAGGCGCGCTGCAGTATCACTTCGCGAACAAGCAGGGGCTGCTGGATGCGCTGTTCGGCCAGGCGACCGAGCGGTTCGCCGCGCAGATGGCCGCGCGGGTGGCGGCGGATGCCGAAGGCGCCGGCGCGGTGGCGCGGGCCTACATGCACGCGGTGCTCGACGAGTCGCATTCGGTCGCGAGCACCGACGTGCTGCGCGTGCTGGTCGCGTCGATGATTACCGATCAGGACACGCGCGCGCGCTGGTCGGTGCCGATGCGGGAATGGACGCGGCCGGACCCCGTGCCGCTCGAGCAGGCCGCGACGCTGATGATCTGCCGGCTCGCCGCCGACGGGCTGTGGATTTCGAAACTGCTCGACAGCCTCGAGATCTCCGCCGAATTGCGCGCGGAGATCGGTCGGCAGCTCGACGCGATGAGCCATGGCGTGTTCCCGAAAGGGCGCGACGGCGCCGCGTGACGCATGCGTCGCGGCGGCTGGCCGCCCGGGCGCCCTGGCGCCCGCGCGACGGCCGGCATCACCGCGCGCGTCGACGTCAGCGGCACGGGCCGGCCGACGCCTCGGCGGTGTCGCATCGCACCGCATCGGCCAGCGCCTCGCCGATCGCGTGCTGAACGGCGGCCGGGTTTTCCAACAGATAGAAGTGCCCGCCGTCGAACGCGCGAAAGGTGACCGTGTGCCGTGATGCGCGCAACCAGTCACGCTGCCCGGCGGGGCTCAGCAACGTATCGTCGCGGCCCGAGAAGACCGTGACGGGGCAGGGCAGCGCCGTTGCGGACGGCAGCGGGAAGCACGCCTCGATCACGCGGAAATCCGCCTTGGCCAGCTTCAGCAGCATCGCCCGCAGCGCGTCGTGCTCAGCTACCTCGCGCGGCGTGCCGCCGAGCGACACGACATAGTCGACGATGTCCGCGTCGTTGCGCCGGTGCACCGGCGCGCCATCAAGCGGCGCGTGGCGATGCGGGTAGAACGGCGCATCGGTGCCGGACGCACCGAGCCAGACGGGCGGATGCCCCAGTTGCGCCATGTCGCGCGCGAAACAGTACGCGATCAGCGCCCCCATGCTGTGGCCGAACACCGCGTAGTCGCGCGGCAGCAGCGGCCGGAGCGCCCGCAGGAAGTCGATCAGTTCGGACAACGTATCGATCGCGCGCGTGCCCAGGCTTTTGCCGCGACCGGGCAGCTCGATCAGCCAGACCTCGATATCGTCCGGGAAGGACGCCGCCCACCGGTAGTAATTGGCCGCCGCGCCGCACGCGTGATGGAACACCAGCAGCCGGTGCCGAGCCGTCGGGCGCTCGCGCGGGATGGTGAGGGTACTGGGTAGCAAGGCCATGCGTCGGGACTCCGCTTTAAAAACGAACCATACAAAATATTCAAACAATTAAGCCGATTATCGATTTAATCGAAAGGACAGATTGTTTGTCATCGATTCACATATTTATAAACAATGGCCGGGATTATTGGCCGGCGCCGCTTATGATTTGCTTTGTTTTTATTCAATAGAAATGTAATTGTTTTCGGATGGCTTATGGTAAAGTCTGCTCGCTTCGATTTCAAAGTGCTTGCATCGTTACCCGGCATGGCTGGGCGTGCTGTTTTTATAGAAATATCGAATCATGTTATGCGTGTGACACGCTTGATCGATTATTGAAACGAGAGAGACATGGAAGCCGAAATGCCGAACCACGACACCATTTTCAAGGTGGTCGTCAATCACGAGGAACAATACGCGATCTGGCCGGACGACAAGCGCGTGCCGGACGGCTGGCGGGCGGCGGGCCCGTCGGGAACCCGGGACGCCTGTCTCGAATGGATCAACGCCAACTGGACCGACATGCGGCCATTGAGCGTCCGGGTCGCGCTGTCGGCCTGACGGTCGACGCGTCGCGCCACGCACGGCGCAATAAAAGATAAAGGAACGATGCGGCCTCTCGCGGCCCGGTGACGGGGCGCGCGGGCGCATGCAGCGTTTCGCCGAGAGAATCCGAGGGTAAACACACCATGTCTGTCGATGATCGCCTGGGGGTCTTCCTCAATACAGGCATTCTGGCTTCGCGCGCGCATGACCTGGGCCGGCTGATCGAGCAGCAGGACGCGCTCATGCAGCAATTCATGGCAGCGAAATTCGAGCCGGCCGCCTGCGCCGCGCTGTTGCGCGACGCGATTGCGCGCTATCCGTTCCTGGAGGAGCTGTTCGATCCGGATTCGGTGGCGGCCGGCGGCTGTATCGCGAGCCGCGCGCTGCTCTACGATCTGCATCAGCAGCGCGACCGCTGGACGCTCGCGCTCGCGCCGCGGCACGGCGAGCCGATCGTGCTCGACACTGCCGCCGGCGACGTGCCGCGACTCGCGAACGCGCTGCGCGACGCGCTGCAGCGCAACCACTGGCAGCCGCTGTCCGCGCTGTACGCGGATCCCCGCCTGCTCGGCTGCGAACGGCCCACGGACGACGCGGCGCTGGCGTGGCCGGCGTTCGACGGCCCGGGCATCCAGCGGCTCGAACACGCGTCGCTGCTGATCGCCTCCGACACCACCCGCCTGTTGACCGACCCGATCAGCCTCGCGATCGGCGGCAACGTCGGCCTGCCCGATCTCGATCGCGCGCCGTCCAACCTGGGCCAGCGGATCGACGGCATGCTCGTCACGCATGGCCATCTCGACCACTGGCATGTCCCGACGATCCTGCGGCACGGCGGCGACGGATCGGTGCCCGTCATCGTGCCGCGCATCCCGGTCGCATCGCTGCTGGCGCAGGACGACATGCAGCAGTCGCTGCGTGACGTCGGGCAGACGGTGCTCGCGCCCGGCTGGGGCGAGACGGTGCGGATCGGCGACATCGAGATCGACATCCTGCCGTTCTACGGCGAGCAGCCGACCATCGGCGCGGCCGTGCCGCCGCACGACGTGCGCAACTGGGGCAATTGCTACCGGGTCACGACGCCGCAGTTCTCGGTGATCCTGCTCGTCGACAGCGGCGAGGATGCAAAGGGCTCGGTGATGGACGTGATCGACCAGTCGGTCGCCCGTCGCGGCCGGCCCGACCTGGTCCTGAGCTGCTGCCGCGAACTGCGCAAGGCGCCGTTCTGGCAGGGCCTGTTCACGTTCTGGATGGTGCTGCCGATGACCGAGCTGCAACGCCTGCCGCGCATCGCGGAGGCGGGCGACGGCCCGTCCATCACGCTCGGCCCGGACGGCATCGGCGAGCTCTGCGCACGCGCCGGCGCGCGCGCGTTCGCGCCGTATGCGAACGGGTTCTGCGGCATCGCCACCGAGATCGGCGACATCGGCTGGATCAACGGCGAGCCCGCGGAAGCCGAAACGCTCGACCAGATCGACGCGCGCATCGGCGCACTCGGCGGCGCCACCCGCGTGATTCGCTGGCTGCCCGGCGACGTGCTGCGTCACCACGGCGACTGGCAGGTGTCCTGATTTTCTTCCCGTCGACAGGAGCCCCACGATGACTGGCAGCAAGATTGTGCCGATGCCGCGGATTCGCTATGACGGCAGCCGCAGCATGCGCGACGTTCTGGCCGGACTGAAGCATCCGGCCGTGCTGGAAGGCTTCATCGAAGCCTGGCCCGCGCGCACGCGCTGGACGCCGGATTTCTTCGTCGAGCGCTACGGCGAGCACGAGATCACGGTGGAGACCTCGCAGCTGTCGCCGACGCCGACGCAGCCGGACCTGTACCTGGGCGCGCGCCGCTACGAGACCGCACGCCTGGGCGCAACGATCCGGGCGATGCAGGCGCAGGGCAGCGCCCGTACGGCGTACATCACCTACGCGGCGATCTATTCGACGGCGCCGGCGTTGAAGGACGACATCGCGCCGCTGCACGAGCAGCACGGCTTTCCCGGCTGGATGCCGCACTGGCTGCGGCGCAGGCTGGTGTTGCGGCCGGGCTTCTGGCTCGGCCCCACCGGGATTTCGTCGCCGATGCATTTCGACCGGCACGAGAACCTGAACGTGCAGGTGTACGGCCGCAAGCGCTGGGTGCTGTTTGCGCCCGGGCAGTCCGCCAACGTGTATTACCGGCAGCGCCGCGACCTGCCGGTGATCTTCAGCCCGGTGGACATGAGCGATCCGGACCCGGTGCGGTTTCCGCGCGTGCAGTCGGCGCCGCGCCACGACTTCGTGCTGGAGGCGGGCGAGGTGCTGTACCTGCCGCCCGGCTGGTGGCACTACGTGGAATCGCTGAGCGATTCGATCAACGTGAATTACTGGTGGTGGTCGCCCCGCGCCGTGCGGACCTTCTGCCGGGTCGAGCTCGCGAGCCTGTGGCAGGCGCTCGCGCGCCGGTGGGGCCGCGCGGCCGGCACGGCCGACAAGCCGATGTCGATGCCGCGCTGACGCGCCGGCGCCACGCCGTTCGTTCTATCGAGCCGCCGTGCCGGCGGCCGTGTCTCTTCAGGAAGCCATGATGCAGAACGAGTTTGATTTCACCGTCATCGACGCGCTGTACGCGACCGGCTATCACGGGCCGCGTGCGCTCGACAAACCGGAGTTCTACTGGCGCTCGATGCTGGGCTCGATGGTCGCGTATCGCGACAGCTTCTTTCGCCCGCTCGGAGAGGAGATCGCGCCGGCCGACGCGCGCGACGGCATCGAGATCGAAGCCGCACGCTGCGAGTACGAGGGCAGCCGGTTTCATCACGCGCTGCCGATGAACATCTCGTCGCTGCGGCAGTTCGCGAACCACTGGCATCTGGTGCTGCCGACCATCTCGACGCTGCGCGACGGGTATTGCCGCCTGCGCGGCCACGACGGCGCGGTGTCGATGCTCGACCTGTGGTTCATCAGCAAGCTGTGCCAGCTGCTGCCCGCGTACCTGATCCGCCGGCGCGAGCAGCCGGCCGACCCGGATGCCATTCCCGTCGTGCCGTCGATCATCTACCGGATCTCGCTCGGCATGCACCGGATCGTGCATATCTCGCTGATCAAGCGGATGGCGTCGGGCGGCGATCCGGCCGCGCCGTGCCTCGCCAGCGACGCGTATTACCTGGTCGCCGAGGCGGCGGGCCTGCTCGTCGGCCGCAACTCGGTGTGCGCGGGGCCGCAGACGATGGTCGAGCAGGCCTATCGCGCGATGATCGAGCCGGCGCCGCCGGCGGGCGCCGAAGCGAGCGCGGCCGAGCCCGGCTTCTACCGCTACGCGGCGGCGTTCCTGAAGCTCGAAGCCGAAAAATACCTGTTCGCGGTGCGTGCGGCGCAGCAGTTGCGCGCGCTGATCGTCGCGCTCGACGCGGTGCCCGGGCAGGCGCGCACGCACGCGTTCCGCGACGCGCTGGCGCGCTTCGAGGACTGGTCCACCGAACACACGAGCCCGCTCGCGCACGAAATCGCCCGCGAGGATCTGACGATGCTGCTGCAGGGCGACGAGGCCGAGATCGCGCGTGCGCGGCAATGGCCGGCGGGGACGGTGCTGCGCCAGATGACGGCCGGGCTGAACCAGCTCGTCGCCGCGGCGGACCGGATGTGCGTGGCCACGCTCGGCGCGCACGGGCCGGCGCTGCTGGCGGAGATCGACGCGATGCGCGATGCGCCGCGCGACGCTGACGCATGGTCGGCCGACGCGTTCGCGGCGCACGGGCTCGACGCGGCGGCGGCGCGGGCGACGGCGGACGCGCTCAATACGTACCTGCACGACGAGCGCGCCGCGCAGCGGATCTTCACGCGGCTCCAGCAGGAGGTGGATCGCACGCTCGGCATCGACGACGCCATCGCGCCGTACTCGGCCGACGACATCGCCGCCGTGTTCGGGCCGCGGCTGCGCCACTGCATCGCCGAACACTTCGCGGCACCGGACGTCGCGGGCCACGCGGTCCGTTGACGCGCGGCGCGCCGGGCGCGACCCGCCGCGCCGTCCTCCATGTCCTTCACGTCCTTCATGCATCCAGACAGGGGCTACCATGCGTACCACTTCGCTTTCAGCCTATCAGTACCGCTTCTGGCTCGAGTGGCAGCTCAATCCGCACTCGTCGGCCTACACGACCGCGCTCGTCTACCGCCTGTCGGGTCCGCTGGATCGCGACGCGCTGCGGCGCGCGCTGGAGGCGTTCGTCCACGAGCATGACGAAGGATGCCGCAGCTCGTTCCGGATGGGCGACGCCGGCGTGGTGCGGGACGTGCACGACCGCGTGACGGTCGCGCTCGACTACCGCGACGCGCGGGCGGCGCCGGCGCTGGACGCCGCCGAGGCCGACGCGTGGATCGCCGCGCGCGCGGCGCACGTGTTCGCGCTCGACGACGCGCCGCTGTTTCGCTTCGCGCTGCTGCGCGAGGAGGCCGACGTGCACCGGCTCGTGCTCAGCTTTCCGCACATCATCTCCGATGCGTTTTCGGCGGTGTACATCAACCAGCGGCTGACGGCGCTGTACAACCACGCGCTCGGCGTGGGCCCGGCGCCCGCCCGCACGTTGCGCGGTCTCGGCGAGCAGCTCGCGTTCGAAGCCGCGTACCGCGCGTCGCCGCGCTACGACGAAGACCTCGCCTATTGGCTCGGCGCGCTGGCGCACGCGCCGCTCGGGCTCGAGTTCGACGCGGCGGCAGCGGCAGCGGCACCGGCATCGGCCGCTCCGGGCGAGGGGCGCATCCACCGGCTGCGCTTCGACGCGGACATCACGCGCCGGCTGCGCGCGCGTGCCCGCGCGAGCCGGTCGACCCCGTTTCTCGTGCTGTCGAGCCTGTTCGCGATCGCGCTGGCCCGCTGGCAGGACGTGCGCGAACTGGTCGTGACTTATCCCGTCAACATGCGCTCGCCGGGTTTTCGCGAGGCCAGCGGATGCTTCGTGAACAACCTGCCGATGATCTTTTCGCTGCGGCAGGGCGACACGTTCATCGACATCGTCGCGCGCACCACCGCCCAGCGTGCGGAGGCCAAGCGCCATCAGCAGCTGTCGCTGACCGATCTCGTGACGGCGCTGCGGCGCACGCGCTCGCTGGCCGATGCGCCCGTCTTCAACGTCGGCGTGACGGAAGCGTTCTTCGTGCAGGACGCACCGCTCGCCTTCCACGGCGTGCAAGCGGAATTGCTGCCGGCGGTCGCCGCGGAGCGGCCGTTCGACCTGAACTTCGCGTATCAGCTGACGCCCGACGGCCTGCACGTGAATCTCGAATACGACACGGGCCGCGTGCCGGCGGCGCGGATCGGCGAGTTCGCCGCGTCCTTCGGCCGGCTGCTGCGCGCGTACCTGGACGACGACGCGCAGCCCGCGCTCGCGGTCGACTTGCTGGCGCCCGAGCAGCGCGCGCGGCTCGCGCGCCACTGGCACGGGCCCGCGCGCCCGCTCGACGCGACGGACTGGCCGGCCCGCTTCGCCGCGCAGTGCGCCGCGACGCCGGATGCGCCGGCCGTCCAGTTCGGCGCGGAGCAGCTGACCTATCGCGAACTGGATGCGCTGTCGGCCCGGCTCGCGGGTTTTCTCGCGGCGCGCGGCGTGACGCCGGGGGCCCTCGTCGGGCTGTGCTGCGAGCGCTCGACGGAAATGGTGCTGGCGATCGTCGCGGTGCTGCGCGCGGGCGCGGCCTACGTGCCGCTCGATCCCGCCGCGCCGCCGGAGCGGCTGCGGCGCATCGTCGACGATGCCGGGCTCGCGCTGCTGCTTACGCAGCGGCACCTGCTGGCGCGCCTGCCCGCCGGGCCGGCCGCGCGGCAGGCGCTGGACGACCGGGCGGCGTGGCTCGCCGCCGAGCCGCTGCCGGCGCGGCGCCTGCACCCGGACGGGATCGCTTACGTGATCTACACGTCCGGCTCCACCGGCGCGCCGAAGGGCGTCGCCAACACGCATCGCGCGCTGGTCAACCGGCTCGACTGGCACGGCTCGCTGCTCGCCGATGCCGCGCCGGTGCGCGTGCTGCAGAAGACGCCGTACTTTTTCGACGTGTCGGTCTGGGAATTCCTGTGGACGCTGCAGAGCGGGCATGCGCTGGTGATCGCGCCGCCGGAGCTGCACAAGGACCCGGCCGGGCTGGCGGCGCTGCTGCGCCACGCGCGCATCGCGGTCGCGCACTTCGTGCCGTCGATGCTGAACGCGTTCCTGGACGCGGTGCCCGGGCAGCGCTTCCCGGATCTCGCGCTGGTCGTCTGCAGCGGCGAGGCGCTGCTCGCCGAGCAGGCCGAGCGCTTCCACCGGCTGCTGCCGGGCGTGCGGCTCGCCAACCTGTACGGGCCGACCGAGGCGGCGATCGACGTGAGCGTGTGGCATTGCGCGCCGGGCGAGGCTTACGCGCGCGCCGGCGTGCCGATCGGCCGGCCGATCGACAACGTGTCGCTGTACGTGCTGGACGCGGGCCTCGAGCCCTGCGCGCCCGGCCGCGCGGGCGAGCTGTACATCGGCGGCGCGGGGCTCGCGCAAGGGTATGTCGGCCGCCCGGATCTCACCGCGGCGAGCTTCGTGCCCGATCCGTACGCGGGCCGTGCAGGCGCGCGCATGTACCGCACCGGCGACATCGCGATGTTCGGCGAGCACGGTGAACTGCATTACCTCGGCCGGCGCGACGAGCAGGTCAAGCTCAACGGCAACCGGATCGAACTGCGCGAGATCGAGGCGTGCCTGCTGGCGCTGCCGGGCATCGCGCAGTGCGCGGTGGTGCCGGTGCGGGTGCACGGGCGCGTGCGGCTGCTGCATGCGTTCGTCGAGCCGGCCGCGGGGTGGGACAGCTGGCCGGTGGACGCGCTGCACACGGAGCTGGCCGCGCGGCTGCCCGAATCGATGCGTCCGGCGCGCATCGACGTGGTGGAGCGCATCGCGCTGCTGCCGGCCGGCAAGATCGACCGCAAGCGCCTGGCCCAGCTCGCCGACGCGGCGCTCGAGACGCGCGCGCGCGGCGCCGAGGCGCGCGCCAAGACACCGTTCCAGGCCGAGGTCGCCGCCGAGTGGTCGGCCGTGCTCGACGTCGCCGACATCGGGCCGGACGATCATTTCTTCATGCTCGGCGGCAGCTCCGTGCAGGCGATCCAGCTGATCGCGCGTCTGAATGGCCGCTACGGGCTGCTGCTGTCGCCGCCGCTGCTGTTCGGCGCACCGCAGCTCGACCGGTTCAGCGCACAGGTGCTGGTCGCGCTCGGCCAGAAAGCCCAGCGGGAGGCCCGCCTCGAAGCGCTGCTCGATCGCCTCGCGCCGGACGACATGGACGAACTACTCACACTGTTTTCATCGTCGGGAGAGCTGGTTTGATGTCGCATAACGATTCCACCGAAAACAAGCGTCGCCAATTGCTCGAAGCGTTCGGCAGGCAGCGCGGCGCGGGCAGCCGCGACGCGATTACCCGCCAGGCGCGGCCGGCGGACCTGCCCGCGTCGGCGGAACAATTGCGGATGTGGGTGCAGATGGCGATCAGCGGCGGCGCTGGCCATTTCCACGTGCCGCACGTGCTGGAGATTGCGGGCACGCTCGACGAAGCGGCATTGCGGGCGGCGCTGTGCGACGTGGTCGCGCGGCACGAGGCGCTGCGCACGACGTTCGACGCGCGCGACGGCGGCTTGTACCAGCGTGTGCACCCCGCGCTCGATCCGTCGCTGCCCGTCCATCGTCATGCGGCGGGCGCGACCGACGCGGACATCGCCCGCACGATCACCGCCGAAATCGCGCAGCCGTTCGACCTGGCGCACGGGCCGCTGCTGCGCGTGTCGCTGCATCGTGTCGGCGACGCGCGGCAGATTCTCGTGCTGACCGCCCATCACCTGATCGTCGACGGGTGGTCGCTGGAACTGATGCTGGCCGACTGGTGGCGGGCCTACGCGGCGCGGCTGGCGGGCCGCGAGCTCGAGCCGCCGGCCGACGACGAGCCGCACTATGCGGACTATGCGCTGTGGCAGCAGGCGCGCGGCGCCGCGGACAGCGCGCCGAGCCTCGCCTACTGGCAGGGCCGGCTGGCCGGCGCGACGACGCTCGAATTGCCGTTCGCGCTGCCGCGCCCGCCGCGGCGCGCGCACGACGGCGAACTGGTGTTCTTCACGATTCCCGCCGCCGTGCGCGCGCGGGCCGAGGCGCTGGCGCGCCGGCAGGGCGGCACGCTGTTCACCGTGATGCTGGCCGCGTGGCGGTGCCTGCTCGGCGACTACGCCGGCCAGGACGACTTCTGCATCGGCACGACCGCGTCGAACCGCGTGCATCCGGGCAGCGAGCGCATCGTCGGCTTCTTCGCGAACCTGCTCGCGTTGCGCACCGCGCGGCAAGGCTGCGCCACGTTCGCCGCGCTGGTCGAGCGCGAGCGCGACACCGTCGCCGACGCGCTGCGGCATCAGGCGGTGTCGTTCGACCAGGTGGTCGAGCAGGTCGGCGTCGCGCGCGATGCCGCGCGCAGCCCGCTGTTCCAGGTCAACTTCGTGCTGCAGGACACGAAAGGCGCGGTGCCCGGCGCCGCCGAGCCGGCGACGCCGGCCGGGATGCCGGCGATGACGGTGCGCGACGACCTGTACCGCTACGCGCAGTTCGACCTGACGCTGTTCGCCGAGCTGACGTCCGACGGCGTGCGCTGCTGCACGGTGTTCCGCACCGATCTGTTCGAGGCCGCCGATATCGAGCGGCTGTCGCGCACCTACGCGCAGTACCTCGACGCGCTGACCGCGCAGCCGGACGCGCCGTTCGGCACGCTCGCGCGCGGCGACGCGGCCACGCTCGACGCGCTGCGCGGCTGGCAGAGCCGGCCGCTCGGGCAGCCGCTGCCCGACTCGATCGGCGCGGTGATCGACGCGCTCGCGCGGCAGCATCCGGGCCGCACGGCGATCCGCCACGGCGACGCGACGCTCGACTACCACGCGCTGAACTTGCGCGCGAACCGGCTGGCGGATCACTTGCGCGATCTCGGCGTGTCGCCGGGCTCGACCGTCGGCCTGTGCCTCGAGCCGGGCGCCGAGCTGATCGTCGCGATGCTGGCGGTGCTCAACGCGGGCTGCGCGTATGTGCCGCTCGACAGCCGCTATCCGGCGGACCGGCTGCGATTCCTGATCGACGACAGCCAGGCAAGCGTGATCGTCACGCGCGACGACGTGGTGGCGCGCACCGATGCGCTGCGCGACGGCTATCTGAACCTGATCGTCCTCGAGGACCACGACGACGAGATCGCCGCGCGCGACGGCGCGTTCGTCGCGAGCGGGCTGCCGGCGCAGATGCCGGCGTACCTGATGTACACGTCGGGCACCACCGATCGTCCGAAGGGCGTCATCGTGCCGCAGCAGGCGATCCTGCGGCTCGCCTACCGGCCGGCCTATCTCGACGTGACGCCGGACGACGTGTTCCTCCAGTTCGCGCCGACGGCATTCGACGCGTCGACGTTCGAGATCTGGACCGCGCTCCTGAACGGCGCGTCGCTCGTCGTGCCGGTTGGGCGCGACGCGTCGCTCGACCAGCTCGGGCCGTTGCTGGTCGACGCGGGCGTGACGATCCTGTGGCTGACGAGCGGCCTGTTCGCGGCGATGGTCGATCACGCGCCGGACGCGCTGCGGCAGCTGCGCTACCTCGTCTGCGGCGGCGACGTGCTGTCGCTGCCGCACGTGGCGCGCGCCCGCGCGCTGCTGGAACGCGGCCAGGTGGTCAACGGCTACGGGCCGACCGAGACCACGACCTTCGCCACCGCGTACCCGGTGCGCGGCGCGCTGGCGGCCGGGCGCACGGTGCCGATCGGCATGCCGATCCAGGGCACGTCGGTGTATGTGCTCGACGACGACCTGAATCCGCTGCCGGCCGGCGCGGCGGGCGACCTCTACATCGCGGGGCCCGGCGTCGCGCACGGCTACGCGAACCGGCCGGACCTGACCGCGGCCGCGTTCGTGCCCGATCCGCATGGCGGCGAGCCGGGCGCCCGCATGTACCGCAGCGGCGACGTCGGCTACTGGGCGCATGACGGCGCGCTGCATTACCTCGGCCGGCGCGACCGGCAGGTGAAGCTGCGCGGCTACCGGATCGAGCCGGCGGAAATCGAGGCGGCGCTGGCCGCGTGCCGCGGCGTGCAGGCCGCCGTCGTGACGGTCGACGCGACGCCGCAGGGCGACAAGCAGCTCGTCGCGTACTGGACCGCAAGCCCGGGCACGGGCGCGGACGTGCCGGACGAAGCCGGCCTGCGCGCGCAGCTGCGGGCGTCGCTGCCGGATCATCTGGTGCCGGCGCGCTTCCACGCGGTGCCGCACATTCCGCTGACGGCGAACGGCAAGGTGGACCGGGCCGCGCTCGCGCGGCTCACGCCGGCCGACGCGCCCGTCGACGCGGCGCCCGAGACGCTGACGGACACGCAGCGCGTCCTGCGCACGCTGTGGGAAGACGTGCTCGGCCGCAGCGGGTTCGGCCTCGACGACGGCTTCTTCGATCTCGGCGGCGATTCGCTGCTGGCGATCCGGCTGAAGGCGCAGGCGCAGCGCCACGGGCTCGAATTCGAGATCCAGGACCTGTTCGTCCACCAGAGCGTGCGGACGCTGGGCGAGCACATCGAGCGGCAGCGCGGCGCGGGGGCAGGCGCCGTTGCAGTTGCGCCGGCCGAGGCCGCCGTCGCCCGGGCGCCGCTGACGAGCGAAGCGGATCGTGCGCGGCTGCCGGCCGGCGTCGTCGACGCGTATCCGCTCAGCCGCCTGCAACTGGGGATGCTCTATCACGGCCTGCGCCACGAGCGCTCGAGCGTGTACCACGACGTGATCGGCTACGAGGTCGCGTATGCGTACGACGAAGCGTGCCTCGCGCACGCGCTCGACCGGCTGTCGGCCCGCCATCCGGCGTTGCGCACCGCGCTGCGGATGGAGGGGTTCAGCGTGCCGCTGCAACTCGTGTTCGACACGGCGCGCATTCCGCTGACGGTCACCGACCTGACCGCGCTCGACGCGACGGCGCAGGCCGCCCGGATCGCCGCGTTCATGGACGGCGAGCGGTTCGCCGCGTTCGACATCGCCGCCGCGCCGCTGTTTCGCTGCTTCGTGTTCAAGCTGGCGGCGCAGCGCTTCAAGCTGGTGTGGAGCTTCCATCACGCGATGCTCGACGGCTGGAGCGAGGCCGCGCTGACCGCCGAATTCATCCGGCTCTACACGGCGGGCCTGACGGGCGCGCGGAACCCGCAGGACGACGAGCCGGTGCAGGCCGGTTACCGGGATTTCATCGAACTGGAACAGGCCGCGCTCGCCGATCCGGCCCAGCGCGAGTTCTGGCGCGGCCGGCTCGACGGCGCGCAGGCGCTGTCGCTGCGCCGCGCGCCGCTGCCGGGCGACGCGGCGGACGAACGGGTGGATTATCTGGAGGTCGAGGTCTCCGTCGAACTGGAGGCGGCGCTGCGCGCGCTCGCGCGCGACGCGAACGTGCCGCTCAAGAGCGTGCTGCTCGCTGCCCACCTGCGCGCGCTGCAGGCGCTGAGCGGGCGGCGCGACGTGCTGACGTCGATGGTGACGCACGTGCGGCCCGAGACCGAGCATGCGGCGCGTGCGGTCGGGCTGTTCCTGAATTCGGTGCCGGTGCGCGCGGCGCTCGACGGCGCGGCATCGCCCGTCGCGCAGGTGCGGCAGGTGTTCGAGATCGAGTCGGGTATTTTCCGGCACCGCTTCTATCCGTCGCAGCAGATCCGGCAGGACAACGGCGGGATCGAGCTGGGTGAGGTGCTGTTCAATTTCACGAGCTTCCACGTGCTGCGCGAGCTGGACGACGCGGACGTGCGGATGCTCGCGGGCCGCGACGGCCATGCGGTCAACAGCTTTCCGGTGCAGGTCGACTTCTCCGTCTCCGCGAGCGACCAGCGGCTGCGTTGCATCGTCGGCTACCGGGCCGACAGCCTGCGGCGCGCCGACGCGGAAGACATCGCGCACGCGCAGCACGAAGCGCTGCGGCGGCTTGCCGGCGCACCCGCGGCGACGTGGCTGCTGCCTGCCACGCTCGCGCGGCTCGACGACTGGGCGGCGCCGAAGCCGGGGCGGCCGGTTGGCGCGAGCGTCGGCGAGCGCCTTGCCGCGTGCGCGGCCGCCGCGCCGGACGCCGTCGCGCTGATCGACGACACGGGCGAAACGACCTATGCGGCGCTACTCGAACAGTGCGACCGGCACGCCGCTGCGCTCGTCGCGCTGGGCGTGCGGCAGGGCGACGTCGTGGCGGTGTGCGCGGGCCGCACGGCGGCGACGCTGCGGACCGTGCTCGCGCTGTTCCGGATCGGCGCCGTGTATCTGCCGCTCGATCCCGCGTTGCCGGAAGCGCGCCATCGCTTCATGGTGGATGACGCGCGTCCGGAGGCGATCGTCGGCGATGCCGCCGCGCCCGCCTGCCTGCGCGCGTGCGGCGTGCGCTTCGTCGAGCAGGCGGCGCTGGCGGAAGCGGGCCCGGCCGCGTTGGCCGCCGCGCCGCGCGTCAGCCCCGGCGACCCGGCCTACATTCTCTATACGTCCGGCTCGACCGGTACGCCGAAGGGCGTGCTGTGCCGCCAGGAGGGCATCCTCGCGCTGTTCGACGCGCTCGCCCGCACGTATCCGCTGGCCGCGGGCGATCGCGTGCTGTGGAAGACCGCGCAATCGTTCGACGTTTCGCTCACCGAAATGCTGTGGCCGTTGATGAAGGGCGCCGCGATCGTGATCGCGCGGCCGGACGGCCAGTACGATCCGCGCTACCTGCAGCGCGCGATCGAGCAGCATCGCGTGACGGTGGTCAATTTCGTGCCGTCGATGCTGCACCTGTTCCTGCAGTCGCTCGACGCCGGCGCGGCGAGCCCGCTGCGCGCGGTATTCGCCGCCGGCGAGCCGCTGCTGCCGGCGACCGTCGAGCTGGCGGCGCGCGTGCTGCCGCACGCGCCGCTGTTCAACGCCTACGGCCCGACCGAGGCCAGCATCTACGCAACCGTATGGCGCTGCGCGAGCGGCCCCGTGTTGATCGGCCGCGCGGTGGGCGACGTCGGCACGCACATCCTCGCGCCCGATCTCGCACGGCTGCCGATCGGCGTGACCGGCGAGCTTTACCTGTCCGGGCGCGCGCTGGCGTCAGGCTACCTGAACCGGCCCGAACTGAGCGCGGAGCGCTTCGTGCCGAATCCGTATGCGACCGGCGATGCGGATCGCGTGCTGTATCGCACCGGCGACCTGGCCCGCTTCGATCGGCACGGCGACCTCGAATTCGTGGGCCGCGACGACCAGCAGGTCAAGGTGCGCGGCTTCCGCATCGAGACGGGCGAAGTCGAATCGGTGCTGGGCCGCCATCCGGGGGTCGCCAAGGTCGCGGTGCTCGCGCGTACGGGGAGCGCGGGCGCCGTGCTCTGCGCGTTCGTGCAGGCGGCGGGCGCGCTGCCGGACGGCGCGCTGAAGGCGCATGCGCAACAGGCGCTGCCGCCGTACATGGTGCCCGACCGGATCGTCGTGCTCGACGCGATGCCGATGACCGGCAGCGGCAAGATCGATCGTCTCCGGCTGGCCGACTGGCCGCTCGACGCGGCGGGCGCCACCGATTCCGCCGGCCCTGCCACCCCCGCACACCGCACACCCGGCGATGCCGAGGGCGCGGTCGCGGCGATCTGGTGCGACGTGCTCGGCCTCGCCGAGATCGATCCGGACACCAACTTCTTCGACGCCGGCGGCCACTCGCTCGCGTTGATCCAGTGCCAGGCGCGGCTGCGTCGCGAATTCGGCCGCGACGTCGACATCGATCACCTGTTCCGCTACACGACGATTCGCACGCTGGCCGGCTGGCTGTCCGCGTCCGGCACGTCGTCGGCCGATGCGGATGTCGACGGCGCGGTCGCGGTCGCGGCCGTGAGCCCATCGCCCGTCGACAGCCGCGACGTCGCGATCATCGGGATGAGCGCGGCCGTGTCGGGCGCGGACGACGTCGAGCAGTTCTGGCGCATGCTGCTCGCGGGCGAGGACGGCATCACCCGGCTCGACGACGCACGGCTGCGCGCGCTCGGCGTGCCGGACGACCTGCTCGGCAATCCGCGCTTCGTCGCCGCGCGCGGGTTGATTCGTGATCCGGACTGTTTCGACGCCGCGTTCTTCGGCTATACGCCGCGCGAAGCCGAGATCATGGATCCGCAGCAGCGCAAGCTGATGGAGGAAAGCTACCGCGCGCTCGAGGACGCCGGTTATGCCGGGCCCGGGCTCGCGCGCGACGTGGGCGTCTACGTCGGCGTGGGCGCGAGCCAGTACCTCGCGAACCACGTGCTCGGCAACCGCGACGCGGTCGACGCGCTCGGCTTGTACCAGATCAACGTGCTGAACCAGCCCGCGACGCAGATCGCCTACCGGCTGAACCTCACCGGCCCCGCGGTCACGCTGAACACCGCGTGCTCGACGTCGCTGGTCGCGCTGCACATGGCCGCGCGCGCGGTCGCGCAGGGCGACTGCGAACTCGCGCTCGCGGGCGCGGCGTCGATCGGCGTCGACGGCGTGCCGGGCTACCTGCACCGCACCGGCGGGATCTTTTCCGCGGACGGCTATTGCCGCGCCTTCGACGCGGCCGCGAGCGGCACCGTCGAGGGCAGCGGCGCGGGTGCGGTGGTGCTGAAGCGGCTCGATCTCGCGCGCCGCGACGGCGATCACGTGTATGCGGTCGTCAAGGGCTCCGCGATCAACAACGACGGCCACGACAAGGCCGGCTACACCGCGCCGAGCCCCGCGGGCCAGGCACGGGTGATCCGCGCCGCGCTGGCGGACGCGGGCGTGGACGCCGCGTCGGTCGGCTATGTCGAGACGCACGGCACCGGCACGCTGCTCGGCGATCCGATCGAAATGGCCGCGCTGAAGGCGACCTACGGCCAGCACCCGGCACGCGCCCCGCGCCTGCTCGGCGCGGTCAAGACGAGCGTCGGGCACCTGGACAGCGCGGCGGGGCTCGCGGGCGTGATCAAGGCGGCGCTCGCGCTCGAACGCGGCAAGGTGCCGGGCACGCTGCATTTCGACACGCCCAACCCGCTGCTCGAACTCGACGACACGGCCTTCCGCCTCACCGCGGAAGCGGCCGACTGGCCGGACGGCGGCACGCCGCGCCGCGCGGCCGTCAGCTCGTTCGGCATCGGCGGGACCAATGCGCACGTGATCCTGGAAGCCGCGCCGCCCGAGGCGGATGCGCCGACGGCCGCCGCCGCGCATTGCCTGCGGCTGTCGGCCGCCACGCCGGACGGGCTGCGGCGCGCGGCGGACCGCCTCGCCGCCGCGTGGCGCCGCCACCCGGAATGGGCGCTGGCCGACGTCGCGCATACGCTGCAGGCCGCCCGGCAGGACCACGCGTGCCGGGCGTTCGTGGTTGCCGAGTCGCGCGACACGGCGCTCGACGCGCTGGCCGCGGGCGGGTGGCCGGCCACCGGCGACGCGCCGCCCGCGCGCCCGGTGATTTTCCTGTTCACCGGGCAGGGCGCGCAGGCCGCCGGGATGGCGCGCGACCTGCATCGCGAGCACCCGGTGTTCCGCGCCGCGCTCGACGACGTGTGCGGGCGGTTCGCGGGGGCGGCCGGGCTGGCGCTCGAACCGTACCTGCTGGGCGACGCGAGCACCACCGACACGGCGCTGGTCCAGCCGCTGCTGTTCGCGTACGAGTACGCGCTGTATCAGGCGTGGGCGGCGCTGGGGGTGACGCCGGACTACCTGATCGGCCACAGCCTCGGCGAACTGGTCGCCGCGTGCTGCGCGGGCGTGTTCTCGCTCGACGACGCGGTCGGCCTCGTGGCGGCGCGCGCGGCGGCGATGCAGGCGCAGCCGGCCGGCGCGATGCTGTCGGTATCGATCGCGGAGGACGAACTGGCCGCGCAGCTGCCGCCGACGCTCGCCGTCGCGGCGGTCAACGGGCCGCTGCAGTGCGTGGTGTCCGGCCCGGTGGACGCGGTCGACGCGTTCGCGGCGCACCTGCGCAACGCGGGGGTCGCGCATGCGCCGCTCGCGTCGTCGCACGCGTTCCATTCGCCGATGATGGCCGACGCGGCCGCGCGCGTGCAGGCGCATGCCGCGACGATGACGCTGCACGCGCCGCGCATCCCGCTGATCTCCAACCTCGACGGCACGCTGCTGGATGCGCAGCGCGCCGCCGATCCCGCGTACTGGGCTGCGCACGTGCTCGGCACCGTGCGTTTCTCGGCGGGCGTGCGGACGCTGGCGGCGCTGGGCGACGCGCTGTGGGTCGAGATCGGCCCGCGCGACGTGCTCGCGGCGCTGGTGCGCGCGCATCGCTGCGCGCCGGCCGACGCGGTGCTGGCAAGCTTCACGGAGCGCGCGCCGCGCACGATGGCGACCTTGCTCGCCGGCTACGGCCGGCTGTGGGCGAAGGGCGCGCGACTGACGCGCCGCGACGCGTACGCGGGCGAGCGCCGCAAGCGGCTGCCGTTGCCGGGCTATCCGTTCGAGCGCACGCGCCACTGGCTGCCGGCCCAGCAGGGCGGCCCCCTCGAGCGCGCGCAGCCGCAGGCGCCGGCCGTTGCACCGGTTGCTGCACCGGTTGCGGTCGACACCCCGCGCGCCGCAGCGGTCGAAACCGACGACGTGCGGCATGCGCTGACGCGCATCTGGACGGAATGCCTCGGCCATGAGCGGATCACGCCGACCGACGATTTCTTCGCGCTGGGCGGCGATTCGCTGCTGGCCGGGCGCGTGCTCGCGCGGATTCACGAGCGGCTGAATGCGGAGCTGACGCTCGAGGCGTTCTTCAGTGCGCCGACGATCGACGGGCTGGCCTGCGCGATTCGCATGCAGGCGGAACCCGCGCAGCCAGCCGAGCGGGCGGCAACGACGCCGGCTGGCCGGCCGGCCGCCGGGCCGCGCCGCGCGCCGATGTCGTTCCAGCAGCGCCGGCTGTGGACGCTCGAACGGCTCGGCATGGGCGGTTCGGTCTTCCACCTGCCGCAATGCCTGCATCTGCACGGCGACGTCGACCGCGCCGCGCTGCACGCGGCGCTCGGCGGGCTGGTCGCGCGCCATCCGGTGCTGCGCACGTCGTTCCACGAGGGGCCGGACGGCGGCGGCGAGCAGCACGTGCATGCCGACGCGGCGGTCGCGCTGTCGATCCATGCGTACGCCGGCGACACGGACGACACGGACGACACGGACGACGCGCTGCGCGCGTTCATCGCGCAGCATCGCGACGCGCTGCGGGCGGAGCCGTTCGGTCTCGCGCGGCCGCCGCTGTTCCGCGCGCGGCTGCTCGAACTCGGGCCGCGCCGCGCGTGCCTGTTGATGTCGTTCCATCACATCGTCGTCGATGGCTGGTCGTTCCGGCTGATCGCGCAGGATCTCGCGTCGCTGTACGGCGCGGCGAGCCAGGGGCGCGCGCCGGAGGCCGCGCCGCCCGCGTGGGACTACGCGGACTACAGCGAGGAGCAGGCGGCGCGGTTCGCCGCCGGGCACGACGCGGCGCACGAGGCGTTCTGGGCGCACCTGGACGGCGCGCCGGTGCTCGACCTCGGCGGCGACCGGCGTCGCGCGCGCACGCCCGGACGCCTCGCGCACAGCGGCCGCGTCGCGGTGGACGCCGGGCGCGCCGCGCAGGTCGACGCGCTGGCGCGGCGCTTGCGGACGACGCCGTACGTCGTGTTCCTGTCCGCGTTCCTGCTGATGCTGTCGCGGCGCACGGGGCAGCGCGACCTGGTGGTCGGCTCGCCGGTCGCCAACCGCGCGTCGAGCCGCACCGAAGAGCTCGTCGGCTTTTTCGTCAACCTGCTCGCATTGCGCGTGGCGTTCCCGGCGGCCAGCAGCACGCGCGCATGGATCGAACGGGTGCGCGACTGCGTGATGGCCGCGCACGCGCATCAGGACTATCCGTTCGAAAAGCTGGTCGAGCGTTTCGCCGGCCCGCGCGACGCGTCGCTGACGCCGCTGTTCCAGGTGGTGTTCTCGATGCAGGAGGCGCCGGTTCGCCAGGTGCGGATCGGCGCGCTGGACGTCGCGTTCGAGGACACGCCGGAAACGGAAACCGAATACGACCTGACGATGAACCTGCATCGCGACGGCGCGGGCTACGGCGGCGTGCTGCTGACACGCGACGGCGCGCTGGAGCGGGGCGAGGCGGACGAGGTGGTCGAACAGTTCCACGCGGCGCTGGACCTGTTGCTGACGCTGCCGGACGATGCGCCGCTGGGCGACGCGGGCGTGCTGTCGGCCGCGCAGCGGCAGGCATGGCAGGCGGCGTCCGGCACCGTCGACGCGCCTGCGCGGGCGGCGTCCGACCTCGTGTCGCTGCTGTCGGGCACGCTGACGGCCGGCAACGCCGCGCCCGCGGTCGCCACCGCGCACGAGACGCTCAGCTACGGGGCGCTGCGGGCCCGGGTGGACCAGGTCGCGGGCGCACTGCTCGCGCGCGGCGTGCGCACCGGCGACCGCGTCGCGCTGTGCTTGCCGACGGGGCTCGACGCACTGGTGGCGCTGCTCGGCGTGCTGCACGCCGGGGCGACCTACCTGCCGCTCGATCCCGCCGCGCCGGCCGCGCGGCAGCACGCGATCCTGTCGCAGGCGGCGCCGGTGCTGCTCGTGCACGACGCCACGGCGGCGGCGCCGGCATGGCCCGGATGCGCGGCGATCGCGTTTGCCGTGCTGGGCGATGCGCCCGCCGGCGCGCTGCCCGCGTGCATCGATCCGCAGCAGGCCGCCTATACGCTGTTCACGTCCGGCTCGACCGGCGTGCCGAAGGGCGTCGACGTCAGCCATCGGGCCGTCGCGCACAAGATCCAGGCGCTGTGCGCCGCGTACCGGATGACCGCAGACGACCGCGTCGTGCAGTTCTCGTCGCTCGTGTTCGACGTGTCGATCGAGGAGATTTTCACGACGCTGTCCGCCGGCGCCTGCCTGCTGTTGCTCGATCGCGCGGCATGGCCGACGCTCGGTGCGTTCAGCGGCCTGCTCGATACGCAGCGCGCGACCGTTCTCAACCTGCCCGCGTCGTTCTGGCGCGAATGGGTGCGTGCGATCCGGCTCGGCGAGGCCGCGCTGCCGGCGCGGCTGCGCCTGGTCGTGACGGGCAGCGAGACGGTGCCGCTCGCGGCGGTGCAGGCATGGCGCGCCGTGACGGGCGGCCGCGTGGCGCTGATGAACGCGTACGGGCTGACGGAAAGCGTGATCACGTCCGTCGTGCACGACGTGCCGACCGCCGCGCGCCCGGACGAACGCGACGTGCCGATCGGCGCGCCGCTGCCGGGCACCACCGCCTATGTGCTCGACGCGCACCTGCAACCGGTGCCGCCGCTGTGCCGCGGCGAGCTCTACCTGGGCGGCAGTGCGCTCGCGAGCGGCTATCCGGGCCGGCCCGGGCAGACGGCCGCCGCCTTCCTGCCCGATCCGTTCGCCGGCCAGCCGGGCGCGCGCATGTATCGCACCGGCGACCTCGTGCGTCGCGATACGGACGGCGCACTGGTCTACCTCGGCCGCAGCGATCGCCAGATCAAGGTGCGCGGGATTCGCGTCGACCTGGCCGAGGTGGAGGCGCTGCTGCTCGACCAGGACGGCGTGCGCGAGGCGGCGGTGCGGCTGTCGAGCGGGCCCGATGCGCCGGCGCCGCGCCTGGAGGCGTTCATCGTCGTGGGTTCCGACGCGTCGGATGCGCCGGCCACGCCACGCGATGCGGCGCGCGCGCGGCTGCGTGCGTTGCGCCGCGTGGCGCCGGCGCACCTGGTGCCGCATGCGCTGGCCATCGTGCCGTCGCTGCCCAAGACGTCCGGTGACAAGATCGACCGCCAGTGGGTGTCGACGGCGGTGCTGCCCGACGAAGCCGCGGACGGCGACGAAGCGCCGCCGCTGCGCGCGCTGCTGGCGGTGCTGCGCGACGTGCTGCGGCTGGACCGGATCGGCCGGGACGACAACTACTTCGGGCTGGGCGGCGACTCCATCCTGGTGTTGCGCGCCGTCGCGCAACTGAACCGGGCGGGCTGGACGGTCGATCCTCAGGACTTCTTCTCGACCTCGACCCTCGCGGACCTGGCCGAATGCCTGCGACCGCTGACGGTGCGGCCGGAGGCGGACGACGCGTCCGGATTCCCGCTGACGCCGTATCAGCGGCGCGTGTTGCAGCGCCCGCACGCGCACCACTGGAACCGCTCGCTGCTCGTTCAGGCGGCGCAGCCGCTCGACGCCGACGCGCTGCGGGCCGCGTTCCGCTCGCTGCTCGACGCGCACCCGGGGCTGCGCTGCGTATTCGATGCCCACGCGCTGGCCGGCCGCATCGCGCCGGCGGACGCGGACGCCGTGCAGCGCTGCTTCAGCAGCCACGACCTCGGCACGGCGGACGATGCGGCCCGCTTCATCGCCGCGCACGGCGCGACGCTGCAGCTGGGCTTCGATCTCGCGCACGGGCCGCTGGTCCGGATCGCGCACTACCGGTGCGGCGCGGCCGGCGACCGGCTGCTGCTCGTCGTGCACGGGCTGGTGGCGGACAGCCATGGCTGGGCGGTGCTGCTGGACGACCTGGCCCACGCATATGCGGCGCATGCGAACGGCCGGACGCCGGCACTGGCCGCGCCGACGCTCGCGTACCCGGCCTATCTGCGTGCGGTGGACGCGCGCATTGCCGCCGCGCGGGCGGCGGGCGAGAGCGCCGCGTACTTCGCGCCGATGGCGGCCAACGTCGCGCTGCCGCGGGATCGGCACGCGGCACCCGGCGACAACGCGGAGGCCAGCCAGCAGGTCGTGCGCGACCGGCTGACGGGCGACGCGGCGCGACGGATGCTCACCGTCGTGCCGCAGCGCCTGCGCGTGAAAGCCGCCACCGTCGCCATCGCGGCGGCCGCGCGCGCGCTGACCGAATGGGCGGGCGGCGCGGTGGTCGCCGATCTCGGCCGGCACGGCCGCGACTGGCTCGACGACGGGCCGGCGGTCGAGCGCGCGCTCGGCTGCTTCGTCTGCGACGTGCCGCTGCTGTTGCCGCAGCACGCCGGCGCGCCGGGCGTCGCCGCGCTGCGCGCGTGGGAGGCGGCGCTCGCCGCGCTGCCGCCGGCGGCGCTGGGCGGCGCGGACGTGCCGCCGCCCGCCGGCGTCGATGCCGACGCGTGGCGGCGTTGCGTGCAGCCGCAGGTCAGCGTCGATTTCGTCTCGGCGGCCGCCGCGCGCCCTTCCGCGTGGTTCTCCGCCGCGCCCGAGGCGGTGGGCGCGGATCGCGCGGCGACCGACCAACGTTCGCACCTGCTGAACCTCGTCTGCGTCGCGGGCGACGGCGAACTCGCATTCGAGTGCCGTTACAGCAACACCGTGCACACGCGCGCCACTGCCGAACGGTTGCTGCGCCGGTGGCGCGAGCACATGGAGGCCGCGCTCGCGCTCGTCGCCGACGCCGCCGTTCCCGTAGTCGAACACGATCATTCCTGACATGACCCAGATCTACCTGAAACCGAACGTCGTCTTCGAACCGCTGGTCAATCAGTGGTATGCGTGGACGTTCCTGCTGCAGCCGGCGACCTGCGCGCTGGTGATGAAGCAGGTGCACCTGCGCATCATGGAATCCTTCATCCGCGCACCCGAACTGCATCGGCGTTCCGCCGCGAAAATGGCCGGCGGGCCGTTCCTCAACGGCGGCCGGGAGCTCTTGCCGGCGGTCGACGCGCTGATCCGCGACACCCGCACGCGCGCCGCGCCGCTGCTGGCGCTGGCGGACGCGCTGCGCGAGCTCGACGAGCTGCTCGCGCGGGAAGGGGGCGGCGACACGCTGTCGCCGCTGTATGCGCGGGTGCCCGAGCCGTTGAAGGGCTTCGTCGAGCTGGGCTACGACCTGCGCGGCCACGCGTCGTACCGGCTGTTCGAGCGGCTGCTGTACGACAGCGCCGGCTATCTCGACGCGCTGCAGAGCGTGAACGGCTTCCTCGCGACCAGCGACGACCGGAGCTTCATGCTCAGCACGCCGCGCTTTCCCGACGAGCACATGGTGCAGATCCGCCTGCCGTTCCGCGACGCGCTGTACGACGAACTGTTCGCGGCTCGCCACGCGGGCGCCGCGCCGGACCTGATCGACCGCCTGCTGGTTCACGCGGAGGGCGGTGCCGAGCGGCGCGCGGCACTCGAAACCTGGTTCACCGACGCGCCGCCGCCGCGCCCGCCGTCGGCGCCGGCGCGCGCGGGGCAGCCGGTGCGGGTGCGCTACTTCAACCATGCGACGGTGCTGGTCGAAACCGCGGAATTTTCGCTGCTGACCGATCCGATCGTCGGCTATCCGCTCGGCCAGGGCGACGATCCGTTCACGTTCGCGGATCTGCCCGAGCGCATCGACTACGTGCTGCTGACCCACAACCACCAGGATCACATCGTGCTCGAGAGCCTGCTGCAGCTGCGGCACCGGATCGGCACGCTGGTGGTGCCGCGCAGCCATGGCGGGTTCCTGCAGGACCCGTCGATCCGGCTCGCGCTCGAGGCGTGCGGGTTCGAGCGGGTGGTCGAGGTCGGCGAGCTGGACAGCGTGCCCGTGCCGGGCGGCGAGATCGTGGCGCTGCCATTCCTCGGCGAGCACGGCGATCTGCATATCGCCGCGAAGATGGCGTTCGCGCTGAAGGTGGACGGCAAGAGCATGCTGTTCGCGGCCGACTCGAACAACCTGCAGCCGGAGCTGTACCAGCGTATCGCGCAGCGCATCGGCCGGATCGGCACGCTGTTCATCGGCATGGAATGCGAGGGCGCGCCGATGTCCTGGCTGTACGGCGCGCTCCTGAACGAGCCGCTCGGGCGGCAGTTCGACCAGAACCGCCGGCTGAACGGCTCCGACTGCGAGCGCGCGTGGCCGCTGGTCGAGTGCTTCGCGCCGCGCCAGGTGTTCGTCTATGCGATGGGCGCGGAGCCTTGGCTCAAGTTCATCTCCAGCATCGAATACGCGCCGACGTCGCTGCCGATCGTCGAATCGGACAAGCTGATCGCCCGCTGTCACGCGCACGACATCCAGTCCGAGCGGCTGTACCTGAAGAAGGAAATCATCCTCTGAGCGCGGGCGGCCACGCGGCCGTCCGCATCGTGTCGTGTCGTCTCGTCTCGTCGAATCGTCGAACCAGGAAACCACTCCCATGCCGGATCGTCATCCGTCCCGTGTCGCTGCCGCCTTCAAGATGCTCGCCGCCACGGCCGTGCTGTTGCTGGTGATTGCCGCGGGCCTGCTGTATTGGGCGCTGCCCGCCGCCACCGGCTACGCGTCGCACTACCTGTGCGCGCGCGCGCTCGCCGGCGGCGACGGCGATGCACGTGCGCTGTTCGCGCGCGAAGTCAAGCCGATCAATCCGTTGTTCAACTTCGTCACGTACCGGATCGACCGGGCGCGACAGACCGTCGAGGCCGCCGGGCTCGGCGTGCTGCGTTCGACGGTCGCGCTGTACCGGCCGGGCCTCGGCTGCACGATCGCGCCGGCCGATGAGATCGACGCATTGCGCGCGGCGGGCCGCGGCCTCGCGCTGCCGCCCGCCGCGGCCGATGCCGGCTACGTCGACCACTACGGCAACGCCGACGATGTCGCGCCGGCCGATCCGCTGCCGGCGCTGAGCGCCGTGCTGGATCGCGCGATGGCGGAGCCGTCGCCCGCGTCGCTGCGCAACACGCTGGCCGTGGTCGTGCGGCAGGATGGCAAGCTCGTCGGCGAGCGGTATGCGCCGGGCGTCACGGCCGACACCCCGTTGCTCGGCTGGTCGATGACGAAAAGCGTCACCGCGTTGCTGGCGGGTGTGCTGGCCCGCGACGGCAAGCTGACGCTCACGCAGGATCACCTGCTGGACGACTGGGCGCAACCCGGCGATCCGCGCCAGGCGATCCAGTTGCGCAACCTGCTGCAATGGACGAGCGGGCTGGATTACCAGGAAGGCTATCTGCCCGGCTCGGACACGACGAAGATGCTGTACCAGTCGACCGACATGGCGCGCTTCGTCGCGAGCCGGCCGCTGAAGGTCGCGCCCGGCCGCGAGGTGGACTACCAGAGCGGCGGCAGCGTGCTGGTCGCGAAGATCGTCGCGCGCGCGATTTCGCCGCGGCCGCTCGACGTCGTGCCGTTCGCGCGGGCGCGGCTGTTCGAGCCGCTCGGCATCCGCACCGCGATGATGGAGCCCGACGCGTCGGGCACGCTGGTCGGCGGCAGCTACATGCTGGCGTCGGCGCGGGACTGGTCGAAGCTCGGCCAGTTGATCCTGCAGCAAGGCGTGTGGCGCGGCACGCGCATCGTCGAGCCGGACTGGGTGCGCTTCATGGCGACGCCCCAGGCGGCGCGGCACGACGGCCGGCTCGGCGCGCATCTGTGGCTGAACGCCGGCGTCGGCGGCGCGCGCCGGTTTCCGTCGCTGCCGGCGGACCTGATGATGATGGACGGCTTCAATCACCAGCTGGTGGTGATCGTGCCGTCGTGCCGCGCGGTCATCACGCGGCTGGGCGCGACGGTGGACCACAGTTGGGATACCGAACGTTTCGTCGCCGACGTGATGGCGAGCCTGCCGGGCTGTGCGGGCCCGGCAACCACGACTGCCGCGAGGTAAGCGCATCATGAAGATCATCGTACGTGACGCCGTGGCCGCCGATACGCCGGCCCTGTGCGAACTGTTCCTGCGCTCGCGCCGCGAGACCTTCGTCTGGCAGCCGGCCGGCGCGTTCCAGCTGGCCGATTTCGAGGCCCAGACGGAAGGCGAGCGGCTGAGGGTCGCCGAGGACGACCGCGGGCGACTCGCCGGCTTCGTGTCGGTCTGGGAGCCCGACCATTTCATCCATCACCTGCACGTGCACCGGTCGCACCACCGGAGCGGCATCGGCCGGGCGCTGCTGCGCGCGTTGCCGGGCTGGCCGGCCACGCGTTACCGGCTCAAGTGCCTGCGCGCCAACGGGCCGGCGCTGGCGTTCTATGCCGCGTGCGGTTTCGTCGAGATCGGCGCCGGCAGCTCGGAAGACGGCGAGTACCTGCTGCTCGAGTCCGGCGGCAAGGACGGCCGATGACCGTCCACCTGCGGTACTGCCTGCAGCAGGCGGCGTTGTGGGGCACCTTCGGCCTCGTGCTGCCGGTCGTCACGTTGTTCCTGCTGCACAGCCATTTCACGCTGTTCGAGATCGGGCTTTACGCGGCGGTGTTCAGCCTGTCGACCATCGCGCTGGAACTGCCGTTCGGCGCGATGGCCGACCGCGTGGGCCGGATCCGGACCTATCGCATCTCGCTGCTGATGAACAGCATCGGCTGCGCGCTGATGCTGTGCTTCAGCCAGAAGCCGGTGCTGTACCTCGCCGCGGCGAGCTTCGGCGTCGCGCGCGCGATGAGTTCCGGCACCGTCGACGCGTGGTATGTCGGCCTGCTGCGCGAGCACGGCGAGACGAACCGGATTCCTTATTTTCTCGGCCGCGCGGAGCTGGCCTCCGCGCTCGGGCTGGCAAGCATGTCGCTGGTCGGCGGCGTGCTCCCGGACCTGATCGGCAGCCGGCTGTTCGACAACCCTTACCGGATCGGCCTGGCGCTCGCAGGCGGCTTGTTCATCGTGCTGCTGGGCCTGACGTCATGGTTTTTCGCCGAGGCGGAGCAGGCGCCGCCCGAGGCCGCGCCGGCCGGCCGGATGCGCGACGACCTGCGCGAACTGGTGCGCTTCGCGTGGCACGGCGGCGCGGTGCGGCCGCTGATCCTGCTCTGCATGCTGCTCGGCGGCGTCGTGTCGGTGCTGGAGAGCTACTGGCCGGTGGTGCTGAAGACGCTCGTGCCGATGCATGGCGCGACCTGGGCGTTCGGCCTGTTCCTCACGCTGATGCTGGTCGTCAAGGGCGCGGGCGGCTGGGTGTCGTATCGCGTGATGAAGCATTGCGCCGCACGGCCGGCGCTCGCCGTGTCGCTGCCGTTCGCCGGGCTCGCCGCGAGCCTCGTGCTGACGCGCTGGGCGAATCACGTGGTCGCGTTCGGCGCCGTGCTGAGCGGGGTCGCGCTGTTCCTCGGCATCGCCGGCGCGGTGGTCAACGCGGTGCTGCATCACCGGACGCCCGATGCGTTGCGATCGCGCGCCGTCTCGTTCTTTTCGCTGGTGTTCCAGCTCGGCAGCATGATCGCGTCGATCCTGCTCGGCTACCTGGTCAGCCAGTGGGGCGTGCAGGCGGTGTGGTGCGGCGTCGGCGTGCTGGTCGCGGCGGCGGCCGGGTACGGCGCGTCGATCGGCGGCTGGGCCGCCGACCCGATGGAGGAGGCGAAGACGACGGCGCGCGCGTAGGCCGGGCGCACCGTTTCGATTCATGTGTGATGCGTCATGCGGAAGCGGCAATTTTGTTGTTTGTCACCCCACGATAGCCAAGGAGATCGACTTTGAAACAGGAGATGCGCATCGCGATTCACGAGACGCTGGAGGCGCTCGTGTCGCAGTACGGGACCGCGGAGCTCGAACGCGTGATCGAGTTCGTCGACATCAACACGGGGCGGGTTCCGCTGCCCGCGTTGCCGAAATATCAGCGGCCGCTGCTGTTCTATTTCCCGGGGCTGGACGGCAAGCCGTGGTACGAGGCGTCCGACTATCCGGCGCTCGAGGCGTTCACGTCGACGTTCGAGGCGTCGGTCGACGTGCTGCGCGAGGAGTTTCTCGCCCAGGTGACCACGCCGATGCTGCTGCCGTACGAAGAGCAGGTGGCCGGGCGTTTCGAATCGATCCGGCGCAACGACTGGGGGTCGTTCTATTTCAGGCGCAAGGGCGAGCCCGAGGTCGAGGAGAATTGCCGCCGCTGCCCGCGCACCGCGGCGCTGATGCGGCAGGTGCAGGACTTCCTCAGCCCGAGCGGCGCCTTCATCTTTTCGGTGATCCAGGGCGGGACGCGGATTCCGCCGCATACGGACACGACGAATCTGAAGCTGACCTGCCAGCTTCCGCTGATCGTGCCGCGCGGTTCGCGGCTGCGCGTCGGCGACGAGATTCGCGAGTGGCCGGACGGGCGCGCGATCATTTTCGACGATACGTTCGAGCATGAGAGCTGGAACGACAGCAACGAGCCGCGGGTTTGCCTGCTCGTCGACATCTGGCATCCGGGCATCACGCGTATCGAGCGGGACGCGGTGGAGCGGCTCGACGCGGCGATCAGCCAGCATCTCGGGCTGGATTTCCGGCCGCCGTGGGCGGAAGCGGCCGCGGCGTAAGGCGGGGAGGGGCGACCGGCTGCGGGCGACCGGCGGCAGGCGGTCGCCTTTTGACGATCGACCGATGGCAGTGGGGCCGGTGCGGTTTTGCGCGGTGCTGTTGTCGAATCACGCGCCGCATCCGGCAATCGCTTCGACAGTCGTGCATGGGCCGGAGCGCTTCGCGGCCGCGCTCCCGCGGCCTGGCGACCCGCAGGCGAGCCTGTCGGGTCGTCGATTCAGCCGTTCCGCCGCTCGCCACGGTTCCAGCCTGCCGGCCGCCACATCCTGAATGACCTTGCGAACCTGCACGGTTCGCGCATCGTCATCCGTTCCGTGGCGGCCATGGCAGCCGGCTTCCGCCGGGATCCCTACGGCATCAGCCGGTCGAGCAGCGGCGACCGGAAGATCCGGTGCGGGTCGTAGCGTTCGAGGGTCGCGCGCGCCGTATCCCAGCTGCTGGACGGCGGCTGGCCTTCACGATGCAGGTTCGGAATCGTGGTGGTGAGCATCGTGTCGTCCTGCCAGGCGGCCGTGTCGGTATAGGCCCAGCCCTTCGACCATTCGGGGCGCACCGTCGCATACGAGCCGGTGTAGTTCGCGAGCATCCATTGCTCGATCTCGCGATAGAAGCGATCGGCGGCCGGCGTGCCCGGCAACGTCAGGATGTCGAACCACACGGCGGTATCCCATTCCGGCCGGTCGGGACGCGGCTTGAGCGCGGACAACGCGGGCACGGCCGCGCCCGCGCCGGCATCGGCCGGCTTGTCGAGGCCGGTGACGCGGATCTCGACCGGACCGTTCATCGGATACTCGTTGCGCGCCTTGTACGTGTCGACGCGGTTCTGATAGAACTGCACGAATTCGCTGATCACGCGCTGCACGTCGGCGCGCCGCGCCAGCACCGCGTAGCCGTTCGCGGTGACGCGCAGCGTCGTCGGCCGGATGTACTGCAGCACGGTGCGCGACCAGCCCCAGATGTCCCCGCTGAGCGTGAGTGCGAGACCGGCCGTCGTGATGGCCAGCTGCGTCTGGCCGAACAGCGGCGTCAACGCGCCTTCGCCGCCGATCACGATCCGCTTGACGAGATCCGAGATGGTCTGCGAGATCGAATCGGAGAACGGATAGTTGTACGGCTGCGTGACGGCGCGCGACAGGAACGGCTTGCTGGGTGTCGGCGTCCAGACCTTGAGCCACGGCTTGGTCGTGAACGGGAACCAGATGGCTTCCACCCGGCCCGAACGATCGAGAAACGACGCGATCGTGCGGCCCGTCGAGCCGGCCGGCGCAAACAGTTCGGATGCCGGAATATCGACGTAGCTCTGGCAGCGCAGCCGCTGGTTCGGGCCTGCCGTCAGCGTGACTTCGACGACGAACGCCCGCCCGATGTGTGCGAGGAACGCGCCGATCTCGGGATCGCCGCGCTCGAACCGGCGCAGCACGTATTGCTGCCGGGCCGGATCGAACACGACCGCGGTGAGCGCGACCACGAGATTGCTCAGCGAGCCGTATGTATGGCCCGGCTGCAAGGTTTCACCGGCCGCCGGCACGGCGGTGCCGTGTGCATCGATCGCGAGCGCGCCGCCGAGCGTGATGTCGCCCGGTGCCGGCGCGGCAATCACGCCGAGGCCATATGGCTCGAGCGTCGCGAGCAACGACTCCAGCGAGACGCCCGTTTGGGCGGTGACGCGCGCCGGACGTGCCGACGTGTCGACGGAGACGGCCGTCAGCGACTTCGTCGTATCGAGCAGCACGAGGTTCGCGGCGCCGGCGCCCGGGTCCAGCGTCAGCGGCGACCAGTTGTGCATGTAGCCGCGCGGGCGTATCCGGTAGCCGTTCGCGCGCGCCCAGTTGACGGTCGCGACGACGTCGTCGGCGGAGCGCGGCGCGGCGGTCCATACGTCCTGCACGGCGATCTCGCCGCTCCAGTTCTGGAATGCCTGCTTGTAAAGCGGGATGTCGGCCGGGAAGCCGGGCGGCGTGTCGCCGGCCGTCCGCGCGTGTGCCGCGATCTGGTAGAGCGGGGTCCAGCCGGTGACGATGCCGGCCGCCGCGAGTTTTGCCATGTCGGCCAGGAAGGCGCGACGCGGCGCGGGTTCGTCTCGGAAGTCGTGACTCATGGTGTGCTCCAATTTTTCGGCATTGTTTTGAAGATTGGAAAGACGACAAATGACGCGTTGAGACTGGTGTGGCAATCGATGCAGGCGTGACGCTCGGGAAGCGTTGCGCTCGGGTCGGGCAGGATTGAAAAAGAACGATGCGTCCGGCAATGCGCGGGCCGCGCATCACCACGGGCGTCTAAAAGGAAATCGAAAAACCGCCGGGAGATTGCTGCAATTGGCCGTCGGCCTGTTCTGTCGACAAGCGGATAGGGAAATTCGACGGAATCGCGTGCGGCGAAGCGCTAGCCGCGGCAATCGATAAAAGATGATTTCACGTGAATATTAATCGTCATGTTTCGATTTTTTAAATAAACCCGACCGCAGTTCACGGTTGATTGATGATGCGTCGTATATTTCGGTCGAAAGCGTAACAATTTATCTATCGGGAGACAAGCGGTGGAATTGACGAATTCCGACTGATTTAATATGGAAATTTTATGACGGGAAATGGCTTCGCCCTTTGTGGGTGTTTTTGCAACGCCGGTCTCGGAGGCCAGCAGCCGTGGGCTTGGGGTGGAAACTATGCTTTGCCGTCGCGCATATTGAATCGATTGTTGAGTGAATCGAAATAACGTCCGGAAGATATGCCTTGAAGCCAGCTCGATGAGCGGGGTGCTGGTGAAATCCGACAATTCCTCTCTCGAATAGCGCTCCCGGATGAAAATTCGTGGTAAGCGTCGCTCGGCCGATTATTACCAAAGTTCGTGGTAAACGAATGTTGATTTATTCGTGCGTTGATAATAATGCCGATTTCCGGTTATCGGGCGATGTCGTTTTAAAAATAAATTTCGGGTTAACTGCAAATGTCTTAAATCATCGCTATCATACGCGGCTGGGATATACATGGATCAAATTCAATGGAAAGAATCGTTTCGCTTTTTGATCGACATTTTTCGTTGAATACGCCGGAAACGCGCCTGCTTCGAGCCGGCGCCGGGTTGTCCGATTCAGGTCTGCAGCACCTCCGTCGGCGGCGCGTTTTCGTCCCGCCACGCGCATCGACCGAAATGGACGTTTCGGCTGCTGGCAGCGTTGCCCGTCGTGAACGTCCATCGATGCGACGCCTGCCGCATCGCGCTGTCCGATACGGAGGAAACATCGTGCCTGTTTCTCGTTCGTCATCGGTCTGTTCGATCGTCGGTGACGCGGTGGCGCTCGCCGTGCCTGACGATCATTCGCACGCGCATGGCGTGTTCCGGATCGCGCGCCGGCGGCGCGCGTTGCCCGCCTGAGAACGCGTGCGACGCAGCGCGACCCGACGCGCGCCGCGCCAACCGTGCCGGCTCGCGCGCGCCGGTGTTGCGCCAGGTCCTCAAGCACGCACAACAAGGAGAGTCAGATGTTCGCGAAGCTCGGGAAGGTGATTTCGAGCGCCGGCAGTGAGCGGTTCGCATCCGACATGCATGCATTGCTGGTCGAATCGATTCCGCTCGCGATCACCCGGATGACTGAATGGACGCTCGACGAGCCGGCGGGCGAAGTCGTCCGCGTGCAATCGCTCGGCGCGTTCGGCGCGCCGGGCGGCGACGGGCGCGGCGCGCCGACCGCGCACGGCGAGCGGGAACCGGCCGCGCATCCGCCGTTGAACCGGATCCTGGCGGCCTGCGACCGGCAGCTCATTCACATCAATCCGCTGTTGCGGCGTGGCAATGGCGGCGACGTCGCGCCGCCGCGCGGGCCGGGCGGCGGATTTCAGTGCCATCTCGTGTCGGGCAAGGCGAATCGGCGCTACGTGATCTCGCTGCATCGCACGGCATCGCATCGCGACTTCTCGTTGCAGGAGATGTCGTTCCTGAAGAATTTCGCCGATACGCTGTTGCCGCTCGTCGAATGGCATGCGTCGACGCGTCGGCACGGCACGCTCGAATGCGCGACGGCGCCCGGTGCGACGGCAGGCTTGCCCGGCGTCGACGCGCTGCGCCACGAGTTCGAATCGCGGCTCGCGCGCGCGCGGGTCGTGCTGTCGGCGCGTGAAAACGAAGTGTGCCTCGGCCTGCTCGCGGGCAAGATGCTGCGCGAAATGGCCGGCGAGCTCGGTGTGAAGGAGAGCACGATCGAGACGTACATCAAGCGCGCCGCGGTGAAGCTCGGCATCAGCGGCCGGCACGGGCTCACGAAATGGATGATCGACGATTCCGTACCGTGCGCGTCGGCGGCGTGACGCCGACACGCCGCCGACGTGCGACACACCGCCGGCCGACTAGCCTGGAAGGCTGCCGCACGCGCCCGCGCCGACGCGCGTCGGCGCGGGCGATGACGACGATGTCACCGGGTGCGGCAGCGCGGGTTGCGGCGCCGGCTAGATTGCCGACGTGCGACGCGAGATGGAAACCGGCGGCAGTCGTCCCATGGAGTTTCGCGCGTCGCCTGCGCCTGCGTCGGCGTCGCGCGCGCTGAAGTGCCTGGCGTGCCGCGCCTGACGCACGCCGCGCCGCCGGATCGGCGTGTTCGGGCCGTGTGCCCTCAGGTTCCGATGCGCGGCGACGCGTAGTCGCGCCGCACGCTTCGCATGCCGTCCCCGCCCGCTTCCGTCGCGGCCCCGGCCGTCTCGTCGAGCATCCAGCGCGTCAGGCCATGACGCCCGCTGAAGCCCAGCTTGACGGCGGCCCGCTTCAGGTAGGTCTCGACGGTGCTTTCGCGCAGCGCGAAACGCATGGCGATGGCGGGCACCGTGTCGCCGGCCAGCAGTGCCGTGCATGCCTCGATCTCGCGCGTCGACAGCTTGACGCCGGCTTGCCGCAGACGCTCGGCGAACCGCCGCGCCACGCGCTCCCGGCCCGATTGCGTCGCCGGCGGCGCGGCGATAGTCACTTGGGCGGCCGGTGGCGTCGCGTCGAGCGCCGCGACATGGCTCTCGACGATCGGAAACAGCACGTGCGAGAGTTCCTTGAGGAAGGTTCGCTCCTGCGGCGAGAAATCGTCGAACGTACACGTGCGATACAACGAGATCACGTAACAGTGGCCCCGCTTGCGGGTCACGAGGTGGAATTGCGCGTAACGCGGCGACACGACCGCCGCCTGCATGACGATGAAGCGGTCGAGCTGCGCGTGGATGGGGCCGTGGCCGGCGAGCGTGTCGTCGACGTGCAGGGGGCTCGCCCCCGGGCGCGGCGGCATCTGCGGCCCGCAACAGGCGGCGGTCACCCCGGCCTTCGCGAGCGCCGCGCCGACCGCGCCGAGGCTGCGCACCGCGGGATGGCCGTCAGGTGAGTCGTCGACCGCCAGCTCCGAAATGCGGATCTCGTCGACGGGGACCGCCGCGGCGATCAGGTTGTACATCATTCGGGGAAAACGTCGGCTCCCGCTGCTCGAGATCGCTTCGCCGACGTGTGCGAACAATCTGCTGAACTCCATGAAAGGATTCCTGATGAGACGTTGAAGCTGCGCGTGTGCGCATGGATGCCGACATGATTTAAACACCCACGTGCGAATGCGTCTGTAACGGTTTGCCGGGACAGACGCATCGCCGGCCGTCGAATCCGGTACGGCGCGCATCGTGTCCCATCGGGATCGCGGCTCATCCGGCGGCTTCGGCCGGGACGGCGCATACGGCCGTATCGGAGAAGATACGGCCGCTATCGAGCCGAATGACCCGGTCCGCCAGCTTGAAGTACTGATCGTCGTGGGTAATGATGACGACGCATTTCCCGCGGGATTTCAGGTCGGGAACCAGCACTTCATAGAAGAATCGCTTGAAGACCGGATCCTGATCGGCGGCCCATTCGTCCAGGATGTAAATCGGACGATCCTCGATGTACGCGCAAAGCAGCGCCAAGCGCTTGCGTTGCCCGGTCGATAGCGCCCGGGTGGTCGAGTAGGTGCGGCCGGAAATCTCGATCTTGTCCGCCAGTTTCAGGGTGTCGAGGTATTTCCGGGCAAGCTCGATGCTGTCATTGCCCCGATCCGGCCCGATGATGCGATTGAACAAATGGAAATCGGTGAAGACGGCGGAAAACAGGTTTCGGTAGCGTTCCCGGGCATCGTCGTCGATGACTTTTCCGTCGAGCGAAATGGTGCCGCCGGTCGGCGCATAGAGGCCGCTGAGGACCTTGCACAACGTGCTCTTGCCGCTGCCGTTGCCGCCGATTACATAGACGAGTTCTCCGGCATGAATCGTCATGTTGATGGGGCCGAGCACGAAGTCGGTCGACGATTCATTGTCACGGTAGTTCATCGTCACCTCGTTCAACTCGATGACCTTCCATGACTTCGCCGATGGGGATGCCACGGCGCCCGGATGGGGCGGCTCATTGCGTGCGTCCTGCGTGTCATCGATCAGGAAACCGAATTCCGCCAGCCGGGCGAGCGCGGTCTTGCCTTCGGCCATCACCGGCAGGATATTGATCAGCATGGTCAAGGGCCCCATCATGTAGAGCACGGCCAGAATGCTCGCCGTGAGGACGGACGGATCCACGACGCCGAGCGAAGGCACGCCGAACAGCAGGAAGCCGAGCAGCACCGCGACGGTGATCTGGCCGATGCTGTCGCCGCTCATGAACCAGAAGCGTTCGATGTAGTTGAATCCCGCCACGCGCTTCGATGACAGTTCGATCGCGGCCCGGGTGAACCAGCGGCGCCTCGCCCGGTTGAGCTTGAGTTCCTTGATGCCGAACACGAGGCCATGCGTGTATTCGTTGAACTGGACGAATTCATCGCGAACCCGCTCGGTGAAATTGACCGCCTTCCGATAGAAGAACAGGTAAAGCACCAGGCCGACGAGGGTCAGGATCATCGTCGACGCGAAAACGATCCACGAGAGATAGGCGAGATAGACGATGCTGCAGATCAGCACGACGGATTGAACGATGATCGTCGGGATGGTGAGCAGGGTCTGGCTCAGCTGCGGAATGTCCTGTGTCAGCAAGGTCAGCACATGGGGGGCGCCGCGTCGGTCGATTTCGTCGAGCGGGGTCGCAAGGATCCGCTTGCACAGGTTGACGCGCAATCTCGTCATGACTTTCATGCACGCATAGGACGGCATCACGGCCGCGCCGCTCCTGCAGACCACCGCGATGACATTCACCGCAATGAACATCAGCAGCAGCGTCTGTCGATCAGACGGGTCGTGCAGCACGGTGCTGATCAACCCGACGCCCACGATCGACGCGATGCCGCTGACGAGGCCCGTCAGGACCGTGCCCAGCGTCAGCCAGGGATGACTGCGCCACATCAGCGTGACGGCGGAATGCCAGGGCGGCGATTTGCTTTGAGCGGAATCCATGAATGGCCAATAGGTCTCAGTTGATCAGGTGGCTGAGTTCGACATTGCTTGCCGCTGATCTCAACCTCGACGAGGTTTCGTGCTGGCCCAGGAACGTGATGCTTTCCACGATGCCCAGCGGCGAATCGGAAAACAGGATGCAGCACTTCAGCAGGCGCTGCGCCCGCGCCCAGCCGACGCTGTCCGTCGAATCGGCCACGCTCCGCAACGCGGCCTCGACCGACGCGGCCGTCCAGTTTTCGTTCCGTGCCAGCCGCGACTCGACCTGCCGAAGAAATTGCAGGAGCGTGCGGGGATTGCTTTCGATGCTGTACATGAGGATGTAGTCGATCCGCAGTTTCTTCGTGATCAACGGAAAAATCAGGTCGATCACGCCGGCAGTCGATTCGCATTTCCCGTAAGCCAGTGAAATCGCGTCGCCGAGCTTGCAGTCCCGGTGAAGCGCATCCAGCGCGGCCTGTACGAACGCCGCTTCGAGGTCAACGGTGGTGGTTTGCATGAGGTTCAATGGCCTGTCGAGTGAGGGTTCGCGGCGAGCACGGGGCGGCAGGCGTTACCAGCCGTCCGGAATGGGCATCGAATAGGTCAGCGGCTTCTCCGGCATCACTTCGTCCATGATGTCGGAGTAGCCGGACTCCTGTCCGACCAGGTTCGGCTCGAAGCAGTAGCAATTGAACGTCTGCTGCAGGACGAGGTTGTTGCGGTCGTTGATCGCCGGCGGGTTTTCGTTGATCGCGATGAACGCGTCGTAAAGCGAGTCCCTGACGACGTACGCGTGCGCGGTGAGCGTCTCCACGGCCTTGACGATGTTCGGCGCGACGGGAATGGGCGGCGTGAAGTGATACGCGCCCAGGAACAGCATGTGCCAGTCGTCCGGCACTTGCGCGATGAACTCGGGGAAGCGCGCGGCGAACTCGGCGTCGAAGAACGCGTCGTCCTCGAAGATCAGGACTTCGCTGGCGCCGGCGGCCTTCGCCTGTTTCACGGCCGCGAGATGGCTCATCGTGCAGCCGTAGTCCTGCGGACGCATGTGGCTCAACGATTCCGGCACGCTCACCAGCCTTGCATCGACGGCGGACAGCCGTTCCACCGTGAGGATGTTCTGCTCTGCGAATTTTCGTTGCATCGCTTCCCAGCGGTCGGGACGCCGGTCCAGGTTGATGCAGACCTTGCGGGCGAACGTGTTGTCGATCGTCGGCGTTGATTTCAGTTTCATGAGGGTTGTTTTTCCAGGAACGAATTGACATGGGCGGCGAGGGCGCCGGCATGCGGATCGAGCAGCATGGTCAGGTGGTCGCCGGGGACGTCCGTCACCGCGACGGGGAGCGTCGAGAAGCGGGACCATCCCCAGGCCGGGTCCAGGCGAAGCTGCGCGATCTCGGGCGACGGCGCGAAGTCGTCGGGATCGTGCTCGGTGCTGCGGAACAACGCGATCGGTACGGGCAGCGGCGTGGCGTGCGGCGCGTAGTGCGACTTGAAGTTGGCCTGATAGACGCGCAGGTACGCGCGCAGGCGGTCGGGCCCGGCGTCCGCGAACCAGTTGCCGCGGTCGCCGATCCGCGCGAGGATCAAGTCGGCCTGGCCGTCGGGATCGAGCGGGACGAGGTCGGCTCGCGTCACCTGGAGGTCGGCGCCGAGGAAGGTGCCGATTTCGTGGGCGATCGCGACCAGCCATTCGGTGTCGTCCCAGTCCTGCCAGTACGTGGCGGCCGAGCTGTCGATGGGCGCGGACGCGTCGAGGATCGCCAGCAGCTTCACGTCGGCGCCCTTGGCGACCAGTTGCCGGCTCATCTCGAGCGCCACGTGCGCGCCGAACGAGTGGCCAGCGAGGTAGTACGGACCCGCGCCCACCAGCGGCCAGATGCGCTCGATATGACGGGCCGCGATGTCTTCCACGCGGGTGAGCGGCTCGCACGCGCCGTCGAGGCCGGGCGCTTCCAGCCCGTGAATCGCGTGGGCGCCGCTCAGGTGGTGCGCGAGCGGGTGGAAGTAGACCACGTTCCCGCCGGCGCCCGGCAGCAGGAAGAGCGGCGCGGCGGGGCCGCCGTCGCGAATCGGCACGAGTCCGCCGGCGGGCGCGGCCGGTTCGTTCGTGGCGAGCGCCGCCGCCAGTTTCTCGATCGTCGGATTCTCGAAGAGACAGGAAATCGGCAGCCGGCGATCGAACGCCTTCTCGACATGGGCCATCAGCTGGATCGCGATGATCGAGTGGCCGCCGAGGTCGAAATAGTTGTCGGTGACCGCGATGTCGTCTCGTTTGAAGATCCGCTGCCAGATCTCCAGCAACGTGCGCTCGTCCGCCGTGGGCGCGACGACGCGTGCCGCCGTGGCCGCACCGGCGGCGGCTTCGATCGCCGGCCCGGCCGCATCGCGCGGCGCGCCCGGCTGGCCGTCGGCGGCCGGCGGGTCGGCGAGCTGGCCGGTCGGCTGGTCCGGGTGCTCGGCGAATCGCTCGAGCAACGTGCGGAGGGTGTCGAGCATCTGCCGCACGACATCCGGCGCGACGCGGTGCGCATCGTGCGAAATATGGAAGCCGATGCGCGCGTCCGGGTGCACGGTCAGGGTCAGCGGGTAGTTCGATTCCGCGAACGCGCGGGTGTCGAGGATCTCGATGTCGTCCGGCCCGAGTTCGGGGGCGGCGGCAACCGGGAAGTTCTCGAAGACCAGCAGGCTGTCGAACAGGCTGTCGCGGGCGGGCACTTCGCTCCACGACTGGATGTCGACCAGCGAGCTGTACGAGTGCGGCTCCATCGCCGTCTGCGCGGCGTGAACCTCTGCCAGCCATTCGGTGAAGGGGCGCTCGGGCGCGATACGCAGGCGCAGCGGCAGCGTGTTGATGAACAGCCCCACGATCGACTCGACGCCGTCGAGCAGCGGCGGGCGCCCGGACACGGTGACGCCGAAGACGACGTCGTCCGTTCCGGCGTGGCGTCGCAGCACCAACGCCCAGACCGCGCGGATCAGCACGTTGAGGGTGACGCGATGCGCACGCGTGAGCACGTGCAGCCGCGCGGTCAGCGCCTCGTCCAGCAGGAATTGCTGGGTCCGGCGCTTGTCCTGTCGCGCGGCGTCGCCGGTCGTCTGCCGGGCCGGGCTGGCCGCGATCGGCGTGGCGGCGGGGAAGCCGGCCAGCTCGGCGCGCCACCAGGCTTCGTCGGCGGCGCGCGGATGACGCGCGAGCCAGTCGATGTACGCGCGGTATCCGGGCGCCGACGCCGCGACCGCGGGCGTGCCGGTGCGCGCGAGCGACAGGTAGTCGGCGAACACCTCCTTCATCAGGGTCGCGGTGCTCCAGCCGTCGAGGATGATGTGGTGCGCGCTCCAGCAGAAGCGATGGCGCGTGTCGGTTTCCTGGATCAGCGTGCAGCGGAACAGCGGCGCCTGCTGCAGATCGAAGCCGCGCTTCCGGTCGTCGGCGAGGAATGCATCGAAGTCCTGCGCGCGGCGGGACGCATCGCGGTGCCGCCAGTCAAGCACTGTCCACGGCAGATCGACCGTGTGCAGCACGGTCTGGACGGGTTGCTCGCGATCGGCCCACGCGAACGCGGTGCGCAGCACGGCATGGCGCGCGAGCGCATGGGCCCACGCCTGCCGGAGCGCCGGCACCTGGAGCGGGCCGCTGACGACGAAGCTGAACTGCTGGAAATAGGCGGCAGGATCCAGGTCGTACAGCGAATGGAACAGGATGCCCTGCTGCAGCGACGAGAGCGGGTAGCTGTCGTCGATGTCGTCCGCCGCGGTGTCGGGGACCGACGCCGTGAAGTCGAGCAACCGGTCCCTGAAGTGCGCGGCCAGGTTCTCGACCGTCTGCCGCCGGTGGAGCCGCTCGCCGTAGCGCCAGTCCACCTGCAGCTTGCCGTCGACCACGGCGGCGACGATCTCGAACGCGTGCGTGCGCTGCGACCGCCCGGCACGCAGCGAACCGAGGTCTTCGGTCGCCGGGCGCCAGCCGTCGGATTGCTGCAACACGGTATCGAGCTGCCCGTGATAGTTGAAGAGGATATCGGCCTGCGGCAACGCGGCGAGACTGTCGCGCACGGCGGCGTCGGGGCTCAGGTAGCGGAGCAGCGAATAACCGAGACCGTCGGCCGGAATCCGGCGCAGCTGCTGGCGCGCGGCACGCAGCGCCTGCTCCGGCGTGTGCATCGCGTCGGCGTCGAGCACGACGGGGTAGATGGACGTGAACCAGCCCACCGTCCGGGTGAGGTCGAGCGGCGCGTCCGCCACGTGGCGGCCGTGACTCTCGAGATCGATCCGCGTGCGGGCGTTGCCGGTGACCATGCTACAGGCTTGTGCGAGCGCGATGAGCAGGACGTCGTTGATGCGGGTGTCGTAGGCCCGTGGCAGCCGGCGCAGCAACGCGGTGGTGTCGGCTTCGTCCAGCTCGAATGAAACGGATGACGCGTCGCCGACCGCGTTGTTGGCCACATTGTTGGGCACGCCTGCGGCCGGATAGTCGACCGGTATCGGCTCGACGGGCTGCGCGAGGAGCGCTTGCCACAGTCGCGCTTCGTCGCCGATGGCCGGCGACCGGGCCCGTTCCTGCAGATGCAGCGCCCATTCGCGGAACGACGTCGTTTTCGCGGGCAACGGCTGGCCGTGGTAGGCGGCATGCAAGTCCTCGAGCAGCACGCGCCACGACACGCCGTCCACCGCCAGGTGATGGATCGACACGAACAGGCGGGCGAGCGGCTCGCCGGCCACGCAGAAGAGCCGCGCCGCCAGCAACGGGCCGTGCGTGATGTCGATGCCGCGCTCCGCGTCAGCGGCGGCGGCGCGCATCGCCGCCAGGCGCTCGGCGGCGTCGCCGGCGATCACCTGTTTCGCAAAGAGCGCCGGCATCTCGCCGCCGGCGACGACGTGCTGGGTCCAGCGGCCCGCATCGCGCGAGAAACGCAGTCGCAACGCGTCGTGATGTTCGTAGACTTGCCGGAACGCGTCGGCCAGCCGCGACGCGTCGAGATCCGCCGGCACCTGGATCAGGACCGTTTGATTGAAGTGCGACGGCGCGTCGATCTCCTGGTCGAAGAACCAGTGCTGCACCGGCGTGAGCGGCGCGTCGCCCAGCGGGCTCAAGGTCGGCACGCAGGCTGCCCGCTCCTCGGGCGCGGCGGCCAGCTGCGCGATCGTCTGATACTGGAACAGCTGCTTCGCCGTCACGCGCAGCCCCGCCTGATTGGCGCGCGCGACCACCTGGATGCTCAGGATGGAGTCGCCGCCGAGTTCGAAGAAATTGTCGTGGATGCCGACGGAAGGCAGCTGCAGCACGTCTTGCCAGATCGACGCCAGCAGGATTTCCCGGGGCGTGACGGCGGGCGCGTGCGGCTGGGCCATGTTGACCACGTTGACCCCGTCGGCCGGGGCGGGCAGCGCCTTGCGGTTGATCTTGCCGTTGGGCAGCATCGGCAACGATGCAAGGACGACGAACTGCGACGGCACCATGTAGTCGGCGAGCTTGCCGCCGAGATAACCGCGCAGATCGGCAATGTCTGGCTCCGCGGTCGCGACATAGGCGATCAGGAACGTTCGGGCTCCTGCGGTTTTCGCGATCACGACGCAGTCGTCGACCGACGGATGCGTGCGCAGCGCGGCCTCGATTTCACCGGGTTCGATGCGCAGGCCGCGCAGCTTGATCTGGTGATCGATGCGGCCGAGGAATTCGATGTTGCCGTCGGGCCGGTAGCGCGCGAGATCGCCGGTGCGGTAGAGGCGCGCGAGCGGGTCGGCGGAGAACGGATCAGCGATGAACTTCCCGGCGCTCAGTTCGGGTTCGCCGTGGTAGCCGCGCCCGACCGGCGTGCCGCCGATCAGCAGTTCTCCGGGCACACCGATCGGCGTGGGCTGCATCTGCGCGTCGACGATGTAGAGGCGGGTGTTGGCGATCGGCCGGCCGATCGGGACGATGCGGTGCGGGTCGTCGCGGCGGCATTCCCACGCGGTCACGTCGACGGCGGCCTCGGTCGGGCCGTAGAGGTTGTACAGCCTGACGTCCAGGCGCTCGAGGCAACGTTGCTGCAGGTCGTGGGGCAACGCCTCGCCGCTGCATACGACGCGGCGCAGCGATGCGCAGTGCGCGTCGAGGTCGGGATGGTCGAGGAACGCACGCAGCATCGACGGCACGAAATGGAGCGTGGTGATGCGTTCGCGCTCGATGAGCTCGACCAGGTAATCGGTCTCGCGCTGGCCGCCGGGTCGGGCGAACACGAGGCGCGCGCCGGTGACGAGCGGCCAGAAGAGTTCCCAGACCGAGACGTCGAAGCTGAACGGGGTTTTCTGCAGCACCGTATCGTCAGCGTCGAGTGCGTAGGCGTGCTGCATCCAGAGGATGCGGTTGGTGATCGCGCGATGGGTGTTGAGCGCGCCCTTGGGGCGGCCGGTCGAGCCGGACGTGTAGATCATGTAGGCGAGGTTGTCGCCGTCGAGCGCGGGCGCGGGGTTGGACGTCGCCGCGGCATCGAGGTCGAGCGAGTCGGTATCGACGACGATCAGGCGGGCGTCGGTCTCGGGCAGCGCGTCGCGCAGATGCTGTTGGGTGAGCAGCCAGCGCAACTGCGCGTGATCGATCATGAAGCGCACGCGCTCGGCGGGGTAGTCGGGGTCGACGGGGACGTAAGCGCCGCCGGCCTTGAGGATCGCGAGCAGCGCGACGCTCATGTCGAGCGAGCGCTCCATGGCGACGCCGACGAGGGCATCGGGGCCGACGCCGAGCGCGATGAGGTGGTGGGCGAGGCGGTTGGCGCGCAGGTTGAGTTCGGCGTAGGTGAGCGTCTGGTCATCGAAGACGGCCGCGACGGCATCGGGCGTGCGCTCGACCTGCTGTTCGAACAACCGATGCAGCGGTTGTGCGGCGGCGTCGCCGAAATCCGTGTCGGTGCGGTTCCACTCGACCGTCATCAGGTTCCGCTCCGCGTCGCTCGTCAACGGCAGCGCGCCGAGCGGCGCGTCCGGATCGGCGGTCACGGCATCGACGAGCGTGCGGAAGTGTTCCGCCATGCGATCGATCGTGGCGGCGTCGAACAGGTCGAGGTTGTATTCCAGCGAGCCCGCGAGGCCGTCGTCGGCATCCTGCACATGGAGCGTGAGGTCGAACTTCGCGGTGTGGGTCTCGACCGACACCGGCGTGGCCACGAGACCGGGGAAGCCCACCGCCTGGGACGGCGCTTTTTCGTACGCGAACACGACCTGGAACACCGGCGTGCGGCTCAGGTTGCGCTCGAGCGCGAGCGAATCCACTACCTGCTCGAACGGAATCTCCTGGCGGCTGTAGCCGTCGAGCGCGACGCGCTTCACGCGCGCCAGCAGTTCGCCGAAGGTCGGATTGCCCGACAGGTCCACGCGCAGCGCGAGCATGTTCGCGAAGAAGCCGATCAGCGGCTCGGTCATGCTGGACCGCCGGTTGGCGATCGGGGAGCCGATGACGAGGTCCTGCTGGTTGCTGTATCGCGACAGGAGCAGCGCATACGCGGCGAGCACGACCATGAACGTGCTGGTGCCGGACGCACGCGCGATCGCGCGCAGGCCGTCGGCGCGTTCGCCGCTCAGCTGGAACGGCAGCACCGCGCCGCGGAACTGCTGGATGGCGGGCCGCGGGCGGTCGGTGGGCAGTTCGATCAGGTCCGGCGCATCGGCCAGCGCGGCGCTCAGCAGCGCCAGTTCCCGATGCGTGTCGGCGGACGCCAGGCGCTCGTGCTGCCACACCGCGTAGTCCGCGTACTGGACCGCCAGTTCCGGCAGCGACTCGCCGGCATAGAGCGCGGCCAGTTCGCCGATCAGGATGCCTGACGACCATGCATCGGAGACGATGTGATGCATCACGATGCCGAAGACGTGCAGGCGCTCATGGACGCGATACAGCACGACGCGATAGAGCGGCCCGGCGGCGAGATCGAACGGGCGGGCGGCTTCCTCCGCGAGCCGCGCGAGCGTGTCGGATTCGCGGGCGACGTCGACGACGTCGAGCGCGACCGGCGCCGGCGGCGCGATGCGTTGAACCCCGCGGCCGTCGACGGCGGGAAACGTCGTGCGCAGGATCTCGTGACGCCGGCTGATCTCGGACACGGCGGCCTGCAGGCGCGCGATGTCGAGTTCGCCGTCGAAGCGCAGCGCGCTCGAGATGTTGTAGGTGGCCGACGGGCCTTCCAGTTGCGCGAGGAACCACAGCCGCTGCTGCGGAAAGGACAGCGGCAGGTCGTTCGCGCGCGAGCGGGGCAGGATGGCGCCGGCCGTCGAACCGGCGTGGGGCGACGACGCTTCGATCAGGTCGGACACCGCGCTGATGGTCTGGAGTTCGAAGATCGCGTCGATGCCGATCTCGACGGAGAAGCTGCTCCAGATCCGCGAGACCAGCTGCATGGCTTGCAGCGAATCGCCGCCGTAGTCGAAGAAGCGGCCGGTGAGATCGACGGCCGGATTGTCGAGCACGTCGCGCCAGATGCGCACCAGCTCGAGCTGAATCGGCGTGGCGTCGAGACGGGCGTCGTCGGGCGCGGCGTTGGGCTCCAGCGCCAGCAGCGCCGGGCGATCCAGCTTGCCGTTGGCGTTGAGCGGAAATTCGGCGATCGGGATGATGTCGGACGGAACCATGTAGTCCGGCAGCTTCCCGGCCAGATAGGCCCGCAGGTCCGGCACGCTCAGGCTCGCGGCGCCCTTGACGTAGGCCGCCAGCTTGCGCACGCCGTGGGCGGATTCGCGCAGCATGACCGCCGCGCCGACGACGTCCTCGTGCGCGGCGATCGCGGCCTCGATCTCGCCGAGTTCGACACGGTGCCCGCGGATCTTGACCTGGTGGTCGACGCGCCCGTAGCACTGGATACGTCCGTCGGGCAGCCACCGGCCGATGTCGCCGGTGCGATAGATGCGCGCTTCGCCGGGGAACGGATGCTCGACGAATTTCGCGGCGGTGACGTCGGGCCGCTGGTGGTAGCCGCGTGCAAGGCCCGCGCCGGCGAGGCAGATTTCGCCGGGCACGCCGAGCGGAACCGGCCGCAGCGCGTCGTCGAGCATGTACACGCGGGTGTCGGCGATGGGCCGGCCGATCAGCACCGTCGACGGCGCGTCCTCGACGCGCTCGACGATGCAGCCGACCGTCGCCTCGGTGGGACCGTACTCGTTGTAGATCTCGATCGCGGGATCGATCTTGCGCAGCGTGGCGATGTGCTGGGGCGTCAGTTCCTCGCCGCCGACGATCACCTTGCGCACGCCGGAGCGCGCCAGGTTCATGTACTCCAGCAGGTGAATGTGGGTGGGCGTGAGCTTGAGGGTGTCGACGCCGCTGCCGGGCTGGAACATCCGGGCCAGGATGGTGTCGATGCTCTCCGACTGCGGATAGATGCGCAGCGTCTTGCCGCGCACCAGCGGGCAGAAGATATTGGTGAGCGTGAAATCGAAGCAGAGCGAGCTGTACAGGCCGAAACTGCCGGTCGTGCTTTCCGGAAAGTAATACGCGGCGGCCCACGCGATGTAGTGGGCCAGGTTCCGGTGTTCGAGCAGGCAGCCTTTGGGTTTCCCGGTCGAGCCGGACGTGTAGAGCACGTAGGCGAGGTGCGCCGGTTCGGCACGGTACGGCGGGTTGTCGGGCCGCGGCGGCCAGCCGGGGAGTTCCTGGTCCAGCAGCAGCGTCACGCCGGAGAACTCATACCACTGCGCGAGCTGATTCGATTGGGTCACCAGCAACGACAGGCCGGTGTCGCCGAGGATGTGATTGATCCGCTCGGCCGGATACGCCGGGTCCAGCGGAACGAACGCCGCGCCCGCCTTCAGGATGCCGAGAATCGCGACGATCATCCATTCGGAACGGTCGAGCATGATGCCGACCAGCGATTCCGGCCCGACGCCGTGGTGTTCGCGCAATTGATGCGCGAGGCTGTTGGCCCGCGCGTTCAGGTCGGCGTAGGTCATCAGCGCACTGTCGGTGACCAGGGCCGGCGCCGTCGGCGTGCGGGCGACCTGCGCTTCGAACATGGCGACGACCGTCGGGTGGCTGGGGCCGGCCGTCGCGGTTTCGTTGAAGGCGCTCAGCAGCGGCCCCTCTTCCGGCGGGGCCGATGCGATGTCGCCGACGGCCGTGTCGAGGTGTTCGAATGCCGCCAGCACCGCGCCGAGGCTGCCGGCGAAACCGTCGATGATGAAAGGCTCGATCGCCGTGCTGTAACGAAGCTCGATTTCGCCGCGCGCGAGCCGCAGATGCAACTGCAGATCGTCGTCGCGACCGGTCGGTGCGTCGTGCACCCGGTCGTCAGCGAGCGCGACTTTCGTGAGCTGCGCGAGCGCCATGTCCTTTTCGTTGCGCACGAGCGTTTCAAGCGGGAAGTGAGGCTCGGCGTAGCTGTCTTCCACGATCGCGGCCACGCGCGACAGGTAGTCCTCGACGCGCTCGTCGGGACGGACCTCGATGATCAGCGGCACGGTGGCGGCGCGGGCCGGCGGATGCGCGGCCAGCGCCGGCGTGCCGAGCACCGTGACCGGAATCCGGAAGTATTTCCAGAGCAGGAATGCAATGCCCGCCGCCGTGACGGCGAACTCGGCAAGCTCGCCGTCGCCGATGCGCCGCAACAGGTCGAGCGACGCGGGCGTGAGCCGCACCGTGCGGGACAGCGGGCGACCCGGTTGCTGATTCGGGGCGTACGCCGCGATCCGGTAGACGCCGGCGACCTGCGAAAGGCTTTCGCGCCAGAAACGCGCGGTGGAGGCATAGCGATGGTCGGTGACCAGCACGTTATTGTCTTGCACAGGACACTCCTTGAAACGTTTTGTTCACCTGAAACAACCCGAAGCGGCGCGCACGGCGCACGCTGCTCGAACTCCGGACGATCCACATCACGTCTTCTCCTCGAGCGCGTCGTCGGCCGTGACCTCGGGCGCGCGCTTCAGGCGCAGGCCGACGCGGGCCCGTGGGCCGGCGGCGGGGGCCTCGCCGGAGAGCGGGATGCGATCGACCGGCGTGGCCGGGTCGCGGCGGAAGACGTCGTGGATCGCGAGCAGTCGATCGCGCATCGCGGCGATGGTCGACGGGCGGAACAGGTGCGTGTTGTAGATGAACTGGATCAGGTGCCGGCCTTCGCTTTCCACGACCTGGAAGGAGAGGTCGAACTTGGCCGTCGTGTCCGCCGGCGAGAGGTCCGTGATGCGCAGGCCGGGCTGCGGGGCCGGCATCGACACGTGGTTCACCTGAATGTCGAAGATCGGAAAATGGCCCGCCGGGGTGCGGATCTTCAGGTCTTCCAGCAACACGTCGAACGGATAGGACGCATGCTCCAGCGCTTGCGTGGAGGCTGTCGCCACGCCGTCGATCACGTCGGCGACGGTCGAGGATGCCCGCACCGGCACGCGCAGCACGACGGTGTTGAGATACACGCCGACCTGCGATTCGAGCGGCTCGCTGTCGCGCCCGGCCGATACGCTGCCGATGACGATGTCCTCACGCCCCGTGTAGCGATGCATCAGCACGCAGAACGACGCCAGCAGCACCGCGTAGAGCGACGTATGGTGCGCGCGGGCCAGCGCGGCGAGTTCTGCCGCGTGCGGCGCCGGCAGTTCGACTTCGAGCGTCTGCCCGGCATGACCGGGCCGCTCGGGCCGCGGGAAGTCGGATGCCAGTTGCAGGCGGGGCAGCGGCGGCGCCAGTTGCGCGAGCCAGTACGCGCGATGCGCGGCGGCACGCGGACCGGATAGGCTCGCGTTGTGCCACGCGGCGTAGTCGCGATACTGGATCGGCAGCGGCGGCAGGTCGTGTCCCGCATACAGCGCATGCAGGTCGTCGGTCAGCACGCGGATCGACCACGCATCCGAGATCACGTGGTGCATGTTCAGCAGCAGCAGGTGCTTCACTGGCGAGAGCCGCACCAGCGTGACGCGAAACAGCGGCCCCGACGCGAGATCGAACGGCTGCTCGCTTGCCGCGCGAATCAACGCATCGATCGCCTGCGGCCCGGCATCGTCCGCGAGATCGCGCTGCTCGACCCGGAAGCCGGAGGCTTCGCGGCTGAGGATGCGTTGCCGCAACTCGCCTTCGATCATCGCGAACACGGTGCGCAGGCTCTCGTGGCGATCGACCAGCAGGTCGAACGCACGGACGAGGCGCGCCGTGTCGACGGCGCCGTCCAGCTGCAGCGCGCCCGCCATGTTGTACGTGGACGGATCCGCGCCGCGGCTGGCGAGCCAGATCCGCTTCTGTGCGCGGGACACCGCGTAGGACGATTGCGCGGCCAGCGCCGGGATGAACGTATCGTCGGTGGCAGCTCCGTCGACGGGCATGGCCGCCAGCTTCCGCGCGAGCGCGCGCGGCGTCGGCGCATGGAAGATGTCGGCGACCGTGACGTCCCGTTTCAGTTCGCGCCGGATCCGGCTGACCAGCTGGATCGCCTTGAGGCTTTGGCCGCCCTGCTCGAAGAAATCGGCGTCGACGCCGTTCGGCCGGCGGCCGAGCACCTCGGCGAAGACGCGCAGCAGCGCCGCTTCGACCGGCGTGCGCGGTTCGGCCGGCACGTCGTCGGGCACGGACGCGGCATCCGGGAGCGGCAGCGCGGCGCGGTTGATCTTGCCGTTCGGCATGACGGGCAGCGCCGGCAGCAGCATCACGGTGTCGGGCACCATATGCGCCGGCAGCGTGTCGCGCAGTGCGTCGCGCACGCGTGGGGGCGTCCAGCCGGTTCCCGACGCGTAGGCGCACAGGGTCATTTCGGCATCCGACGTTTCCCGGGCGACCACGACGGCGTGGGAGATGCCTGCGAGACCGGTCAGCGCGGCTTCGATTTCCCCGAGCTCGATCCGATAGCCACGGATCTTGACCTGGAAGTCGCGGCGGCCGAAGAAGTGGAGATTGCCGTCCGCGTCGAAGCAGCCGACATCGCCGGTGCGATACAGGCGCGCGCCCGGTTCCGGACTGAACGGATCGTCGCGGAACACCGCCCGCGTGCGGGCTTCGTCGAACAGGTAGCCGCGCCCGACGCCGACGCCGCCGATGCAGATCTCGCCCATGACGCCGGCCGGGCACGGATTCAGGTCGGCGTCCACGACGTAGAGGCGCAGGTTCTCGATCGGCCGGCCGATCGGAATCGCCGGCCGATCCGGCGCGCGCGTCAGGCTGTAATGCGCGACGGAGTCCGACGCTTCGGTCGGCCCGTACGCGTTGATGAGCCGAACCGTCGGATTCAGGCGGAACCACGCTTGCGCGGTGGCGGGCTGCAGCGTTTCGCCGATCGTCAGCAGCGTGTCGAGGTGCGGGAAGGCCGGTGCCGCGTGCCGTTCCAGTTCGCCGAGGAAGGTCGCGAGATAGGACGGCACGAATTGCATCGCCGTGATGCGGTCGCGGTGCAGGCTGTCGATCAGGCGTGCGGGCTCGAGGATCACGGCATCGGGATAGATCACCGTCGTGCCGCCCGACGCCAGCGCCGCGAAGCACTGCCAGACCGAAATATCGGAGCAGTGCGAAGCGGTCTGGGCGACCGCGCTCCGCGCGTCGAGCCCGACCCGGCGCGCCATCGCGAGCACGTGATTGAGCATGCCGCGATGTTCGACCATCGCGCCCTTCGGCTGGCCGGTCGAACCCGACGTGAAGATCACGTAGGCGAGATCCGCGGGCCGGCAGCGCGGCGTCGGTGCTTCGGCGTCCTGATGGGCGGGCAGGCGGGCGGGATCGACCAGCGGAATCGACGCCAGCGCCGGCGGCGGCCGGCAGTCGGTGCCGACGATGAGGGCCGGCCGGGCCAGCGTCAGCAGGGTCTCGACCCGCTGGGCCGGATAGGCCGGATCGACCGGAACATACGCCGCGCCGCACTTCCAGATGGCCAGGATCGTTTCCAGCATCAGCGGCGAGCGCGGCATCCAGACGGCGATCCGGTCGTCCGGCTGCAGCGGCGCCGTCTGCAGAAGCTGCGCGGCGATCCGGTTCGCGCCTTCGACGAGCGCCCGATAGGTGCGAACCTCCGTGCCGCAGCGTACCGCGATGCGCTCCGGGTGCGCGGCGGCGACGGCCTCGATCAGTTCGGGCAGCGTCCGGTCGGACGGCACCGGCGCGAACGTGTCGTTCCAGCCGAGCAGGAGAGCGTCCCGCTCGGCGGCGGTGAGCAGCGCAACGCTGCGGTTCGGCCGATCTTCCGCGCCGGCCAGGCCGGTGAGCAGGGTTTCGACATGGCGCAGCAGGCGGACGATCGTGTCGCGATCGAACCGGCCGTCGTCGTACAGCACCTGCAGCGACAGGCGCTTGCCCGGCGTCACGACCAGCGTCAGCGGGTAATTGTTCGGATCGGACACCTGGAAGGCGCCGATCCGCAGGCCGGGAAGCGCATCGGCCAGCGCTTCCTCCACCGGATAGTTCTGGAAGATGAGCAGGCTGTCGAAGAGCGGCACGCCGGGCGGCAGGCCGGCGAATTTCTGGAGGTCGGCCAGCGGATAGTGCGCATAGTCCTCCTGCTGCGCGAGATCCAGCTGCAATTGCGTCAGCCACGCGGACGTCGGGCGCGCGTCGATGCGCACCCGCACCGGCAGCGTGTTGATGAACAGCCCGACCATCTCGTCCGACGCCGGCAGCGACGCCGGACGACCGGACACGATCGTGCCGAACACGACGTCCGATTCGCCGCTGTAGCGGCTCAGCAACTGCGCCCACGCGCCCTGCGCGAGCGTGTTCAGGGTGAGTCGACTGGTTTGCGCGAACGCGACGAGCCGTTGCGTGTCGCTTTCGGAGAGCAGCAGCGCCTCTTCCACGTAGGCGCCCTGCGCGGCCGTGCCGTCGAGTTCGGGGCGACCCAGCACGAGCGGCGTCGTCGCCGGGAAATCCGCCAGCTTCGTTTTCCAGAAACGTTCCGCGGCGGCGGCGTCCTGGCGCGCCAGCCAGCGCACGTAATCGGCGAAGGCGGGCGGCGCGTCCTGCTGCGGCGCGTCGTCGGCCGGCGGCGCCTGATAGGCGGCGGCCACTTCGCTCAGGAGCCGGGCGGAGCTCCATCCGTCGAGCAGGATGTGGTGGTGGCTCCAATGAAAGCGCCACGCGTGCTCGCCCACGCGGAACAGCGCGAGCCGCATCAGCGGCGCGCGGGCAAAGTCGAAGCCGCGCGCCCGGTCCTGCGCCACGTAGGCGTCCCAGCGCTGCTCGGCCTCCACGGCGGACGCCGCGCGCAGATCCTCTTCGTGCCACGGCAAGTCGATCCGGCGATGCACGACCTGCACGGGGCTTTCGATGTCTTCCCAGTGAAACGCGGTGCGCAGGATGTCGTGCCGGTGCGCCACGGTCTCCCACGCGCGGCGGAACCGTTCGACGTCGAGCGCCCCGTCGATCCGGAAATTCAGACTGCTGAAGTACGCATCCGACGCGGGTGCGTACAGGCTGTGGAACAGCATGCCCTGCTGGGTCGGTGTCAGCGGGTAGACGTCGGCGACCTCGTCCGGCCGCACCGACGCCGGCGCCTGCGGCAAGCCGGTCGCGGGCCGGGACGAGGCGGACGGGACGGCATGGCCGGCGACCAGGGATTCGAGCACCGCGATGTAGGCTTGCGCGACGCGCCGGATGGTGTCCGCGTCGTGGCAAGCCCGGCTGAATTCCCACGCCACGTGCAGGCGGTTGCCGGTCACGTACGCGTTGATGTCGAGCAGGTGCTCGCGCCGCTGGTTCGCATGGCGGCCGTCCCCGCTCGGCTCCGCGGCCTGTTTCCAGTCGCGTGCGGCGGTGAACAGCTGGTCGGTCTGACCCAGGTAGTTGAACTGCATGCGCGGCCGCGGAAGCGGGCCGTCGAGCCGGTCTTGCAGCAGGCCGCAGGTGATGCCCGCGTTCGGCACCGCGCGCAGTCGCGCCTTGACCGATGCGACCAGGCCGGCCGGATCGTGCGAACCGGCATCGACCGTCAGCACGACCGGGAACACGGACGTGAACCAGCCCACCGTGCGCGAGATGTCGAGCGCGTCGATCAGCTCCTCGCGCCCGTGCGCTTCGAGATCCAGCAGGACGTCGGCGCATCCGCTCCAGTCGCTGACGGCCCGCGCGAGCGCGGCCAGCAGCACGTCGTTGATCTGCGCGTCATACGCGCGGGGTGCGGCGCCCAGCAACGCCGTCGTCGCGGCTTCGCCGAGCTCGACCACGATCGTTTCGGCGGACGACACGGTATTGGCGTCGGCGGACGCCTCGCGATCGAGCGGCAGGCCGGGTAGCGCGGCACGCGCGAGGGATTGCCAATGGGCGAGGTCGGCGTCGGCGGCGCCGGAATCGGCCCAGGTCGAGATCGCCCGGGTCCAGGCGGTCCAGGTGGCGCTGCCGCCCGCGAACTCGGGTGCCTTGCCGTGGCGCAGGCGGGTATAGGCGTCGTACACGGTTTCGAGCAGCGCGCCCCACGACACGCCGTCGACCACCAGATGATGGGCGACCAGCAGCAGGCGGAGCGAACGACCTGCGTCCAGGCGGAACAGGTCGGCGCGCACGACGGGGCCGTCCGCGAGATTCAGGCTCGCATGCGCTTGCGCGACGTGCTGCGCGAGCTGATCGCGCGCCACGTCGGACACGACGACGGGGACGTCCGGATCGTCGACGACTTCCTGGCTCCAGCCGGACGCGCCTGCGCGAAAGCGCAGCCGCAGCGCGTCATGCCATTTGGCCGCGTGCCGCAGCGCCTGGCGCAGCAGGCCCGGATCGACATCCGCCGGCACGTCGAGCAGGACCGCCTGGTTGTACTGGTTCGGGTCGTGCTGGTGCTGCGCGAAGAAACGCTTCTGGATGGGCGTCAGCGGCAGCGGGCCGGACGACGCGACGAACTCCGCCGCGCCGACCGTGCCGCGCGTCGCCACGGCGGCGAGTTCGGCCACCGTCGGATGCTGGAAGATGAGCCGGGTGGTGAGCTTCAGGCCCGCCTTCGCGGCCAGCGACACGATGCGCATGCTCAGGATCGAATCGCCGCCCAGCGCGAAGAGGTTGTCGTGGATGCCGGGCGACGGAATGCCCAGCGCTTCGCCCCAGATGCGGCACAGCAGCGTCTCGGTGGGCGTGCGCGGCGGCGTCGGCGCGTGCGTGGTGGCGGCGAGTCGCGCGCGGTCCAGCGGCGGCAGCGCCTTGCGGTCGATCTTGCCGTTGCCGCTCAGCGGCAGCGCGTCGAGCACCACGTAGATGCCGGGCACCATGTAGTCCGGTAGCGTCGCGGACAACGCGGCGGCGATCGCGGCGTCGCTCAGCGCCGCGCCGTCGCGGAACGCGACATACGCGCACAGCGCGGCGCGGCCGGCCTCGTCGCGATAGTCGAGCGCGGCCGCCTGGCGGATTTCCGGAATGGCGGCCAGCGCGTTGTCGATCTCCCCGAGCTCGATGCGGTAGCCGCGGATCTTCAGCTGGTGGTCCTGGCGGCCGTGGAGCACGATCGTTCCATCGGGCAGGTAGCAGCCGATGTCGCGGGTGCGGTACAGGCGGGCCCCGCGCGCCGGATGGAACGGATCCTCGACGAACGCCTCCCGCGTGGCGGCCTCGTCGTTCAGATAGCCGCGGCCGACGGCGACGCCGGACACGCACAGCTCGCCGGGAATCCCGATCGGGCACAGGTTCATCTGCGGGTCGACGACGTAGAGGCGCACGTTGCGGATCGGCTTGCCGACCGGTACGTAAGGCGTGGTTGGCGCGCACGTCATGCGGTGCTGCGCGACGTCGTCGGACGCTTCGGCCGGGCCGTACGCGTTCACCAGCGCGATGCCAGGGAACACGTCGAACCACTGTTTCACCAGGGCCGGGCTGACCATTTCGCCGGTGACGAGCAGGTGCCGCAGGTGCCGCATCAGCGCCGGCTGTTCCGATGCACGGTCGAGCACCGCGGACAGATAGGACGGCACCAGTTCGAGGATGCTGATCCGGGTGGTGTCCAGATACGCGACGAAACGCGCGGGATCGCGAATGCATTCGTCGTCGACGATCACGGTCTTGCCGCCGACGAGCGGCGCCGTGAAAAATTGCCAGACCGAAATATCGAAGCAATGCGGCGCGGTTTGCGCGATCACCGAATGCGCCGAGATCGAGAACTCGTCGATCTCGGCGAGCATGTGATTCAGCATGCCGGCGTGCTCGACCATCGCCCCTTTGGGCTTGCCGGTGGAGCCGGACGTGTAGATCACGTACGCGAGGCTGTCGGGCGACACGGGGCGGCCGGGATTGGTGTCGTTGTCGATTTCGGTGACGGCGTCGAGCGACACGACCGGCGCGATCCCGGCCAGCTCCGCAGGCAGGAGCCCGTCGCTGGTGATCACGAGGGCGGCGCCGGAATCCTCGAGGATGGTGCGGATGCGCGCCACCGGATAGTCGGGGTCGATCGGAACATAGGCGGCGCCGCACTTCCAGACGGCCAGGATCGCCTCCATCAGCTGGGCGGACCGGTGCATGCAGATCGCGACCAGCGTGTCCGGCCCCAGCTCGGCCGCGGCCAGCAGGCGGTGCGCGATGCGGTTGGCGCGCGCGTTCAGCTCGCCCGCGCTCAGGACGCTATCGCGGTACTCGATCGCCGGCCGCTCGGGGTGGTCCGCGGCGGCCTGCTCCAGGCGATGCACCACGGTGAGCGCGGCGTCGAACGGCACGGCGGTGTCGTTGAAGGTTTCCAGCAACTGCCGGCGTTCGGCCTCGGGCAAGATCGGCACGCGGCCGAGCAGCCGGTTCGGCTCGGCCGCGAACGCGTCGAGCGTCGCGGCCACGTGGCCCAGCATCCGCTGCATCGTGTCTTCATCGAAGCGCCGCGGGTCGAACGACAGTTCCATCTTCCAGTCGTCGCGCGCCGTCACCACGAATTCGAGCGGAATGTCGGCGCGGTTGTAGAGCTGCACCTCGTCGACCGCCAGCCCATGCGCGCCATGCGTGAGCGACGCGTCGAGCGGGTAATTCATGAACGTGATGTTGCTCTCGAACAGCGGCGTCGACGGCGGCACTTCGCTGCAGCGCTGGATGTCGGGCAACGGGGTGTGCTCGAACGGCGCACGGGCGGCCACGCGCGCCTGGATCATCTTCAGCCACGGCACCAGCGGCTGCCTCGGGTCGACCCGCACCCGCACCGGCACCGTGTTGATGAACAGGCCGAGCATGGCTTCGATCCCCGGCAGAGGGGCGCCACGCCCGGACACGACCGCGCCGAACACCACGTCGGTTTCCCCGCTGTAACGCGACAGCACGAGCGCCCAGGCCGCTTGCGCGAGCGTATTGAGGGTGACGTGATGGCGGGCCGCGAATTGCCGCAGGCGCGCGCTCAGGTCGGCCGACAGGTCGGCCTGCACTTGCGCGAGGCCCTGGCCGAAGCGCTCGTCAGCGCCCGCGCGCGCGGCCGTGGGCAGCGGGGTCGGCGAGCGGAACCCTTCGAGATAGCGCGTCCAGTATTGCTGCGCGGCTTGCGGCTCGTGCTGCTGCAGCCACTGGATGTAGTCGCGATACGGGCGCGCCGGCGCGAGCGCCGGCGGCACGCCGCGCGCGAGCGCGCCATACACCTCGAAGATCTCCTCGATGACGAGCGACAGGCACCAGCCATCGGCCAGGATGTGATGGTGGCTCCAGCTGAACAGGTACGCGTCGGCGGCGACGCGCGCCAGGCGACAGCGCACGAGCGGCGCGCGATCGAGCGCGAAGCCCTCGGCCAGGTCGCTTTCGAGGTGCGCTTGCCACCGCGTGCGCTGCTCGTGTTCCGGCAGGTCGCGCCAGTCGTCCTGCACCCACGGCAGCGTGGCGTGCGCGTGCACGACCTGCATGGGCTTGTCGAATTCCTCCCAATGGAACGACGTGCGCATCACCGGATGCCGATCGATGAGCTGCTGCCATGCGGCATGAAACAGCGCGGTGTCGAGGCTGCCGGTGATCCGGCAACTGAGCTGGTTGAAGCTGCTTCTCGCGCCGGGCTCGTGCACGGCATGAAAGAGCATCCCCTCCTGCATCGGGGAGAGCGCGTAGATATCGGCGATGGTCGGGGATGTCACGATTTGATCCTTGAGACGAGGGCGTCCAGCGCTGCCTGGCTGATGCGCGCGGCCGGAAAATCCGACGGGCTCAGCGCGCGCGGGCCGTCGCCGCTGGCCGCGACGATCGACAGCAGACGGCTGCGGTAGCACTGCGTCAGCTGCTCGATGACGCCGGGTGCGCAGGCCTCGCGGTTGTAGTGCCACGTCAGGCGCAGGCGGCCGTCGAACACCATCCCGTCGATCTCGAACAGATGGCCGCGACGCGCGCGCGGGCTGTGCTCGGGGCTCTGGAAGTCGAGCACCGGCTTCCAGCCCGTGTCGTCGGCCAGCACGCGATCGACCTGGCCGAGATAGTTGAAGCGCACCGGCGCCGGCGGCTGCCGTTCCAGCGCGGCCGTGATGCCGGCGTCGCGGCCGAGGTAGCGGGCGATGCCGTAGCCGAGCCCGCGCATCGGGACCGCGCGCAGTTGCTCCTTGACGTGGCGCAGCGCGTCGACCGCCACCGTGGCGTCGCCGGCGTTCAGGAACACCGGATAGTGGGTGGTGAACCAGCCGATCGTGCGCGACGTATCGACGCCGTCGAAGAGGGCCTCGCGGCCGTGGCCTTCGAGATCGACGACCAGCGACGCGTTGCCGGTCCAGTCGCCGAACGCGAGCAGCAGGGCCGTCAGCAGGACTTCATTGATCTGCGTGTTGAACGCACGCGGCACGTCCTGCAACAGCGCGAGCGTCTGCTGGGCGTCGAACTCGACGACCGTCGAGCCGGCTTCGGCGCGGGTGCCGACCGGCATGTCGTCGAAGCACGCCGGCTCGCCGGCGTTCCCGTCGATCCAGTAGTCGAGCCCCAGACCGTCGAGCGCGGTCGCGCCGAGTTCGGACAGATGCGTCGACCAGTCGCGCCACGCCGTCGTCCTGGCCGGGAGCTGCACCACGTGGCCCGCTTCGAGCTGGCGGCACGCGGTGTACAGGTCTTCGAACAGGATGCGCCACGAGACGCCGTCGATCACCAGGTGATGCGCGACCACGAGCAGGCGCTGCGGCGCGTCGGGGCCGAACTGGAACAGGTGCGCGCGCAGCAGCGGCGCCGCCGACAGCGTGAAGCTCGCCTGCATGGCGGTGGCGGTCGCGAGCATCGCGGCCTCACGCGCGGCGGGTGCCGCGTCCGCCAGCGACGTGACGCCGAGCGCAATGGCCAGCGGCGGCGCCGCATGCGCTTGCTGCCATGCACCGGCGACGCGCTCGAAACTCAGCCGCAGCGCGTCGTGATGCGTCGTGACGGCCGCGAGCGCGCGCTCGATCGTGTCCGGCCGCAGCGACGCGGGCACCTCGATCATCGTCGACTGGTTGTAGTGATGCGGATCGGCGACGTCCTGCGCGAAGAACCAGTGCTGGATCGGCGTCAGCGGGGCGGGGCCGACCACCGGCTCCTGCGCGATCCGCAGCGACGGCGCCTCCGTCGCGACCCGGGCAAGCTCGGCGATGGTCGGGTGGGCGAAGAACTGGTCGGCGGTGAACTTGAGCCCGACCTGCTGGGCCAGCGACATCACCTGGATGATCAGGATCGAGTCGCCGCCCAGTTCGAAGAAGTTGTCGTGCACGCCGATCGGCCCGCGGCCCAGCACGTCGGCCCAGATCCTGCCCAGGCGCGCCTCGACGTCATTGGCCGGTGCGACGTACGCGGTTTCGCTCGGCACGGGCGCCAGTTCCAGCGCGGCGAGCGCCTTGCGGTCGGGCTTGCCGTTCGGCGTCAGCGGCAGGCGTTCGAGCGTCACGATCGACGCCGGCACCATGAACTCGGGCAGACGTTCCTTCAGGTGTTCCCGCAGGCTGGCGACGCTGGCCGTCGCCGTCGCGACGCAGGCCACCAGCTGCCTGTGCTGCGGCGTGTCTTCGCGCACGAACACGATTGCGTCGGCGACGCCGGCGTGCTGCCTCAGCGCCGCCTCGATCTCGCCCGTTTCGATCCGGTAGCCGCGAATCTTCACCTGCGTGTCGCGCCGGCCGGTGACTTCCAGGTTGCCGTCCGGCAGCCAGACGCCGAGGTCGCCGGTGCGATAGAGGCGCGCGCCCGCGTCGAACGGGTGGTCGACGAACGCGGCGGCCGTCAGGTCGTCCCGGCCGACATAGCCGCGCGCCAGTGCGATGCCGGACACGCAGATCTCGCCCGTGCAGCCCTCGGGGGCCAGGCCGCCGTGCTCGTCGAGCAGGTACAGGTGCGTGTTGCGGATCGGGCGGCCCACCGGCAGGCGGGCCCCGTAGGTGACGGCCGGGTCGACCACGTAGTCCGTGATGCACACGGTTGCCTCGGTCGGGCCGTACGAGTTGTGGCACGTGCGGGTCCGGGCCAGCTCGCGCAGATCCGCCACGCGGGCGTTGTCGCCGGCGCTGATGACCCGGGTCACGGCGCCGAGCGCGGGCCAGTCGAGCGCGGCGAGATAGGCCGGCGTCGCGTTCACGGTGGTGACGCCCTGCTGCGCGATGTAGTCGACGAAACGCGGCACGTCCCGGATCACGGTGGGCTTTGCCAGCACCAGGCGCGCGCCCGCGAGCAGCGTGACGAAGATCTCCATGATCGAGCCGTCGAAGCCCGGGGAGTAGAACTGCACGAAGCGGTCGGCCGCATCGAAACCGAATGCGTCCACATGGTGCTGCGCCATGTTCAGGAGCCCTGCGTGTTCGAGCACGACGCCCTTGGGCACGCCCGTGGAGCCGGACGTGTAGATGATGTACGCCGCATCGCCCGGCCGGACCTCGACCTGCGCCGATGCCGACGCGGGTGCCAGCGTGTCGAGCTGGAAGTCGAGCGCGAACATCGGGATCGCCCAGAAGTCGGCGAGCAACGGCAGGTGTTCCGAGTGCGTCAGCAGCGCCTTGACCTTCGCATCCTCGATCATGAAGCGCAGCCGCTCCCGCGGAAACTCCGGGTCGAGCGGCAGATACACCGCGCCCGCCTTGAGCGCGCCGAGCAGGCCGACGATCCAGCGCTCGGAACGGTCGGCCACCACGCCCACCACGTCGCCGCGTTCGATCGCGTATTCCGCGAGCAGGAAGCTCGCCAGCCGGGACGCCTGGTCGTCGAGTTCGGCATAGGTCAGCGACGCGTCGGCGGTCACCACCGCGACGCTGTCCGGCGCGGCCGCGACCCGTTGCGCGAACTGTTCCAGGAAGGTGCCGTCGACCGCGACGGGTGCCGCCTGCGAACGCAGGCGCGCGCGCTCGTCGTCGTCGAGCAGCGAGACGGTGTCGAGCGGCGCATCCAGTGCGCCGAAGCCGGCCACGACGTTGCGCAGGTGCCGCGCGAGATGCTGCAGATAATGCAGCGTGAACACCGTCGGCCGGCCCGTCAGCACGATCTCGTAGCGCTCGCGATGGCGGATCTCGATCGACAGGTCGTAGTCGGCCGCTGCCCAGGCTTCGTGAAGGCCGTCGAAGCGCACGCCGACGTTGGTCGCGCGCCGTTCGCCATGCAGCTTGTGCACGAGCGCGGCGATCGGGAAATCCTGGTACGAATAGCTGCGCTGCACCGCGTCGCGCAACTGGTTCAGGTACGCGCGAACCGAGGGGCCGGGCGCGCCGGCGTCGAGCAACGGGACGGGCTCGGCGGCGCCGCTCGCGGGTCCGGCGATCAGGGGCGGCGACGCCACGAACAGGCCGGCCGCACCGTCGTAGCGCCCCAGCACGCGGAACAGCGCGGCCAGCAGCACGACGAACGCGCCCAGCGCGTTGCCGGCGGCGAGCTTCTCCAGCACCGGCGCCGCGTCGCCGTCGAGCGCGAACGTCAGGGTCGGCTCGGGGCCGAGCGGCAGCGCGTACGCCTGCCACGCCTGCTGAAGGCGGAAGTCTTCGTCGAGGCGACCGAGCGCGTCGTTCCAGAACGCCACGTGTTCCTGGTATTGCCCGCTCGTCGAGAGCGCGTTGAGATTCAGTTCTGACAAAGCACGATCTCCCTCGTCGCGTACAGGATTTCGGACGCGATGCCCTTGGCCCGGCAGTGCGCGACGAACTGGGTGGACTGGATGTGGCTGGGCGAGTTTTCGTCGAAGGTGTTGTCGAGCAGGTGGTTCAGCCACGGCTCCTGGCCCATCGCATAGACATACGCTGCGTTGAACGCGAAATCGTCCACCAGCGCGGCGGCCTCGCCGAACTGGCAGCCCCGCGCCCGGCGCGACTGGTCGATGTCGCGCGGCAGCGCCTTCGGAAACAGCGGGCCGTAGACCCACGACGGCGGCGCGCCCTCGGTTTCCATCCCGACGAACAGCGTGTCCGGCTTGCCGGCGAGGCGGAACACATGCTCGTAGAGGCGCGGGTCCAGGTTGCACGAATCGGCGATGCACAGCACCGAGCGCGAGCCGAAGCGGATCATGAAGCTCTGCTTGCTGTGGATCGCCAGGTCGTTGTGTTCGCCCATGAACGGAATGGCGGTGATGGTGCCGCCGGGCAGCTTGATTTCCTGGGCATCCCGAACTTCCAGCACGTCGTCGAAGCCGAGCTTGCGCAACGCCAGTTCCATCGACGGATCTTGCGGAAAGCCGTCGAGATTGCGGCCGACCACCACGGTCTTGACCTTGTGGCGAAGCTGCAGCAGCGTTTCGAGGACGATGTGATCGTGATGGCTGTGCGTGATCAGCACGTAGTCGATCTGGTCCGGCAGGTCGGCGAACGTGTAGCGCGGCAGCGCGGTGTCGTAGCCGTAGCTGATCACCGGATCGATCAGGATGCTCACGCCGCGGCTCTGGATCAGCACGCACGCGTGGCCGTAGTAGCGGATGCGGATGTCGTCGCCGTCGAACGAACGATCCGGTTTCGGCGCCGGCGCCTCCTCGGTGAAGAACGAGCGGAACAGCGGCTCGTCCTGCTCCGCCACGCGCATCAGGTCGACGATCTTCGCGTAGCTGCCGGGCGTGTCGCGCATGCGGAACAGCGCGTCGAGCGCGCGGTCGTCGAACGCCATGTCGCAGAACACCGTGCGATCGTCGCGGAGCCGGGGCGTGCTGAGGATGAACGGCCGCGGCGTGTGCTCCTCGATCGCCGACAGCGCGATGCTCTGCGCATCGCGCGCATAGAACGGGCTCGCGTACAGCAGGCTTTCGAACACCCGGAAGGACGGGTTGTGGTTCAGGTCGTAGTAGATCTCGACATAGCCTTTCAACACCTCCGGAATCGCGGGGTAGAGCGGGTCCGACGCCATCCCCGTGGCCTGTTCCAGCAGCAGCGTGGAGAACGCCTTGTAGGCCTTCGCCAGTTCCAGTTGCCGGGTCGCGCGCTGGGTGGTCTGCTCGATCAGCGCGCGGATTTCGTCGACGCGCTGGCCGCCCAGGTCGAGGAACGGCCCGCCGCGCATCGCGGGATCCTTGCAGGCCGCCGCATGCATCATCGGCGATGCCGCATAGGACTTCAGCAGCGGCAGGAACCGCTCCGCCACGTTGAGGGCGGCGGTCAACGGCGGCAGCGTGTGATACCACGCGTACCAGCTGTTGATCAGCGGTTCGAACTGGATGTTGTGTCGCAGGTAGACCTGCGTGCTGGACGAAATGGTCAACGAAGGCTCCTTAGAATGCGCTGAGTTCGACGGTGGGCTGGCGGGCGTCGGCGTGCAGCGCGCGGTGTCCCAGGGTCAGGTTCCGGATGCGAACGCCCGGATTGGCCAGCACCTCGCCGATGACGGACGTCAGCTCGTGGGCGACGCCTTGCACCAGCGCCTCGCTGAACCGCCCCGCGTGATAGACGACGCGGATCGCGAGGCCCTCGGCGCGCGGTTCGGCCAGGAACCAGAAGTCCGTTGCGGCTTCCGTGTCCGCGCCCTGCGGGTCGTGGTCCGGCAGCTCGGCGATATGCACTTGTCCCGCATAGCGATCGACGGGGCCGTGTCGCTGGTTCTGCAGCGTCAGGCCGATGTCGAAGAGCGGATTGCGTCCCGCCACGCGTTTGACGTGCAGCTCGTCGAGCAGGCGATCGAGCGGATACAGCGGGTGCGAGAACGCTTCGAGGGTGGTGTCCCGCACCCGGGTGAGCAGCGTGTCGAACCGGTCGTCGCCCGCGACACGATCGCGCAGCGCCAGCACGTTCAGGTAGGGGCCGACCTGCGACTCGAGTTCGGGCAGCTCGCGGCCCGCGACCGGCGTGCCGACGACGATGTCCTCCTGGCCGGAACGGCGGTAGAACAGCGCCTTGATCGCGGACAGCAGCGCGATGAACAAGGTCGCGCCGTGGCGCTTGCCGAGCGATTCCAGCGCCGTCGTCTCGGCGGCGGGCAGCTCGAATCGCCAGGATTTCCAGCTCGGCGCGGCCGGCTGCGCGACGTCGCCCGGCAGGTCCAGCGCGCGCAGGCCGCCGCCCAGCTTGGTCAGCCAGTAGTCCTTCATGCGCGCGCCGTCCGGCCCGGCGAGCAGGCGGTTCAGCCAGCCGGCGTAATCCTTGTACTGGATCGGGAGCGCGGGCAGCGGATCGTCGCGACGCTGGACGAATGCGTCATAGAGCGCCGACAGGTCGTCGAGCAGGATCTCCGTGGACCAGCCGTCGCTCACGATGTGATGCATCGTGCAGATGCAGACGTGACGGACTTCGGAGAGCCTGAGCAGCTTGACGCGGAACAGCGGGCCGGCGGCGAGATCCATCGGCACGAGCCGTTCGCTTGCCTGGATCGACGCGGCCTGGGCATCGCGATCCTCGGCCTCCTGCAGATCCACGACTTCGACCGGGAACGCGGCTTCGCCGGGCGGCAGGACTTGCTGGACCGGCTGGTTGCCTTCCAGCACGAAACGCGTGCGCAGGATCTCGTGACGCTCGCTCAACGCGCGGAACGCCCGCACGAGCGCGTCCACGTCCAGCACGCCCTCGAACAGCAGCGACGTGGGCAGCGGCCCGCCGGCTTGCGCCGCATGGAGGCGATCCTGCACCCACAGCCGCGTCTGGGCCGGGGAGAGCGCGTAGCTTGCCTGCGCCGGCAGCGGCGTCACCGGCGCGTAGTCGATCGGCTGCGTATCGGCGATGCGCTTCGCGAGGCTCGAGATGGTGGGGAGTGCGAACAGGCTGCGGATTTCCAGCTTCGCATGCAGATCGCGACGGATGCGCGCGACGACCTTCGTCGCCAGCAGCGAATTGCCGCCCAGCTCGAAGAAATTGGCGGTCGTGCTGATCCGAACCTTGCCGAGCACTTCCTGCCAGATGGCCGTCAACTGCGCTTCGAGCGCGTTGACGGGCGCCACGTAGTCCAGGCCGTCGCCGGGTTCGGGCAGTTTGGCGCGATCGAGCTTGCCGTTGGGCAGTTGCTCGAACGCGCTCACGACGACGAACGCGGCGGGCACCATGTAATCCGGCAGCCGTTGCCGCAGGCGGCCGCGCACCGCGTCGACCAGTTCGGCTTCGGGATGCGACGAGCACAGCCATGCGACCAGTCTCGCGCCGTCGTCCACGCCGCGCAGCGCCACGACGGCGGCGTCGACCAGCGGGTGCGACGTCAGCGCCGCCTCGATTTCACCGGGTTCGATGCGCAGGCCGCGCAGCTTGATCTGGTGATCGATGCGGCCGAGGAATTCGATGTTGCCGTCGGGCCGGTAGCGCGCGAGATCGCCGGTGCGGTAGAGGCGCGCGAGCGGGTCGTCGGAGAACGGATCGGCGACGAACTTCTCGGCGCTCAGTTGAGGTTCGCCGTGGTAGCCGCGCCCGACCGGCGTGCCGCCGATCAGCAGTTCTCCTGGCACACCGATCGGCGTGGGCTGCATCTGCGCGTCGACGATGTAGAGGCGGGTGTTGGCGATGGGCCGGCCGATCGGGACGATGCGGTGCGGGTCGTCGCGGCGGCATTCCCACGCGGTCACGTCGACAGCGGCCTCGGTCGGGCCGTAGAGGTTGTACAGCTTGGCGTCCAGGCGCTCGAGGAAACGCTGCTGCAGGTCGTGGGGCAACGCCTCGCCGCTGCACACGACACGGCGCAGCGATGCGCAGTGCGCGTCGAGGTCGGGATGATCGAGGAACGCACGCAGCATCGACGGCACGAAATGGAGCGTGGTGATGCGTTCGCGCTCGATGAGCTCGACCAGGTAGTCGGTCTCGCGCTGGCCGCCGGGGCGGGCGAACACGAGGCGCGCGCCGGTGACGAGCGGCCAGAAGAGTTCCCAGACCGAGACGTCGAAGCTGAAGGGTGTCTTCTGCAGGACCGTATCGTCAGCACCGAGCGCGTAGGCGTGTTGCATCCACAGGATGCGGTTGGTGATCGCGCGATGGGTGTTGAGCGCGCCCTTGGGGCGGCCGGTCGAGCCGGACGTGTAGATCATGTAGGCGAGGTTGTCGCCGTCGAGCGCGGGCGTGGGGTTGGACGTCGCCGCGGCATCGAGGTCGAGCGAGTCGGTATCGACGACGATCAGGCGGGCGTCGGTCTCGGGCAGCGCGTCGCGCAGATGCTGTTGGGTGAGCAGCCAGCGCAACTGCGCGTGATCGATCATGAAGCGCACGCGCTCGGCGGGGTAGTCGGGGTCGACGGGGACGTAAGCGCCGCCGGCCTTGAGGATCGCGAGCAGCGCGACGCTCATGTCGAGCGAGCGCTCCATGGCGACGCCGACGAGGGCATCGGGGCCGACGCCGAGCGCGATGAGGTGGTGGGCGAGGCGGTTGGCGCGCAGGTTGAGTTCGGCGTAGGTGAGCGTCTGGTCATCGAAGACGGCCGCGACGGCATCGGGCGTGCGCTCGACCTGCTGTTCGAACAACCGATGCAGCGGTTGTGCGGCGGCGTCGCCGAAATCCGTGTCGGTGCGGTTCCACTCGACCGTCATCAGGTTCCGCTCCGCATCGCTCATCAACGGCAGTTTGGCAACGGCGGCCGACGCATCGTCCGCGAGATGCGTCAGCAGGGTCCGGTAGATGTCGAGGAAACGCTGCACCGTGCTCGCGTCGAACAGATCGGTGTTGTAGTCGCAATCGATCAGGAGTGCCTGCCCCGCGTCGAGCACGTTGACGTTCAGGTCGAACGCGGTATGGCGGATCAGCGGCGCCACGAGGCCGACCGTCAGGCCGGGCAGTTCGGGCAGCGCCGACACGGGTTCGAGGTTGAAGACCGCCGACACCAGCGGCGCGGCGTTGAGATCGCGCTGTGCGCCGATTTCGCGGACCAGCTCGGCGAACGGATAATCCTGGTGCTCGAGCGCGTCGAGCAGGTTCTGCCGGGTGCCGGCCAGGAAGCTGGCCACGGTGGCCTGCTCGGGCAGCGTGGAGCGCAGCGGCAGCAGATGCGTGCAGTAGCCGGCGAGGCGGTCGCTCCCGGCCACGGAGCGGCCGGTCACCGGGATGCCGGTGACGATCGCTTGCTGGCCGGCGACGCGGTGCAGGAACAGATTGAAGCCCGCGAGCAGCACCATGTAGAGCGTGCAGCCGTTCTGACGGGCCGCGGTGCGCAGCGTCGCGGCCGCCGCCGTGTCCAGATGCAGCGACACGCGCCCGCCGTGAAACGTCTTCACCGCGGGCCGCGGGTAGTCCACCGGGAGATTCAGCGGGGAGGCCTGGTGCGCGCATTGCGCCAGCCAGTAATCGCGATTCGCCTTCGTTTCCGGGCTGTGGCGCTGGCCGTCGAGCTGCTTCAGGTACGCGCGAAACTGCAGCGGCGCGTCGGCCGGCGCCGCACCGGCATACGCGCGGGCCAGGTCCTCGAGCAGGACCCCGAACGTCGAGCCGTCACAGATGATGTGATGGGCCGTCATCACCAGCAGGTGACGCTCGCTGCCCACGCGCACGAGCGCGGCCCGAAAGAGCGGGCCGTTCACGAGGTCGAACGGCTGGCGGCTTTCCTGCTCCCGCCACGCGTCCTGCTCCGTGTCGATCAGCGGGATCTCGAGTGTCAGCGACGGATGCACGATCTGGCCCGACCCGTCCGCCATCACCGTGGTGCGCAGCGCCTCGTGCCGATCGACCAGGCTCTGGACGGCCGCGCGCATCGCGGCTTCGTCGAGCCGGCCGTTCAGTTCGAGCGTGGTGTTGACGTTGTAGGCGAGCGACCCTTCGGGATCGATTTCCGACAGCACCCACAGCTGGCGTTGCGCTTCGCTCAGCGCGGCCACCGTGCCGTGTTTCGAATGCGGCCGGATGAAGCCGCCCCGGCGCAGGTCGGCGACGCTGTCCTTCACTGCCCGGATGAAGCGGTCGATATCCGCATCCGTATGCGCGGTGGACAGGAAGCAGGTGCGCCATTCCCAGATGTAGATGCCCTTTTCGAGCATGTGATAGAAGAACAGGTCGAGGTTCTCGGTGAATTCGAAACGGAACATCGAGCCGAACCACGTGACCTTGATCGGCGCCTCGGCCTCCACGAAGAACGCATTCAACGTGTCGGCGATCTGCGCGGTGCGTTCGTTGAGCGCGGCCTGCAGCGCCGGGCCTTCCTGTTCGATCTTCTCCAGCACGGCCAGCGCGGCCGCCATCGCGAGCGGATACTGGCAGAAGGTGCCGCCGAACGCGGTGCGGTCCGCGGCGGGGAACGAGTGGTCGCCGTAGGTCCACATGCCGCCGTCGATCGCATCCATGAAGCGGCTGGTGCCGGCGATCACGCCCAGCGGCAGGCCGCCGCCGATGATCTTGCCGTACGTCGCGAGATCGGCCCTGATCCCGAACATCGCTTGCGAGCCGCCCGGATGGACGCGGAAGCCGGTGATCATTTCGTCGAAGATCAGGGCGACGCCGGCCTCCTCGGTGATGCGGCGCAGTTCCTTCAGGAATGCGACGGGTTGCAGCGAAGGGTTGCGGCTCTGCACCGGCTCCACCATCACGGCGGCGAGCGTCGACGCCATCCCGCGAATGGCTTCGAGCGCGGCATCGCTGCCGTAGTCGAGCAGGATCATGTTCTCGACCGAGCCGAACGGCACGCCGGGGGCGATGGTTTCCGTCACGCCGTCCGCGTTCGCCGCGGCGAGCGTGCCGTCGGCGTGGCCGTGATACGAATGCGTGAACATCACGATCTTGTCGCGCCCGGTCACGGCGCGCGCGAGCCGCATCGCGGTCATGACGGCCTCGGTGCCGGTGTTCGAGAACGCCACGCGATCGAGGCCGGTCACGCGGGCAAAGCGCGCGGCGACTTCACCGACGAGGCTGGAGCGCGCGCCCAGTTCGAGCGGGCGCTGCCATTCCCGGGTGACCTGCTGCTGGATGAAATCCGGCGTGTGGCCGAACAGATGCACGCCGAAGCCCATCGTGAAATCGATGTACTCGTTGCCGTCGATGTCCCACAGCCGCGAACCGGCCGCGCGATCGCCGACGATCGGATACAGCATCTCCTTGGTCGAAAAGCGGAAGCCGACCGTGGCGCGGCTGTCGGCCAGCACCGGGCGCGACGCCTGCACCGAGTCCTTCGATTTCCGGGTGCGCGTCGTGTAGCGCACGATCAGCGCCTCGAGATGCTCCTGCTGCGCGGCGGACAAGCCGCGCGCGCGCTGCTGGACCGGGCTGCCCCACGGCATCATCGGCTTGGGCGGCGCATTGTCGGCCGCGGGCGCCGCGGCGGCGGCTGGTGCGGGCTTCGCCGCGGGCGCGGCGGCCGGGGTCGCGATCGCGGCCTGGGGGGCGACGCTCGCCGTGCTCGCGACGGCTTGCGCGGCGGCCGTCGCCGGCCGGACGCCGGCCTGCCCGGTCAGCGACGTGCGCAGCAGTTCCATCTGCTGGCTCATCACGTGGGACAGCAGCTGATTCTGCTCCCGCAACACGCGCTCGACCGTCGAGCCGCCTTCGGCTGCCACCCATTCCACCGGCGCGGCGGCGAGCGGCGCAAGCGCCTGCGCGGACGGCGCGACCGCAACCGCGACCGCCGCCGTGGACGGTTCCGCCACAGCCTCGGAAGCGCCCACGACCTCGGCCCCGGTCGGCGCGGCGGCCACCGGCAGGTTGTCCGCGACATATTCGGCGAGCGCCTGCACCGTCGCCAGGTCTTCGAAGAAGCGGCGCATGGCCAGCTTCACGCCGTACTCCGCCTCGATGTGCCGGATGGCCTCGATCAGCACGATCGAGTCGGCGCCCATCTCGAGGAAGGGCAGTTCGATGTTGATGGTGTCGGGATCGGCCTGGATCAATTCGCCGATCTTGCCGCGAAGCCATTCGAGCACCTCGCCGCTGCGATTGTGCGTCGGTGCGGCGGCGAGGGGTGATGCGCTTGTCTGAGTCATGGACGTGTCCGCTTTCTGGAACCAGGTACGGCTGCGTTGGAAGGGATAGGACGGCAATGCGATGCGTGCGGGTGCGGGTGTTTCGGTCGGGGCCCAGTCGACATCGACGCCGCGGGCATACAGGGTCGACAGCGTTTCGATCAGCGCTTGCTGCTCGACTTGCGGCCGCTGCAGGGCAAGGAACTGGATCCCGGCGTCCGGCGCACAGCACGCGCGGGCCAGGTTGACGAGCACCGGCTTGGGGCCGATTTCGACCAGCACGTTGAAACCGGCTTCGGCGAGGCGCTCGACGCTGCTCGCGAACTGCACCGGCTCACGGCAGTGCCGGCGCCAGTACAGGTCGGTGGGCGCGTCGTCCATCACGGCGCCCGTGAGATTCGAATAGAACGGGAGCGCCGGGCGCGCGACGGGCACGGCTTTCGCCGCGGCCTGGAAGCGGTCCAGCATCGGCTCGAGCAGCGGCGAGTGAAACGCGTGCGACGTATTGAGCGGCACGGACCGGATGTCCTGCGCGGCGAACGCGTCGACCAGCATCGCGATGCGCTCGCGCTTGCCGGAGATCACGATGCTCGCCGGGCCGTTGACGGCCGCTACCGCGACCTCGTGCGGCCACGCTTCGATCGCGCGCTCGACGGTGGCGAGGTCGGTGAAGATGGCCGCCATTTCGCCGTCGCGGGGCAACGCCTGCATCAGCCGGCCGCGTTCGGCGATCAGCCGCAGGCCGTCTTCCGGCGAGAAGACGCCGGCCGCGCACGCCGCCGCGTACTCGCCGACGCTGTGGCCCATCACGGCGTCGGGCACCACCCCGAACGACGCCAGCAACGTGGTGAGCGCGTACTGCAGCGAGAACAGGGCCGGCTGGCTGTAGCCGGTCTGGTGAATGTCCTCGCCCTGGGCGGACAGCACGTCGAGCAACGGCTTGTCGAGCAGCGGATCGGCCACCGCGCGGCAGCGGTCGATGGCGTCGCGGAACACCGGATACGCGTCGTACAGGCGGCGGCCCATGCCGGCGTATTGCGCGCCCTGGCCGGTGAACAGGAAGGCCATCTTCACGCGGGGCGCGGGCTGCGTCGTGCCGGCGGGTTCCTTCGCGTGGAAGGCGCGCAGCTTGTCGAGGGCGTCGTCGAGCGACGTCACCGGCCACGCGAGCCGATGCGCGAAATGCGAGCGGCCGGTCGCCGCCGAAAAGGCCACGGCCGCGATGTCGAGACCGGGTTCGGCTTCGAGCCGCCGCTGATAGCGCCCGACCAGCTCGCGCAACGCCGCAGGCGTCTTGGCCGACAGCACCAGCGGATGCACCTTGTGTCTCGACGGTGTCGCCGGCCGCGCCGACGCGGGCGCTTCTTCGAGCACCAGATGGGCATTGGTGCCGCTCGCGCCGAACGCGCTGACGCCGGCTCGCCGCGGCCGCTCGCCGCGCGGCCACGCGCTCGCCTCGGCGCAGATCTCGAGGGGCAGCGTGTCCCACTGCACCAGCGGGCTCGGCTGGCGGAAATGCAGGTGGGCGGGCAGGCGGTCGTGGTTCAGCGACAGCACGACCTTGATGACCCCCGCGATGCCGGCGGCGGACTCCGTGTGGCCGATGTTGGTTTTCACGGAGCCGACGCGCAGCCGCCGGCCTTCATCACGGCCATCGCCGAATACCGTCGCCAGCGCCTGCAGCTCGACGGGGTCGCCGAGCGGGGTGCCGGTGCCGTGCGCTTCCACGTAATCGATGGACGCGGCGGGCAGCCCGCCCAGCGCCTGGCGGATCACGGCTTCCTGCGCCCGTCCGTTCGGCGCGGTAAAGCCGCTCGACGCGCCGTCGTGGTTGACCGCCGAACCCCGCAGCACGGCCAGCACGCGATCGCCGGCAGCGAGCGCATCGGACAGGCGCTTGAGCACCAGCGCGCCGGAGCCTTCGCTGCGCACGAAGCCGTCCGCGGACGCGTCGAAGGTCTTGCAGCGGCCGTCCGGCGCCAGCGCCCGCGTGCGCGAGACGGCGATGGAGTTGTCCGGCGACAGGATCAGGTTGACGCCGCCCGCGATGGCGAGATCGCACTCGCCGCTGCGCAGGTTCTGGCTGGCGGTATGGATCGCGGTGAGCGACGACGAGCACGCGGTATCGATCGCCATGCTCGGCCCTTGCAGGCCCAGTCCGTAGGAGATGCGGCCGGCCGCCGTGTTCAGCGGATTGCCGGTGAAGAAATAGCCGTCGATGCCGGCGCCGCCGCCGTTGCGAAGCTGCAGGTTCGCGTAATCGTTGGTGGTGATGCCGACGAACACGCCGGTGCGGCTGCCCTTGAGACTGTCGACCGGAATGCCGGCATGCTCCAGCGCTTCGTGACTGACTTCGAGCAACAGGCGCTGCTGCGGATCCATCGCGTTCGCTTCGCGCGGCGTGATGCGGAAGAACGCCGGATCGAACTGGTCGACGTCGTCGAGAAAACCGCCGAAGCGGCAATACATGCGCCCCGGCGCTTCCGGATCGGGATCGTAGTACGCGTCGACATCCCAGCGCTCGCGCGGCACTTCGGAGATCGCATCCACCCCGTCGTTCAGCAAGTTCCAGTAGGCGTCGAGATCGTGCGCGGCGCCCGGAAACCGGCAGCTCATGCCGACGATCGCGATCGGCTCCGGCGTACCGGCCTCGCGGGCCTCGATGGCCGGCGCGATCGGTCGCGGTTGCGGCTGCGGCGGCATGGCCTGCGCCGGTGCCGGTGACGTGTGTGCGTCCGCCGCCATGCCGGACGCCTGCTCCGCGAGGAAATCCGCGAGGGCGTTGACCGTCGGATGATCGAACAACAGCGCGACCGACAACGGAATGCCCAGCGCGGTTTCGAGCTGCGTGCGCACGTCCAGCGCCATCAGCGAATCCATGCCCATCTCGAAGAAGCCGAGATCGCGATCGAGCGTCCCCGCGTCGTAGCCGAGCACCTGGGCCACCGCGCGATCGATGCTGTCCGCCAGCAGGCGCTTGCGCTCGCGCGGCGACGCGTCGCTCAACGCCGGCATCGCCGTCGCGCCGGGCGCGCTTTTGGCCACTCGCACGCGGTCGAGGAACGGCCTGGGTCCGCGCGCCTCGTAGGAGCCCTGGAACAGCGCCAGGTCGATATCGACGACCGCGACCTGGGGCACGGCGGGGAGGCGATTCAGCACGTCGAGCGCGCGATCCGCCGCCAGCGACCGGATGCCGACCCGCCGCAGCAGCGCTTCCGCCTCGGGGAACGTCATGCCGCCATCCGCCCACGGCCCCCAGTTCACGCTCAGCGCGGGCAGGCCCTGGCCGCGACGATGATGCGCGAGCGCGTCGAGGAAGCGGTTCGCGGCACTGTAGTGCGCCTGCTCGCGCGAACCCCACGCGGACGCGATCGACGAAAACAGGATGAAGAAATCGAGCGGAAAGTGCCCGCTGTGCTGATGGAGCAGCCACGCGCCGGCCACCTTCGGTTGCAGCACCGCGTCCAGCTCCTCGCGCCCGACCTGCATGATCGGCTTGTAGCCGACGATGCCGGCCGCGTGCACGATGCCCCGCAGCGGCACGCCGTCGCGCCGGAGCGCGGCGAAGAAAGCGGCGACCGCCGCGGGGTCGGCGATATCGACGCGCTCGCAGCGCAGCGTGACGTTCCGCTCGCGCAGTTCGTCGATTGCCCGCTGGCTCTCGTCGCTCGCGGCCCCTTGCCGGCCAACCAGGATCAGCGTGCGTGCGCCGCGCGCCGCCAGCCACCGGGCGGTGTGCAGCCCGAGCGCGCCGAACCCGCCGGTGATCAGGTAGGCCGCGTCCGGATCGACCGGCAGCGCGGCGGTTTCGGCTGGCGCGAGCGGGCTCAGGCGCGCGGCATGGCGCGCGCCGTGCCGCAACGCCACCTGTTCCTCGCGGCTCTCGCCGAGTAGTTCCAGGAGCAGCGCCTGCGTCTCGTCTTCCGGCGCGGCCGGGTCGAGATCGATCGCGGTGCCGAACCATTCCGGATGCTCGATCATCGCCCCGCGTGCCAGGCCCGACAGCGCAGCCTGCGCGAGCCCGGATACGTGCGGCGCTGCGCCGGCTTCCACCGCGTCGCGCGTGACCACCGAGATCCTGGGCCGGGTCGAAGGCGTCCACTCGCGCTCACTGCCGACCACCGCATGCACGAGATGCAGCAGCGCCGTGGACATGCGCGTCTCGCCGACGGCTTCGTCCAGCGCCCACAGAAAGACGATGCGCTGGCCGGGAGCGGCGGTCTCGTTCAGCAGGCGGACGAAGTCGTCCGGCCGCTCGGGCGCGACCTGCCAGCCCGCTTCCACGTCGCCGAGATAGTCGAGGCCGGGGCGCACCAGCGAGCAGGCTGCGCCGCGCGCCCGCAGCAGCGCCGCAAGCCGCTCGCCGGCACCGCTCGCGTCCGCGAAGATCAGCCACGGGGACGCGTCGGCGGCCGTCTGTGCCGCCGGCAATGCGGCCTGCGGCTCCCACACCACGTGATAGAGCGGGCTTTCGTTCGACGCGGTGGTTTTGGCGGGGGCGAATGCCGTCCTGAGCAGGTCCGGAAACGCGTTCAGCATGTCCTCCGGATACTTGCCGGACGACTTGAGCTGCCGCACCGCTGCGTCGATGCTGCCCGCATCCACCCCGACGACGGGCGACGGGGTCTTCTCCAGGCTGAAGCGCTGCCGCTCGAACGGGTAGTTCGGCAGGGTCGTGGCGGGCTGGGCGGGCGCCGGGAACAGCGCGCGCCAGTCGAACTGCGCGCCCTGCACGTACAGCGCCGCGAGTGCGTGTTCCAGTGCATCGCCCGCGCAGGGCGGCGGCAGCCAGCCGTCGGCGAGCCCTTCCGGCGGGTGCGGCGCATCGGCTTGATCCGACGCGCCGGCCAGTTGCAACCAGTACGACGGGTGTGTCACCTCGTCGGTCACTTCGGTGCCGAGACAGCCCGAAATCAGGCGGACCGACGGCCGTGCGAGCGAGATGTCCTGAAGCACGGCGTGCAACGCTTCGGCATCCGAACGGGCGGTCACGACGCGCAGCGCGTCGGCCACGCTCACGACGCCCGCCACGCAGGCCGCGACATATTCGCCGATGCCATGGCCCGACACGACGGCTGGGCGGATGCCCCATTCCTTCCACAGTTCCGCCCATGCGAACTGGATCGCGAAGCGGCCCGCGTTAGTCTCGAGCGCCTCCAGCGGCACCGCGCAACGCGCGAACGCATCGCGGAACAGCGGTTCCGACGCGTGGAGCGCGCGTGCGACGCCGGTGTCCGGCGCGCCGAACATGAAGCCCACGCGCAACGCCTTGCCCGTGCGCGCCGCTGCCGCCGACGCTGCCCTCACGCCCGACACATAGGCCGCGCGAAACGGGTAGTGACTCCGTCCGGTGGCGGCGGCGCGGCAGATGGCGGCCAGCTCCTGCGGCGTCGCGCCGTCGATCGCGCGCTCGTAGCGCTGCACGAGCGCCGCCAGCGCCGCTTCGGATCGTGCCGACAGCAGCAGCGCGCGCTGCGCGGCGTGCGCCGGCGCGACGGGCGGCTCCTCGACGATCGCGTGGGCATTGGTGCCGCTGAATCCGAACGCGCTCACCCCGGCGATGCGCTTGCGTTCCCCGCGCTGCCACGCGACCGGATCGGCGGCGACGCGGATCGGGATCTCCTGCCACGGCGTATGCGGATTGGGTCGGGTGAAATGCAGGTGCGCCGGAATCCGGTCGTGCTCGAACGACAGCAGGACCTTGATCAGGCCGGCGATGCCGGAGGCCGACTCCAGATGCCCGATATTGGTCTTGACCGAACCGATCACGAGCGGCTCGTCCGCCGTGCGCCCGGCGCCGTAGACGCCGGCCAGCGCCTCGACCTCGATCGGGTCGCCGAGGGACGTCCCGGTACCGTGGGCCTCGACATACGAGACGTCGCCGGGCGCGACGCCGGCCTGGTTCAGCGCGCGGCGGATCACCCGTTCCTGCGAATCGCGGCTCGGCACGGTCAGCCCGCCGCCCGCGCCGCCCTGGTCGACCGCCGTGCCGCGCACGATGCCGAGCACCCGGTCGCCGTCGGCGAGCGCGTCGGCGAGGCGCTTGAGCACCACCATGCCGCACCCTTCGCCGCGCACGTAGCCGTCCGCCGCCGCGTCGAAGGTCTTGCAGCGGCCGTCCGGCGACAGCATGCGCGCCTGCGAGAAACTGACCATGACCTCGGGCGACAGCATCAGGTTGACGCCGCCCGCGAGCGCCATGCCGGTTTCGCGCGAGCGCAGGCTTTCGCAGGCCAGGTGCAGGCACACCAGCGACGACGAGCAGGCGGTGTCGATCGCCATGCTCGGGCCGGTGAGGCCCAGCACGAACGACAGCCGGCCCGCGGCCATGTTCAGCGCGCTGCCCGTGCCCGCGTAGCTGCTCGACGGCATCGACGCATTGGACACCTGGATCGCGTGGTCGAAGCAGGTGATGCCGACGTACACGCCCGTGGCGGACTGGCGGAAGCGCTCGGGCGCGAGATGGGCGTTCTCGAGCGCCTCCCACGCCACTTCGAGCAGGAGCCGTTGCTGCGGATCGAGGTAGGTCGCTTCGCGCGGCGCGATCCCGAAGAACGCCGCGTCGAATTGATCCACGCGTTCGAGAAAGGCGCCGTGGCGGGTCGCCATCTTGCCGGGCGCGGACGGATCGGGGTCGTAATAGCGATCGATGTCCCAGCGTTCGCCCGGCACTTCGGTGACGGCATCGCGCGCGCCGTCGAGCAATTGCCAGAACGCGTCCGGCGTATCGCTGCGGCCGGGGAAGCGGCAAGCCATGCCGATGACGGCGATCGGCTCGTTGCGGTCCGAACGCAGCGCCGCGATTTCCGCGCGCCGCAGGCGCAATTCGTCGAGCGCGGCTTTCAGTGCATGCGTGGCCTTGGCGTTCATTGGGCGCCGATCTCCTGGGCGATCAGTTCGGAAAGGTCGTCCTCGTCGAGGTCGTCGGATGCTTCGTCGACGACCGGCGCGGGGAGCGACGGCGACAGCTCGTTGAGCACGTACTGGGCGAGCGCCCGCAGGTTCGGATAGGAAAAGAACAGCGTCGCGCGAAACGGCCTGCCGAACACCTTGGTGAGGCGGTCCGTCAGTTCGAGCGCGACCAGCGAATCCAGGCCGAGATCGAGCAGCGATTGCTCGGGCGCGATCGCGTCGGGGCCGGAAAGACGCAAGGTCTCGGCGAGCATCGCCGCGAGCGTGTCGGTGACGAGCTCGACCCGCTCGCGCGGCGCGCATGCATGCAGCTGGCGCAGCAACGCCGTGTCCTGCTGCACGGGCTGCGCGGCCGGTTGCGCCAGCTCGGAAAACAGCGCGGAACCGGCGGCCGGCGCATCGACCCGGAACAGGGTCGGCCAGTCGATTTGCGCGACCCCGGACTGGGCGACGCCGGACGCCATCAGCCGTTCCAGCGTCGCGATGGCCAGTTCGGGCGGCAGCGTGCCGACGCCGAGCGCGCCCAGCTGTTCGTGCGCGCGCCGTCCGTAGTCGGTGGCGGCGTGGCCGATCTCCGCCCACGGCCCCCAATTGACGCTGAGCCCCGGTTGCCCCTGCGCGCGCCGATGCTGGGCGAGCGCGTCGAGGAAGCTGTTCGCCGCCGCGTAGTTGCCCTGGCCCGGCATGGTGATCAGCGCGGCCATCGACGAGAACAGCACGAAATGGTCGAGCGGCAAGCCGGCCGTCAGCTCGTGCAGATACCAGGCGCCGTCGGCCTTGCCGCTGCCGGCGCGATGGAAGGCGTCGTCGTCCTGGCGCGTCAGCAGCGCATCGTCGAGCGCGCCGGCGAGATGAAAGACCCCTTTGAGCGGCGGCATCGATTGCGCGATTTCACCGAGCGCCTGCTCGACGTCCTCGCGACGCGACAGGTCGGCGCGAATGAACCGCGCGTCGAGCGTGCGCAGGATTTTCTCGTGCGCGGCGGAAGGTTCGCCGCGCCCCAGCAGGACGATTTTCCCGGCGCCGTGGTCGGCGAGCCAGGACGCGAGCCGCAGGCCGAGCCCGCCGAGCCCGCCGGTCACGAGATACGTTGCGTCATCGTGGAACCGGATCGGCCGGTGGCTGACGAATTCGCGATTGTCGCGGGCGATGCGCGCGACGTAGCGCTGGTCGCGGCGAAACGCGACCATGTCTTCCCGGCCGCCCGCCTGTACCGCTTGCACGATGTGCGCCGCTGACGGCTGCGCGGGATCGAGGTCGACGAGCCCGCCCCACAGCGCCGCATGCTCGACCGCGATCGCGCGGCCCAATCCCCACAGCGGGGCCTGCGCCACCGCGATCGATTCGCCCTCCAGAACATTCATCGCGCCCGACGTCACCAGCCATAGACGCGCCTGCCGGGCCGACGGCGCGCGTGACGCAAGCGCCCTGACCAGGTGCAGCACGCTCGCGCTGGCACGCCGTCTCGCCGCGATGTCGGCGGGCGCGAGATCGAGACTCCACAGGTGGATGACGCCCTTCAGCGGGCGGTCGGGCGCGGGCAGGTCCGGCGTCGCGTCGGCGAAGCGCAGCGTGCACGTATCGCCGTTGGCTTCCAGCAGCGCCGACAGCTGTGCGCCCACGCCGCCGCGGTCCGCGAGAATCAGCCACTCGCCCTGCGCGGAACCGCCGGTTGCCGCGTCGACGTTCGACGGTCTCCAGACGCGTTGATAAAGCAGCGCGGCGAAGTCGTGCCGCTCGGCGGCGCGCCCCGCGCGCACCTGCTGCAACCGCAGCGCATCGATCTCGATCAGCAGTCGCCCGGCGAGGTCATGGACGCGGATGTCACCCTCCAGCGCACCGTGCCCGACCGGCTTGCGCAGCGTGGCGTGACTCCATGCGTCGGTCGACGACGGCGGCTGATGCACTCGTACCGCACCGATCGAGCTGGGCAGGTACAGGTCGCCCGACGCCAGCGCTTCCGGATCGATGGCGGCGGCGAGCACGCGGCTGCACGCGTCGAGAAAGGCGGGGTGGACCTGGTACGGCGACGATGCCAGCGCGTCGGCCGGCAGGCTGATTTTCCCCAGCGCCTCGCCGGTCGTACGCCAGATCTGCCGGATCGCGTCGAACACGCCGTCGATCTGCACGCCGTGCTGCCGGATTTCGCCATTGAAGTCCGCGCCCGACGTCGTTTCCGGGCAGCGGGCCTGCACCTCGGCGGCATCGAATCGCGTCTGCGCGGCGGCTTGCCTGGGCGCGCACATCTCCCGTAGTCGACGCAACTGCGGAAGATTGCCGAGGATCCGCTCGACCGGCGGACCGAAATCCAGCAGGCAGGCCACTTCATCCACGCCGATCGACGCGAGATCCCGCACCAGGTCGACGCAGGTTTCCGGCGTGCCGATGAGCCCGCGCGATTGCGCGAAGCGTTCATAGAGAAACTCGACGAACTCGTCCAGTTCGCGTGCGCCCATCGCGCGCACGTCGACCGACTGGCCGCGGCTCTGCGCCAGCCCGTTCAACAGCCCGATATTGCCGCGGATGTAGTTGCAGAACGGCACACGCGCCTGTTCGCGCGCCTGCGCCGCATCGTCGCCGACGAACGTGTGCAGCATCACGGACACGGTGCCGGCCGCCGGATCGAAGCCGTGCTTCGCGCGCGCGTCGCGGTAGAGGGCGATCTTGTGCGCGAGCTGGTCGCGATCCTGGTCGAGCACGTGGGTCAGCAGGTTGGCGCCGGTTTCGCCGGCGCGCACGAACGTCTGCGGATTGCTCGCGGCGGTCACCCACACGGG
>NZ_NKFL01000005.1:900000-1023375 GCF_002223055.1 Burkholderia sp. HI2500 | reverse complement strand
CAAGTAACTGTCGTTTTTTGCGTGCACAGCGCGGCTCGCCGGCGCCCTTGTCGCGGTAGCGCAACAAGGCCCGAAGCGGTCGTGCGAGCGTGCCTCGGACGCCTGCGTCACAGTGTTGGAGGGGCAGGCGCGAGCCGAAGCGGCGTGCGGGATTCTTGGAGATAAGGCGAGATTCTACCGCCAAACGCGGCCACAGCGTGAGTTATCCACAGGCCGGTTGTGTGGGGCGCGGGGCCGGATCGCTCGGGGTGGGCACAGGCGATCGACTCCTAAAGTATTGACCGTCAACGGAAAAACGGTTTAAATAGCGGGTTCCGCGAAAACCAATCCTGTATTCCCGGCGATTGCGTTCGCCCGAATGCCTCCGGTTAAGGGCACGCGGTCCCCTGAATTTCGACATTCTCGAACAAGTGAGAACATCATGAAACGTACTTACCAACCGTCCGTGACGCGCCGCAAGCGCACCCATGGCTTCCGTGTCCGCATGAAGACGGCAGGTGGCCGCAAGGTCATCAACGCTCGCCGCGCGAAGGGCCGCAAGCGCCTCGCCATCTAAGGCAGGTTGCGCGCTGTGTCCGCCGTCCGCAGTCCTGCGGAAGGTGCCGTCGAGCCGGGTGCGAATCCGTCGCAGACGAAAGCCGCCTTCCCGAAAGCTGCGCGACTTCTGAAAACGGATGAATTTTCATCCGTTTTTCGTTTGCGCCCCTGGCGGCGCTCCGCGCACTTCGTGATTTACGGCAAGCCGACCGGTCAGCCCGCGCGTTTGGGGCTCGTCGTCGGCAAGAAGTATGCGCCGCGTGCGGTTACCCGTAACCTCGTGAAGCGGCTGGCGCGCGATGCGTTTCGCCTGCGCCGGGCCGAATTCGCCGGTTACGACCTGCTGCTGCGGCAGCACACGCGCTTCGACAAGAAAGCGCTGCCGAGCGCGGCTTCCGCCCCGCTCGCGGCGATGTGCGCGGCCGAGATTCGCGAACTGCTCGACAGGGCAGTCCGGGAGATCGCCCGCCGTGCGTCGAAGCCCGCGTCCGAGTGACGCATCCGTGCCCGGTGCGGCGTTCGCGCCTGCCCGGCCGGTTTTGACGCGGCGCCGAACGGCGTCGCCCAAGGTATGGAAACGGTATTGATCGCCTTGCTGCGCTTCTACAAGGTTGCCGTGAGCCCGATGCTCGGCAACCGTTGCCGTTTTTATCCTTCCTGTTCGGATTACGCGCGCGAGGCAATCCAGTATCATGGCGCCGCGCGCGGCACGTATCTCGCCGTCAGGCGCGTGTGCCGATGCCATCCGTTTTCCGCGGGCGGCATCGACCTCGTCCCGCCGCCCAACTCCGACACTCGCGCTCGCGGCGAAGCCGACGCGCGGTCCCATCGACTCTGAGACAACGCATGGATATCAAACGCACCGTCCTATGGGTGATCTTCTTCATGTCAGCTGTCATGCTGTACGACAACTGGCAGCGGGACCATGGACGCCCGTCGATGTTCTTCCCGAGTGCCACGCAGACGGCCCCCGCGGCCGCTGCCGGCGGTGCATCGGGCACGGGCGCGACGACGACGACCGCAGGTGAAGTGCCTGCCGCCGCAGCCGGCGCCGCACCGTCGACGACGGCACCGGCCGCCCAGGCGCAGCTCGTGAAGTTCTCGACCGACGTGTATGACGGCGAAATCGACACGCGCGGCGGCACGCTCGCGAAGCTGACGCTGAAGAAGCAGGGCGACGGCAAGCAGCCCGACCTGTACATCACGCTGTTCGACCACACGGCCGGCCACACGTATCTCGCGCGCTCGGGCCTGCTCGGCGGCGATTTCCCGAACCACAACGACGTCTACACGCAGCTGAATCCGGGCACGACGTCGCTGACGGGTGACCAGAACGCGCTGAAGCTGTCGTTCGAATCGCCGGTGAAGGGCGGCGTGAAGGTCGTTAAGACCTACACGTTCACGCGCGGCAGCTACGTGATCGGCGTCGACACCAAGATCGACAACGTCGGCACGGCACCGGTCACGCCGACGGTCTACATGGAACTGGTGCGCGACAACACGGCCGTCGAAACGCCGATGTTCTCGCACACGTTCCTCGGGCCGGCGGTCTACACGGATGCGAAGCACTTCCAGAAGATCGACTTCAGCGACCTCGACAAGAACAAGGCGAACTTCGAGAAGTCTGCCGACAACGGCTGGGTCGCGATGGTGCAGCACTACTTCGCGTCGGCCTGGATTCCGCAGCAGGGCGTGAAGCGCGACATCTACGCTGAAAAGATCGATCCGGCGCTGTACCGCGTCGGCGTGAAGCAGCCGGTTGCCGCGATCGCGCCGGGCCAGTCGGCCGACGTACAGGCCCGCCTGTTCGCCGGTCCGGAAGAAGAGCGCATGCTCGAAGGCATCGCGCCGGGCCTGGAACTCGTGAAGGACTACGGCTGGGTGACGATCATCGCGAAGCCGCTGTTCTGGCTGCTCGAGAAGATCCACGGCTACATCGGCAACTGGGGCTGGTCGATCGTGCTGCTGACGATCCTGATCAAGGCCGTGTTCTTCCCGCTGTCGGCGGCGAGCTACAAGTCGATGGCGCGCATGAAGGAAATCACGCCGCGCATGCAGGCGCTGCGCGAACGCTTCAAGAGCGATCCGCAGAAGATGAATGCCGCGCTGATGGAGCTGTACAAGACCGAGAAGGTCAATCCGTTCGGCGGCTGCCTGCCGGTCGTGATCCAGATCCCGGTGTTCATCTCGCTGTACTGGGTGCTGCTCGCGTCGGTCGAAATGCGTGGCGCGCCGTGGGTGCTGTGGATTCACGACCTGTCGCAGCGCGATCCGTTCTTCATCCTGCCGGTGCTGATGGCCGTCTCGATGTACGTGCAGACGAGCCTGAACCCGACGCCGCCGGATCCGGTCCAGGCAAAGATGATGAAGTTCATGCCGATCGCGTTCTCGGTGATGTTCTTCTTCTTCCCGGCCGGCCTCGTGCTGTACTACGTCGTGAACAACGTGCTGTCGATCGCACAGCAGTACTACATCACGCGCAAGCTCGGCGGGGCCAAGAAGAAACCGGCCTGATGCCCGTGGCACACGCGGGGCGGCGCGTTCGCCCCGCGATGCACGAAAAAAAGCCGCATGGTTCGCCCATGCGGCTTTTTGCTTTATGCGGGTCCGGTAGCGCGAGTTCAGCCCTTCTTCGCTTCGCCCGAGTCGCCGTAGAACTGCTCGACCAGCTCCTGCACGAGGTAGCGGTGGTGCGGCGACAGCGCTTCGATCTTCGACGCGAGTTCGATCGTCTCGGGCGTCGGCGGATAGCGCTCGTCGCGCGGCAGCGGTTGCGGCGTCGGGTGTTCGATCACGCTCGGCGACGGGCCGTAATGCAGCCAGTGGACTTCGACGCGCAGCCATTCGGCGAGCGTGACGAGTTTGTCCGACGTCGGGATCGTGCGGCCCGTCAGCCACTTGTGCGCGGTTTGCGGCGAAACGGGCTGTGCTCCGCGGTGACGCAGATTGAATCGGTTCGCCAGCTCAGTCGCACCGGTGACCTTCTCCGGGCTGCGCCGCAGGGCGAATTTCAGGCGTTCCGAGAACGCGGCTTTTTCTTCGGATGTCGGCATGGGGGAGATTGTGCAATTCCACCGTCGTGTCCCAGACAACCATTTGAGCTAAACATAGCTCGTTCAGACGAATCCCGGTCTTGATTGGGGGGGGTGGTGGAATTGAGGGCCGCAGCGTTAGGCCGCTCCAGCAGGCATACTCGTCCGAAACGGTGGCTGCGACATGGCGCCGGGCTGATACCCGGCTTATCCCCGGCGGGATAAATTCGAGCGTGTCCGAATCCTGCGCGGCGGCCGGTGACGTATGTGCCGGCACGCTACAATGCCGGCGTTCCGATTCCCGAAGTGTTGCGCGGGCGCACCATATTCACTGATCACCCGATTCATCCCATCTATCCGATTCCCATGCTCGCTACCGATTCCGATCCGATCGTCGCCATTGCCACTGCTGCCGGCCGGGGTGGCATCGGGGTCGTCCGCGTGTCGTTCGGGCGCGGCGGCGAGGCGGCCGCGTTGCCGCTGATCGACGCGTTGTGCGGGCAGAAGCTCGCCCCGCGCCACGCGAGCTACGTGCCGTTCCTCGACGAGCACGGCGCGCCGCTCGACCGCGGGATCGCGCTGTACTTCCCGGCGCCGCATTCGTACACCGGCGAGCACGTGCTCGAGCTGCAGGGGCACGGCGGGCCGATCGTGATGCAACTGCTGCTGCAGCGCTGCCTGGATGCGGGGCGCGGTTTCGGGCTGCGGCTCGCGGAGCCCGGCGAATTCACGCGGCGTGCGTTCCTGAACGACAAGCTCGACCTCGCGCAGGCCGAGGCCGTTGCCGACCTGATCGAGGCGAGCACCGAAGCCGCCGCGCGTTCGGCCGGGCGTTCGCTCGACGGCGCGTTCTCGCGGCAGATCCATGCGCTCGTCGACGATGTGATCACGCTGCGGATGCTGGTCGAGGCGACGCTCGATTTTCCGGAAGAAGAGATCGATTTCCTGGAGGCGGCCGACGCGCGCGGCAAGCTCGCGAAGATCCGCGCGCAGCTCGCGCACGTGCTGGGTGATGCGCGGCAGGGGGCGCTGCTGCGCGAAGGGCTGTCGGTCGTGCTGGCGGGGCAGCCGAACGTCGGCAAGTCGTCGTTGCTGAATGCGCTGGCTGGCGCGGAGCTGGCGATCGTCACGCCGATCGCGGGCACGACGCGCGACAAGGTCGCGCAGACGATCCAGGTCGAAGGAATTCCGCTGCACATCATCGATACGGCCGGGTTGCGCGAGACGGAGGACGAGGTCGAGCGCATCGGCATTGCGCGCACGTGGAGCGAGATCGAGCGGGCGGATGTCGTGCTGCACCTGCTGGATTCGCGCACCGGGATGACGGCGGATGACGAGACGATCGCGGCGCGGTTTCCCGGCGGCGTGCCGGTGGTGCGCGTGCTGAACAAGACGGATCTGACCGGTGTGCCGGCGTGCGTCGAGCATCCGGCCGCGGAAGGTGATCTGACCGAGGTGCATCTGTCGGCGAAGCGCGGCGACGGGATCGACATGCTGCGCGCGGAGTTGCTGCGGATTGCTGGGTGGCAGGCGGGAGCGGAAGGGGTGTATCTCGCGCGCGAGCGGCATCTGATTGCGCTGCGGGCCGCGCAGGAGCATCTGGCGCAGGCGGCGGATCATGCGGAGCAGAGGGCGCAGTCGCTCGATTTGTTTGCCGAGGAACTGCGGCTCGCACAAGAGCAGCTCAATGCGATTACCGGGGAATTCACTTCGGATGATCTGCTGGGGGTGATTTTCAGCAGGTTTTGTATTGGCAAGTAATGCCCGCGCATTTGCAGTTCGACAGCCCTTCGTGGCTCGTCATTCGTTTTTGATTGAATCCCGTCGCGCTGCCGACGCTGGCCGTGCGCACTACGCCGAGGGCTCCCATGTCAATCAATCCGACTGAACGCAACGCCATTCTTCGCGCCGTCTTTGCCGACGACGCGCCGTATCCCGACCTGGCGCCCCGTCACGTCGCGCTGATGAGAAAGTTGCGCGTCGGGTGGCTGCCGGTCGAATCGGGCGCGCCGGCCATCGTTCCCGAGCAGCCGCTGACGGGAGACGGCGCGACAATCGATGTTGCAAAGGCGATCCTCGAAACCGACGATGACGTGCTGGCCATTCGCACGCTGGCAGAACTCGGCCACGTCTTACCCGAATTCGTCACGGCCGTGGGCGAGTTGGCGCCGGGACAATACGCGATCCCCGAGGAATTGCGCGATGCGTTCGATTACCCGGAAAGCGGTGTCGATGCGTCGGGGCGTTTCGATTTTCGCGCCGAGCATCTCGCGATCCTGCAGGGAACCATCTGGAGAACGCTCGACGATTACTCGATCGACGCGGTGTTGGAGATGGATGACTTCTGGCCGCTGTCCTACATCGACGGCAAGCGGCCGTACGGGGAGTGCACGTACATCCAGATCGACATGGCCGAACTACTGGGCGAGCCCTACCAGTTCGACACCGAACGCAATCTGATCGAAGACGCTGAAAAGGACGCGCGCCTCGAGCGTCTCCACTACGAAACGCGAGCAGCGCTACAGATATTTCTGACGCATGCCGAGCTGACCAAGCCGGCCTGATCGCGCGAGAGGGGCCGGCTCGCCCCATCCGGACCTTCGCCCACATCAATCCCAATGACGATGATGGTGGTAATACCCGTCGCCGTAATACCCGCCACCATCCGGCACCACGATACAGCCGCTCAACAGCACGGCGACACCGGCAATCAGCAAAAGGGTCTTCTTCATCGCGTTCACCTGCATGGGTTCAATATGAAACCCAGCATAGCGAGCGCCCGCAACACCGGCTGTAAGCGATCGTTTCCCTGCTTCGCAATCCGTAACGGCGGATTATTCCGGTCACAATGACCGTAACAAATCCCCGAAGAATCCCTGAAACAGCAGACGTTTTCAGGCGGTGACGACCCTGTTTCGCCCCGTATCCTTCGCACGATACAGCGCGGCATCGGCGGCTTCGATCAACGCGTCGGGCGTCGACAGATCGTCGGGCGACACGGTCGCGCAGCCGACACTCACGCTCACGCGTCCGGCGGGTGCGGTCGGCATCGCGAGATCGAGCCGCAGCACCGCTTCGCGCGCTTCCTCGGCGACCAGCCGCGCCCCACGCGCCCCCGTGTTCGGCAGCACGATCGCGAACTCCTCGCCGCCGTAACGCGCGACCATGTCCGCCGGCCGCCGCACCGCGCCGGCGAGCGCATTCGCGACCGCGATCAGGCACGCGTCGCCCTTCACGTGGCCGAACGCGTCGTTGTACGCCTTGAAGCGATCGACGTCGACCATCAGCAGCGACAGCGGTTCGCCTTGCCGTCGCGCCTGCAGGAACAGCGTGTGGAAATGATCGTTGAAGTGCATGCGGTTGAATGCGCCCGTCAGGCCGTCGCGTGCGGACGAACGGATCAGCGTCGCGTGCGCCTCGAACAGCCGCTGGTACAGCATCGTCACTTCCCACGCGAGCACGCACACGAGCACGCCGGGCGTGAACATGCTGAACACGCGTGCGAGATACCAGCCGACCGTGAAGCGATGGGTGCTCATCAGGTTCAGCGTCGTGTCGGTGAGGCACGCGAGTACCGCGATCGCGAGCCACAGGTCGAGCGTCGTACGCAGCCGGCCGGTGGCCAGCACGGCCACGAGCGCCAGCGCATTGAGCAGCCACACGATCAGCGCGACGGCGTTGACGGGCAGCACGGCCGCGTCGCCCGGCGGATGAAACGCGGGCGGCAGCGACACGTTCAGCGCAAACAGGCACAGCAGCCCGGCGACGACCGCCGGTCCGCCGATCAGCGCGACCGTCCACCTGCGTGTCTGCTGCGCGCCGATCGGGGCGCGTGCCAGCCGCTCGCGCGCGAGCAGCGCGACCATCACGAAACCGGGGAAGCCGGCATGCCAGAAGATCCACATCCACGCGGCGCTTTGCGGTTGCGCGCCGAACAGCCCGTGCGGCGCGAACACGCCGGGAAAGGTGAGCAGCTGCAATGCGACGGCGAGTGCGGTGAACGCGTAGGCGCCGCCGAGCGCGCCGAGCACCGGCTGGCGCGTCACGGTGAACTGCGCGCCGAGAAAGAACGCCGCGATGCTCGCGGTGGTGAACACGGTGAGCGCACACATCGGCATGAACGGCTCGACGGCCGGCAGCTCGACGTTCGCGTGCGGCGCGGCGATCCCGAGCGCGAGCACGATGACGAGCGCCGTCAGGGCGCCGAACCAGAGCTGACGGCGTGTCGTGTGCTGGATCAGGATGCCTTCCATGGAATTCCCCGGGCACGTAGGCGGAAACACCCGGTCTTGCGCCGGGCGACAGGCAACCGGCCGCTGCGCGACCGGTGCGGCCTGATCCTATCGCGTTATGGGTGCGCGCTCAAACCCCGAGGCCGGGACCGAAGTTACCGGCGACCCACTGGGTGACGGCGTTGACGTCCGCGTAGTCCTGTTCGGGCAGGCCGTCGAGCATCGACAGCACCTCGTTGCTGGCGCCGGCGTCGCGCGCGGCATCGACGATCGCATCCTTGTTGGCCGGGTAGCGGACGGCCGCCAGCACGTCGGCGATCTGCAGGTCGATCGTTTCGCTGGGAATGTCGTGCGGAGGTTGGGCGGGCAGGTCGTTCACGGCGGCGTCTCGCGGGGTGAGCGGATCAAGTGGGAATCGGATCGAGGCGAAATTCGGGGGCTTAACAGGGCACGTCACGCGTTCACATGCCAGGGCGGCCGGGCCGGCACGCCTCGCGGATGAACGGCAATCGACTCAATGCCCGCGTCGCACGCGGCGCCACGGATGCTTCCAGTCGATGTGCGGTGCGTTTTCGTCGCGCGGATGCTGGCGCCGATGTTCCTGCCAAAGTTCGTCGGAAAACAGCGCCGCGACGATCACGAGCGGCAGCACGAGGAATATTCCGAGTATGACTTGCTCGAACACGATAGCCTCCTTGCGGTGGCAGGAACCCTTGCTCCCATTCTAGGCTCTGAACTTCGCCCGCGTTCAACTTCTTACAGTGCGAAACAGGCCCGGATGCGGCCTTGCCGCACGTGCGCCGGCATCAAAAAGGACATGAACATGCAACTCCAGAACGATACCAACACGCTCGCATTGCGGCCGCTTGAGCGCCAGGACCTGCGCTTCGTCCACGAGCTGAACAACGACGCCAAGATCATGCGCTACTGGTTCGAGGAGCCGTACGAAACCTTCTCGGAACTGTCACAACTGTACGACCGCCACGTGCACGACCAGCGCGAGCGCCGTTTCGTCGCGGTCGATGCGCAAGACGAACTGGTCGGCCTCGTCGAGCTGATCGAGCTCGACTACATCCATCGACGCGGCGAGTTCCAGATCATCATCGCGCCGCAACGCCAGGGGCGCGGCTATGCGGGCCAGGCGACGCGTCTTGCGATCGAATATGCGTTCAAGGTGCTGAACATGCGCAAGCTGTACCTGATCGTCGATACGTCGAATGCGGCGGCGATTCACGTGTACGAGAAATGCGGATTCCAGCACGAGGCCGAATTGAAGGAAGAATTTTTCGGAAACGGCGCGTATCACAACGCTTATCGCATGTGCATTTTTCAGCGCGATTATTTCGAACGCCAGCAAGCTACCCAGAATAAGGCAGGGTAAACACGCTGGCGAAAGGCGCTTGCGGCGGGCTTTCGCGGGCGCTGAAACCATGCGGCGAAGTACGGATAAATACGGATGCGCTTATACCTGGCATTTTTCTTGTATCAGGTAAATGCGATTCCGCGTTGCGGTAAAGTCGAATCGTTTCGGATGACTTTATGTGCAGCGCATCAAAATGATCCGGATAGCGAAATGGATTATCCAAACCGTTCAATCGCCGCATTGTAACTTTGATGAAAGTCTTGCTGAGTAATGCTTTCCGCCCGGCGGCGCGAGCCTGTGCGTCGGGCAGTGCGCGTCGGCATGTCTGCGCGGGGTGAGAAAAACGGGCTGCGCACGGGGTGCGACAATCCGCCGCTATTGCGGTCGCACAACAAATGTGCTTGCTATCGCTTGCCGGTCTTCTAAAGTGAAAAACGCGGGTTCACGATCACCTTTAAACACATAGCTAACCCAAGCCTGGTGCCCGCAAGCCTGGAGACAGAACATGATGAAACGTACCGGTATCCTTTTTGCCCTCGTCGGCGCATTTTGCGCGGTGTCGATTGCCCAAGCCGGCGGCGATTCGGCCGTCAAGCCGAAGCAGGAAATCCAGTTGACGAAGAACGCATGGGGCTGCCTGTCGAAAGACAATCTGGACTCCGTACTGAGTCACGAACGTGACGGCAAGTCGCAGGCGAAGCAGCAATACTTCGACGATTACCGGTGCCTGTCGGTGCCGGAAGGCCAGCGCTTCCGCGTGGTGTCGGTCGACCAGGGCGACGTGCAGTTCGTCAGCGCCGACAACAGCGACCAGCAGGGTCTCTGGACCGATTCGCGCTTCGTCAAGCAGTAACCGTCCATTCACCGCGCCGTCACACGACGCGCGAGCGCGCCGGCCCGATGAGCCGGCGGCGCGAACCGAACACGGCCCGGCCCACGCCGGGCCGTTGCGCTGTGGGTGGCGCATGACACGCGCCGCACGGCCCGCATTCGGTATCATCACGGCCCGACCGAACCGAATGCCCGCCCGGGCCGACTCCGCATGGCGCTGAAATCCACGATCTACAAAGCCGAACTGCAAATCGCCGACATGGATCGGCATTACTACGCCGATCACGCGCTGACGGTGGCGCGCCATCCGTCCGAAACCGACGACCGGATGATGGTGCGCATCGTCGCGTTCGCGCTGTTCGCGCACGAGCGGCTCGAATTCTGCAAGGGGCTGTCGGACGTCGACGAGCCCGATCTGTGGCAGAAGGACCTGACCGGCGCGATCGACGTCTGGATCGAAGCCGGCCAGCCCGACGAGCGGCGCATCTCGAAGGCGGCCGGCCGCGCCGGGCAGGTCACGGTGATCGCATACGGCGGCAAGACGTCGGATATCTGGTGGCAGGGCGTGCGCAGCAAGGTCGAGCGGCTGCGCAACGTGCAGGTGCTGTCGCTGAACGACGGTGTCGCGGCCGCGCTCGGGAAACTCGCGGAGCGCACGATGCGCCTGCAATGCACGGTGCAGGACGGCGCCGCGTGGATCTCGAGCGCCGACCACGATCCGGTGGCGGTCGAGTGGACGGTGCTGAAGGCGCGCGCGGACGCGTGACGGCCCGCGTGCCGGCCGCGTTCAGCCGATCGCGGCCGGCGGCCCCTTGAACTCGAGCATGTTGCCTTCAGGGTCGAACAGGTAGATCGACGGCCCGTAGCCGCCGGCGCCGTAGCGTTCCGCAGGCGCGCCCGGCCGTGCGCCATGTGCGGCGAAATGGGCGGTCAACGCGTCGGGATCGAACGGCTCGACGCGCAGGCACAGGTGATCGAGATTGCGTCCCGTGCCGGGCGGGCCGCTGTCGGGACGGTCGATCGGGCCGCCGACCGACAGCAGGTCGATCAGCGCGTCGCCGGCGCGCAGTTGCACGAGGCCCAGATCGGGCTGTTCCTTCTCCACATGGCAGCCGACGGCGTCGCAGTAAAAGCGCGTCATCGCGGCCATGTCGGTCACGCGCAGCACGATGTGATCGATCGCGCGGATGGTCGGTTTCATGGGCAAGGCTCTCCTTCGCAGTCCACGAGCATCGAGTGTAGACGCATCGCGCCTGCGCCGCCGGCCGGAACGCGGCACAATCGACGGACGAAAAAAAGCCCGTTCACGCAGAGCGGAACGGGCTTAATCCATATCAGGAGGAGACATGGAGGAGACAGTTCCAACTATACACACGGCGATGGTGCGACGCAATATTCCGAATGCAAAAAAACGTCAGGACGGCGATTTGTCGCATCCGCACTGCAGCAAAATGGTGACGGGACAATGACGAAAACCGCGCCGGAACAGCCGGCGCGCGCGTTTTGTCGGATTTATTTTCAGATGATGCGCCCCCCGATTATCCGGGGCGAATCACAGAGCAAGATTCAGGGCGCGACGGCACGTGCCGATGTCTAGAGTAGGCACCATCTACACTAGAGAGTGCGAGGTTCAGATGAAAACCGCCTATCCGACCGATGATGCCCGCTGGGGCGCCGTCACCGAGCGCGATCCGCATGCGGACGGCGCCTTCTTCTACGCCGTGAGCACGACCGGCGTGTTCTGCCGCCCGACCTGCGCGTCGCGGCTGCCGCGTCGCGAAAATGTGTCCTTCTTCGCCGATACGGCCGCCGCGCGTGCGGCCGGCTTTCGGCCCTGCAAGCGCTGCCAGCCGGAAGGGCTGCCGCGCGAGCTCGAGATCGTCAACCGCGCGTGCGCGGTGCTCGACGCGCAGGCCGAACGGCTCACGCTGCAGCAACTGAGCGATGCCGTGCACGTGAGCCCGTTTCACCTTCAGCGGCTCTTCAAGCGCGTGGTCGGCGTGTCGCCGCGGCAGTACCAGGCCGCGCAGCGCGGCGCGGCGCTGCGGCAGGCGCTGCAAAGCGGGCAGCCGGTCACGCAGGCGGCCGTCGACGCGGGCTTCAACTCCCCGTCGCGGCTTTATGCGTCGGTGCCGCGCGAGCTCGGGATGGCGCCGTCGGCGTTTCGCCGGCAGGGCGCGGGGTTGCGGATCGACTATGCGACCGCATCGACGTCACTCGGCACCGTGCTCGTCGCCGCGACCGAGCAGGGCATCTGCCGGATCGCGTTCGGCGACGAGCCGGCCGCGCTCGTCGGCGAGTTGAAGGATGCGTTCGCGCGTGCCGAGCTGGTCGAAGCGTCGGCACGGCTCGCGCCGTTCGTCACGCAGATCCGCGCGTATCTGGATGGCACACGGCACGCGTTCGACCTGCCGCTCGACATCGCGCCGACCGCATTCCAGCAGCGCGTGTGGGAGGCGCTGACGCATATTCCGTACGGCGAAACGCGCAGCTACTCGGAGATCGCCGAGGCGCTCGGTGCGCCGCGCGCGGTGCGCGCTGTTGCATCCGCGTGCGCATCGAACCCGGTCGCGCTCGCGATCCCGTGCCACCGCGTCGTACAGAAGGGCGGCGCGCTTTCCGGGTATCGTTGGGGCGTGCGCCGCAAGGCGACGCTGCTCGCATCCGAAGCGCGTCATGTGCACGACGATCAAACCGAATCCGTTGTGGAGGGCAGCGCAGTTTGAGCATCGCAAAAACAACCATCACCTCCATCGTGAACGGCGGCCATGTGCCGCCGTCCGCGCAAATGGAACTGCGCTTCAATGCGCCTTACGACTGGGCGCGCGTGCTGCGCTTCTTCAGCGGGCGCGCGATTCCGGGTGTCGAGCAGGTGGCGGGCGGTGTGTATCGCCGCATCGTCGACCTGCACGGCGATGCCGGCCGGCTCACGGTCGCGAAACATCCGCGCAAGCACTGCCTGGTCGCGACGGTCGAAGGCGCGGTCGCGCGCCATGTCGATGATGCATTCGCCATGCGCGTCGCGACGATGTTCGATCTCGGCGCCGATCCGGCCGCCATCGGCAACGGGCTCGCGCGCGATCCGTGGTTTGCACCGCTCGTCGAGGCCGCGCCGGGGCTGCGTGTGCCGGGCGCATGGTCGGGGTTCGAGCTGGCCGTGCGCGCGATCGTCGGCCAGCAGGTGAGCGTGAAGGCCGCGACGACGATCGTCGGCCGGCTCGTCGAACGGGCCGGCGAACGAGTGGTTCAGGAGGACGACGGCATGCCCGCGTGGCGTTTCCCGACGCCCGATGCGCTGGCCGCGTGCGATCTCGACAAGATCGGGATGCCCGGCAAGCGGGTGGCGGCACTGACGGGCGTGGCGCGCGCGGTGGCGGCCGGCGACGTGCCGGTCGATCGCGAGCACGCCGATCTCGCGACGCTGCGCAGTGCGTGGCTCGATCTGCCCGGCATCGGCCCGTGGACCGTCGAATACATCGCGATGCGCGCATGGCGCGATCCGGACGCGTGGCCGGCCTCTGATCTCGTGCTGATGCAGTCGATCGCGGCGCGCGATCCGGCGCTCGACCGGCTCGCGACCCAGAAGCACCGCACCGAAGGCTGGCGGCCCTGGCGCGCGTACGCGGCGCTGCATTTGTGGAATGAGGTGGCCGACCGGGCGGGCGGCGCGCGCGGCGGGTGATCGCTGTGGCCTGCGGCCGGGTGCGACCTGGCGAGGCCGCGATGCAACCCGTTGCGCAGGTCATGCCGACCTGCGTAGGCTGACCGCCGGACACCGGACACCGGACACCGGACACCGGACACCGGACACCGGACACCGGACACCGGACACCGGACACCGGACACCGGACACCGGACACCGGACACCGGACACCGGACACCGGACACCGGACACCGCACCGGCCGTCACGGCAATTCAGCGCATCCGTCGTCGGCCGGATGCCGTACGCGCGATGCCCACTCACCCCGCTTTCCGCGATCGGTTCAGCGGCAGGGTTGCACCTGCCGCCACCCGTTCGCGCATCACGTTCCGTCCGACGAATTCGCATAACCGGCGTGCCCGTTGCCGCCGCATGGAACCGGTCGCAGATGCGGCGACCGCCGTGACCGGCCCGCCCGGCGGCCCGCTCCGGCCCGCACACCGTGCCCCGCGCCACCTCAAGCGCGTGTTTCGGCGAGATGTTAAAGTGCCCGCTACCAACGAAGCGACCAACAATCCAGCCGGCCGCGCGCGGCGTTCTGCGCGCGGCCGTCACGCACTTGCGTCTCCATGTCGAACACCATGACTCACCGCCAGTCCGAACTGCTGCTGAATCGCCTCGACGCGCTGAGCTCGGGCCCGACGCGGCAGCATCTGCCCGACGGCCTGCGCGGCATCGAAAAGGAAAGCCTGCGCGTGACGCGCGACGGGATGATCGCGTTCACGCCGCATCCGCGCGCGCTCGGTTCGGCGCTCACGCATCCGGCGCTGACGACCGACTATTCCGAGGCGCTGATCGAGCTGATCACGCCCGCGGAAGGCGACGCCGCGATCACGCTCGAGCGTCTCGACGATCTGCATCGCTACGTCTATGCGTCGCTCGGCGACGAGATGCTGTGGAACGACTCGATGCCCGGCCTGCTGCCGGCCGATGACCAGATCCCGATCGCTAACTACGGCACGTCGAACATCGGCCGTCTGAAGACGGTGTACCGGCGCGGTCTCGCGTATCGCTACGGCCGCACGATGCAGTGCATCGCCGGCATCCACTACAACTACTCGCTGCACGAGGAAGTGTGGCGGCGCCTGCACGCGGAAGAGGGCTCGACGGCCACGCTCGTCGATTACCAGTCGGAGCGCTATCTCGCGCAGATCCGCAACTTCCGCCGCCGCAGCTGGCTGTTGATGTACCTGTTCGGCGCGTCGCCCGCGCTCGACACGAAGTTCCTGCGCGGCAAGCCGCACAAGCTCGACACGTTCGATGCCGATACGCTGTACCTGCCGTATGCAACGAGCCTGCGGATGAGCGATCTCGGCTACTCGAACACGACTGCCCAGGCCGCGCTGCACGTCGACTACAACACGCTGCCCGGCTATCTCGACGCGCTGTCGAAGGCCGTGAGCGAGCCGTATCCGGCGTATGAGGCGATCGGCACGCATCGCGACGGCGAGTGGATCCAGATCAACACGAACGTGCTGCAGATCGAGAACGAGTTCTACTCGACGATCCGGCCGAAGCGCGTCACGTATTCGGGCGAGCGGCCGCTGCATGCGCTCGCGTCGCGCGGCGTGCAGTACATCGAGGTGCGCTGTCTCGACATCGATCCGTTTGAGCCGACCGGCATCGCACTGGAAACCGCGCGCTTCATCGATGCGTTCCTGCTCGCATGTGCGCTCGACGAGAGCCCGGCGCTCGACTGCCCCGCGTACAAGGAAGCGAACGCGAACTTCGGCAGCGTGACGATGGAAGGGCGCAAGCCGGGGCTCACGCTGCAGCGCGACGGCCAGCCGGTCACGCTGCAGTCATGGGCGGACGACCTGATGGCCGATATCGAAACCGTCGGCCGTCGTCTCGACGAGATCCGCGGCGGCGACGAGCATGTGCGCGCAATCGCTGCACAACGTGAGAAGCTCGCCGATCCGGAGCGCACGCCGTCCGCGCGCGTGCTGCGCACGATGCGCGAGCGTGGCCAGTCGTTCCTCGGGTTTGCGCTGGCGCAGAGCGAAACGCATGCCGCGTATTTCCGTGCGCGTCCGCCGTCGGCGGAGACGCTGCGCACCGAGCAGGCGCTCGCCGCGAAATCGCTGGCCGAGCAGGCCGAGCTCGAAGCGAAGGAGGCCGGATCGTTCGACGCGTTCGTCGCCGCCTATCGCGCTTATACGCTGAACCGCTTCAGCGTGTGATGTCTGCGCACGTGCATCGCGTCGGTCGGCGCGGTGCGCGATGCGTCTCTCCGTCGCTGGTCACGGCGCACCGTTGTGCGCGCGGTCCGGTTGAATCTGCCGTCAGTGATGCGCGTAGGTGCCGCGGTCGATCGCGTGCGGCAGCGCCGGTTTGCCCGATTCCACGTTTGCCCCGCCTTCGCTGCCGTAGCCGGGGTCCTCGCCGCGTGCCTGTGCGGCACGGCGCATGATCGCCTGCATGTGGTCGGGAAAGTCGGGACTGCTCGCGAGGCTCGTCCGGTAGCCGGCGGCCTGCAACTCCACGAGTTCCTGGCGGACCTGGGCACGCGTCAGCGTCGACGCGGCCTGCGCGTGAGCGGCGAAGGCCGCGCCGATCAGCACCCAGGCGCATGCCGCCCGTTTCATCGTCTTCATCGTGTTCACTCCGTGAGGTTCCGGCGCCGTGCCTGCCGTGGCCGGCGCGGGCGGAATCGATGCGACCAGTCTAGGCTTCGGACGCCAAACGAAACATCCCGCGCGTCGTCAGGCACCTTTGCCGCATGTGCAACATTGCGCGGGGGAGCCGCTCGCGGCGGGCTTTCTGTCGAATACGACAGCGGGTTGCCCGCTGCCGGTCAGCATGCGGCGGCTGGCCCATATCGGGTCGGCACGGATCGGGCTTGTCCTCCTTGTACAAGCGCCGCGCGCCTCCTAACCTCTTTTAAGCGACTGATCGGTTGGCCGTGCAACGTCGTTGCGTGCGCAAGCGCCTGATTGTTGTCGTGACCGCAGGACATCGCCTTGTACCGAACCCGGGGCATCCCGTTGCGAGCTCGGGTCGACTCTGGAGACACGATGAACCCCACCGACGCCCTACCGCCCGGCATCGTCTTCGCACAGCCGTTGACGCCGGTCGCCCACTCGCTGCTGCTGTCCTTCCTCGTCGCCGCGATCCCGATCGCGGTCGCGCTGATCGCGCTCGGCGTGCTGCGCCGCCCCGCTTGGCAGGCGTCGCTCGCCGGGCTCGTCGCGGGCCTCGCGGTCGCGATCGGCGCATGGGGCATGCCGGCGGGGCTCGCGTTCAACGCGGTCGGCGCGGGCATGGCGCTCGCGGTCGTGCCGGTGATGTGGATCGTCTTCAACGCGCTGCTGCTGTATAACATCGCGGTGAAGTCGGGCCGCTTCGACCAGTTCCGGCAGTGGATGCTCGACAACCTGCCCGACGACCGCCGCCTCGTGCTGCTCGTCGTCGCGTTCTCGTTCGGCTGCCTGCTCGAAGGGATCTCGGGGTTCGGCACGCCGGTCGCGATCACGAGCGCCCTCTTGATCGCGCTCGGCTTCCCCGCGCTCGAAGCGCTCACCTACACGCTGCTGTTCAACACGGCGCCGGTTGCGTTCGGCGCACTCGGCGTGCCGATCACCGTGCTCGGCGCGGTCACGTCGCTGCCGCCCGCGACCCTCGCGCAGATGGTCGGCCGCCAGCTGCCGTTCTTCGCGCTGCTGCTGCCGTTCTACGTGGTCGGCGCGTACGGCGGGCTGCGCTCGATCTCGAAGCTGTGGCCCGCGCTGCTCGTGTCGGGCGGCAGCTTCGCGATCGCGCAGTTCGTCACGTCGAACTTCCTCGGCTACCAGCTCACCGACGCGCTGTCGTCGCTCACGTCGCTGATCGTCACGATCGGTTTCCTGCAGGTGTGGAAGCCGCAGCCCGATCCGCAATACGCGCTCGCGCGCAGCGTGCCGGCGACGGCCGGCGCCGCGCGCGCGGGCTTCGGCGGCTGGTTGCCGTGGCTCGTCGTGTCGGTGGTCGTGATCGTATGGGTGCACGCGAACATCGCGGCAATCGGCGACGTGAAGATCAAGTGGCCGGGCCTGCACAACGCGGTGTTCGTGTCGCTGTATCACAAGCCGTATGCGGCGATCTGGGACTTCCAGCCGCTCGGCACGGGCACCGCGATCCTGCTCTCGGCGATCATCACGGCCGCGCTGACACGCACCGGCGTGGGCGATTTCTTCGATTGCGTGGTCAAGACCTGGCGGCAAACGTGGATCGCGATCGTCACGGTGATGATGATCGTCGGGCTCGCGTACCTGCTGAACTACTCGGGGATCAGCTACACGCTCGGCACCGGCGTCGCGTCGACCGGTGCGCTGTTCCCGCTGGTGTCCGCGTCGCTCGGCTGGATTGCGGTGTTCCTGTCCGGCAGCGACACGTCGGGCAATGCGCTGTTCGGCAACCTGCAGGTCGTCGCCGCGCGGCAGCTCGGCCTCGATCCGGTGCTGATGGCCGCGACCAACTCGTCGGGCGGCGTGATGGGCAAGATGATCTCGCCGCAGAACATCGCAACGGGGGTATCGACGACGGACCTGAAAGGACAGGAAGGTGTCGTGTTCGCGCGCACCTTCTGGCACAGCGTGATTCTCACGCTGTTGCTCGGTGTGCTGGTGTTCCTGCAGCAGCACGTGCTGACGTGGATGATTCCGGCACTGCCGAAGTGAGGTGAGCGCGACGACAGAAGGAAGGCACGAGGAAAAGCGAGGGAAGGCGCGGGAAAAGCGCCAGTCACGTGCGGAACCGGCGAACGCGCGGCAGTTCAGCGTGCGTTCGCCCGCCGCGCCGTTCGTCCTGCTTCATCCGTCCCGGCAGTGCCGCTGCCGGCCGGCAGGATGCAGGCGAGGAACGCGTCGATCGCGGGGCTCTGGCGGCGCGCCTTCAGGTAGTACACGTATTCGTCGATCGTCGTGTCGACGCCGCGCAGCGCGATCACGCGCAAATCCGGATGCCGTTCGGCCTCGCCGAGCGGAAACAGGCTGCCGCCCACGCCGTGCAGGATCGCTTCGCGAATTGCTTCACGGCTGCCGATCTCGGCCACCGAGACGGCTGCGACACCGGCCGCCTCGAGAATCGTCTCCGTGCAGCGGCGCGTGACCGAGCCTTCCTCGCGAATCAGCAGCCGCACGTCGGCGAGTTGCGCCGGCTCGATCGCGTCGAAGCGCGCGAGCGGATGGTTGCGATGCACGACGAGCACGAGCGGGTCGGTCGAGATCACCTTGCGTTCGAGGCCGTCGGCATCGTTGCGCTGCGACGAGACGGCGAGATCGATGCGGAATTCCTGCAGCGCCTGCAGGATCTCCTCGGAGTTGCCGATCCGGCACGTGAGCGCGATCGACGGATGCGCGCTCGAGAAGCGGCCGACCGCGTCCATGATGTAGTACGGCCCCGTCGCGCCGATCCGCAGGTGGCCTTCGAACAGGCCGCCGACGTTGCGCAGCATGATGTCGGCCTGCGCCTCGAGCGCGATCATCTTCTCGACGAGCGGCAGCAGCTCGATGCCCGTCTCGGTGACTTCGAGCTTGCGGCCGCTGCGGTAGAACAGCTCGACGCCGTACACCTGCTCGACCTGCCGGATCTGCGCGGCGATCGTCGGCTGGCTCACGCCCAGGTGGCGCGCGGCGCGCGTGATGCTGCCCTGCCGGACGGTCGCGTGGAACGCCTTCAGCTGATCGAACACGACTCGGCTTCTCCCCTCTGTATCGCGCGTCAGCGTAGCGCACGCGTATGTCGGCCGGATGAAAGGCGCGTCGTGCGCCGCTTCGAAAAAATTCCTGGGGGTAACCCAAAGAAACCTGCGGTAACCGGTCACGGCCGGGACACGCCGATGCGGGGTAATAACGGCAACACACCACCGCCGGCCCCGCTCGACCGGCGCCCCACTCCTATCGACAACAGGGTTCTCTTCATGTCCTCGAACAATCGACGCGATTTCCTGCGCCTCGCCGCGCAGTCGGCCGGCGCGATGGCCGCCTACGCGGGCTTCCCGCCCGCGATCCGCAATGCGCTGGCGATGCCGGCCGCCTATCGCACGGGCACGATCCGCGACGTCGAACACGTCGTGATCTTCATGCAGGAAAACCGTTCGTTCGACCATTATTTCGGCGGGCTGCGCGGCGTGCGCGGCTTCAACGACCCGCGCCCGCACCTGCTGCCGAGCGGTGCACCGGTGTGGCAGCAGCCGCCGGCGTCGGTGTTCACGAAGAACTACCATTCGCGCGGCCTCGATCCGTCGGCGCCGTACGTGCTGCCGTTCTACCTCGATCCGAAGCAGACGACCGAATTCCAGCCGGGCACCAACCACGGCTGGAGCAGCGGCCACCTGTCCTGGAACAACGGCCAGTGGGACCAGTGGGTGAACCAGAAGCAGGACGTGCTGACGATGGGCTACCTGAAGCGCCAGGATCTCACGTACCACTACGCACTGGCCGACGCGTTCACGATCTGCGATTCGTACTTCTGCTCCGCACATGCCGACACGGCGCCGAACCGCATCTACCTGTGGACCGGCACGGTCGACCCGCGCAACATCTACGGCAACCCGCCGAACGGCCCGGGCATCGGCGAGCGCGACGACGTGAACGGCTACACGTGGACGACCTACGCGGAACGCCTCGAGAACGCGAAGATCAGCTGGAAGGTGTACCAGGGCGGCACGGGCATCCCGGGCGACCCGACCGACAACTACACCGACAACTCGCTGATGTTCTTCAAGCGCTTCCAGGTGAAGGAAGGCGCGAGCGGCCCGCTGGTCGACAAGGGCGCGTCGGACCATACGCTCGCCGAGCTGAAGGCCGACGTGCAGGCGAACCGGCTGCCGCAGGTGTCGTGGATCGTGTCGCCGTACAAGTACAGCGAGCACCCGCAGGCGTCGCCGACCGACGGCGCGTTCTACATCAACATGGTGCTCGAGGCGCTCACGTCGAACCCGGAAGTGTGGGCGAAGACGGTGTTCATCCTGAACTACGACGAGAACGACGGGCTGTTCGACCACGTCGTGCCGCCGGTGCCGCCGGTCACGAGCGGCGTGGGCGGCCAGGGCATCGTGTCGTCGAACCTGCTGTCGAATCTCGGCGACGAGCTGCTCGACCTGAACAAGTACCCGGGCGAAATGAGCCCGCTCGTGCCGGGCGCCGACCCGGGCGGCATCCAGCCGATCGGCCTCGGGCCGCGCGTGCCGCTGATCATCATCTCGCCGTGGACGAAGGGCGGCTGGGTGTGCTCGGAGACGTTCGACCATACGTCGGTGCTGCGTTTCCTCGAAGCGCGTTTCGGCGTGAAGGAGCCGAACATCAGCGCATGGCGCCGGTCGATCTGCGGCGACCTGACGTCGGCCTTCGACTTCTCCGCGCGCCCCGACACGCGCACGGTCAGCTTCACGGTGCCGCAGCACATCGCGACGGCCGGCCAGGCGTACCAGGTGCCCGCGCAGCAGTCGATGCCGACGCAGGAGCCCGGCACGCGTCCGGCACGTGCGCTGCCGTACGAGCTGTTCGTGCACAGCCGCGTGAGCGGGCACGACGACAGCGTATCGCTCGACTTCGCGAACACCGGTGACGCAGGCGCCGCGTTCTACGTGTACGACCGCCGCAACCCGACGACGCCGCCGCGCCGCTATGCGGTGTCCGCGCACGACCGCTTCGTCGACACGTGGAACACGTCGGCCGCGCGCGGCGACTACCATCTCGCGGCGTATGGCCCGAACGGCTATCTGTGCGAGTTCCAGGGCAACACGCGGCTCGCGGCGGACGGCCGCCACGCGAACCCCGAAGCGCGGATCGGCTACGACGTGCGCAACCGCCACGTGTACCTGCAACTGCGCAACAGCGGGCGCGCGACGTGCCGCGTGACGGTAGACAACGCGTATAGCCACAAGCATGCGCGGACCTACACGCTGGAGCCGGGCGAGCGCATCGAGGATCACTTCGAGCTGTCGTCCAGCCACGGCTGGTACGATCTGACGATCACCGCGACGACGCTGCGCGGCGGCGACGACAAGGTCATGCGCCGCTTCGCGGGCCACGTCGAGACGGGGCGGCCGAGCCAAAGCGATCCGGGGCCGGTGAAGCACCCGACGGCCTGACGGCTGCCGCGCGTCGCGCGAGGCGGGTGAGGTCAGCCCGCCGCGCGGCCGCGGCCTGCCGGTTGCACGTCGGTTGCATTCCGGCACGCGGAATTGGCTTTTGGAAACTGAAAACTGTTGACAATGTGACGGGCCGAGGGTATACAAGGATCATTCGCCGATATGGCGCCCTCGTTCTCTACCGCAGCCTTGCTGCCTGCCCGACCATGACAGCCCCGAACGCGCTCAGCGCCATCGAACTCCTGCAAAGCCAGTCGCTCGCGATGATCGTCCAGGACATGCTCGAGCGCGCGATCGTCTCCGGCGAATACGCGCCCGGCGAGAAGCTCAACGAAGTCGAGATCGCGACCAAGCTGAACGTGTCGCGCGGCCCCGTGCGCGAAGCATTCCGCGCGCTCGAGCAGGCCGGCCTGCTGCGCAACGAGAAGAACCGCGGCGTGACGGTGCGCGTCGTGCCGCTGCGCGAAGCCGAGGAGATCTACGAAGTGCGCGCGATGCTCGACGAGTCGGTCGCGCGCGCGCTCGCAAAGCGCATCTCGCCCGACACGCTGAAGGTGCTGAAGGGCATCATCCAGTCGATGAAGGACGCCGCGAAGACGCACGACGTCACGCGCTATACCGAGCTGAACGTGCAGTTCCACGACGCGATGGTCGTCGGCGTCGGCAATACGCATCTCACCGATACCTACCGCCGGCTCGTGCGCCAGCTCGGCCTGCTGCGCCAGGCGGCAATCGAGGCCGAAGAGGATGCAATCGCCGTGTCCGCGGCCGAGCACGACAAGATCGTGCAGGCGCTCGCGGGTGGCGACGAGGAGCAGGCGGTGGCACTCGTGCGCGAGCACGTCACGCACGGCCTCGCACGTATGCGCCGCACGCACGAGCAGGGGCTGCCGGCGGCGGGGAAGGCGGCGCGGGAGAAGACCGTGCGCGCGTAAGCGCCCGGCAAGGCCCGCGCGGGGTGCCGCGCACGGCACAACGCAAAGGGACGCTTCGCCGCGTCCCTTTTTTTCATTGCGTCTTCAGGTCATGCAGGTCCCGCAGGTCGACGCATCGTCACGCCTTGTCGGCCTTCCCGGCCGCGCTCGCGAATTTCGCGAGCCACGTGTCGACAACTGCCGGCGGCCGGCTCTCGTCCTCCGCGCGCTCCTTGCGGCGGATCGCATTGCGCACGACGTGCGCACCGACATAGCGGATCGGCTCCGGCGGGAAATGGCCAAGCGGGCCGCGCACGATCGGGCTGCGCGTCCATGCGTTGTCGAGGCCGAGCACCAGCGACGACAGGATCTGCCCGCCCATGTAGGTCGGCCCCACGCCGTTGCCCGAGTAGCCGAAGCCGTAGAACACGTTCCGCGCGTCGTCGAGGCGGCCGAAGAACGGGAAGCCGGTGACGGAGCGATCCGACGGCCCGTTCCAGCTCGCGGTGACCGGCACGCCCGCGAGCGACGGAAAGAACTCGCGCAGGCTTTGCGTGAGTTGCGCCTCGTACGGCGAGCGCTGGTCGAACACGGGCGCGATGCGGCTGCGCCACGAGAACGTGTTGCCGCCCTTGCCGAGCATCAGCCGCCCGTCGGCGGTGGTGCGGTAGTAGTAGACGAAGATCCGCGAATCGAGCACCGACACGCCGTCCACGAGCCCGGTTTTCTCGAGCAGCTCGGGGCATTTCTCGGTGATGACCATGTCGCTCGACACGACCGCGATCGTGCGCTCGAACTGCGGGAAGCGGCTTGCCATCCACGCGTTGATCGCGAACACGAGCTTGCCCGCGCGCACGCTGCCGGACGGCGTGCGCACGACGGCCGGCTGCCCGGGCGTGAAGTCGAGCATCGGCGTACGTTCGTAGATCCGGATGCCCATCGCGAGCGCCACGCGCCGCAGCCCGCGCACGAGCTTGCCGGGATGCACCGTCGCGGCGATCGGCGAGTAGACACCGTTGAGATTGCGTGCGGACCCCGAGCGGCGCGCGACCTCGGCAGGCGGCAGCGGCTCGTAGCTATGGATGCCGCACGCGGCGAGCGCGTCGAGCACCGGCGCGAGCGTGCCGACCTGCGCACGCGACGTCGCGGTGTACAGCGTGCCGTCGAGCCGCAGCTCGGCATCGATGTCGTGCGCGCGGCAGAAATCGGCGATGTGCTGCACGGCCGCTTCGGATGCTTTCACGAGCCGGATTGCCTCGGCTTCGCCGAACAGCCGCCGCAGCGTCAGGAATTTCGCGGACCATGTGAGCAGGCAGCCGCCGTTGCGACCGCTCGCACCGGCGCCGCACAGGTCGGCCTCGACGATCGCGATGTCGAGCGCGGGGTTCTGCTGCTTCGCCTGGATCGCGGTCCAGAGCCCGGTGAAGCCGCCGCCGACGATGCACACGTCGGCCTGCGTCGCACCTTGCAGTGCGGGGGCGAGATCGCCGTCGTTGAACAGCGCTTGTTCGATCCAGAAGGGTCGCATGGGAGGGTTCGTCGAAAAGGGGCCGTGCCGTGCACGGCCCGAAAAAAGACGGCCGCCGCATGCGAACGTGCATGCGGCGGGTTACATCACGTCACGTCAGGCGGCCGCTTCCGCCGACACGCGACGCACGCCCATTGCCCGCAACGTGTCGGCGATCGCGGCGACCGCGCCCGGGATGCCGGCTTCGCCGAAGTGGCCAATGCAGCCGACCCGGAACGTCTCGACCTCGGTCAGCTTGCCCGGATACAGGATGTAGCCGCGCTGCTTGACCTCCTGATAGAACCGCTTGAAGTCGTAGTTCGGATCGTCCGGTGCATGGAACGTGACGATGATCGGCGCCTGGATCGCCGGATCGAGGAACGGCCGGAAGCCGAGCGCGAGCATCCCGTCGATCAGCGCGCGATAGTTGCGCTGGTAGCGGCCGCCGCGTGCCGCGAGCCCGCCTTCGTCGACGTATTGCGCGACGGCGGCGTCGAGTGCCGCGACCACGTGCGTCGGCGGCGTGAAGCGCCACTGCGTCGTGCGCTGCATGTAGACCCACTGGTCGTACAGGTCCATCGCGAGCGAGTGGCTGTTGCCTTCGCAGCGTTCGAGCGCGCTGCGCTTCGCGATCACGAAGCCGAGCCCCGGCACGCCTTCGAGGCATTTGCCGGATGCAGCGATCACCGCGTCGAACGGCGTCGTGCGCGCATCGATGTCGATCGCGCCGAACGAGCTCATCGCGTCGACGATCAGCGCGCGGCCGTGCTTCGCGACGACCTGCGCGATGTCGTGCAGCGGGTTCAGCACGCCGGCGCCCGTTTCGCAGTGCACGAGCGCGACGTGCGTGATGGTCGGATCGGCGGCGAGCGCGCGCTCGACGTCGGCCGGATCGACGCGGCGATCCTCGCTGTAGTCGATCGTCGTCAGCTGGCGGCCGAGCACGCGGCAGATCTTTGCGATGCGCTGGCAGTACGCGCCGTTGTTCGGCACGAGCACGTGGCCGTCGCGCGGCACGAGCGTGCCGAGGGCCGCTTCGACCGAGAACGTGCCGCTGCCTTGCAGCGGCACGCATTCGTGCGTGCCTTCGCCGTGCACGATCTGCAGCAGGCGTTCGCGCAAGCGCGCGGTGATCGCGTTGAAGTCGCTGTCCCACGACCCCCAGTCGCGCAGCATCGCGTCGCGCGTGGTGTCGGAGGTCGTCAGGGGGCCAGGGGTGAGCAGGATGGGCTGGGCGGCGAGCGTCATGGTGTCTCCTTGATGAAGTCGGGACGTCACGTGAATACGGTCAAAGAATCAACGGCGATGCGGATTGCGCCAGGCCTGCGTGCGGCGCAACAGTCGATGCGAGATGCACGCGAACAGCACGCACGCGAACGACGACGTCGCGAGCACGAGCGTGGCCATCGCGGCGGCCGGGCCCATCTGGCCCGCGTCGTCGAGGTTCAGGATCGCGACCGAGGCGGGCTGCGTGTCGGGCGAGTAGAGGAACGCGACGGCCGAGACCGTCGTCATCCCGTTCACGAACAGATAGCGCGCGATCAGCAGGATCGCCGGCAGGCATACCGGCACGGTCACGCGCAGGAAGGTCTTGTAGAACGGCACCTTCAGCGACGCGGACACGGCCTCGAACTCGCTGTCGATCTGCCGGAGCGCGGTGACGGCGGTCAGGTGGCTCGATGCGTAGTAGTGCACCACCGTGACGATCGCGAGCAGCCACAGCGACCCGTACAGCCCGTTCAGCGGATTGCCGGGCGCGTTGAACAGGAAGATGTAGCTGATGCCGAGCACGAGCCCCGGCACGCCCATCGGCAGGATCGCGCACAGCGCGATGAAGCCGCGCAGCCAGCGCGCGCCGCGGGTCTTCTCGATCAGGTAGGCGCCGCCGAACACGACGATCGTGCCGCCGAGCGCCACGGTCGCGGCCATCCGCAGGCTGTTCTTGTACGCGTCGAAGATGCCGGCGCCGATCAGCCCCATCTCGTAGTGCTGCAGCCCGACGCGCATCTGGTACGGCCAGAACTTCACGAACGACGCGAACACCGAGATGCCGACCACCGCGATGAAGAACGCGCACACGATGCCGCAGTACGCGAGCATCGCGGCGTCGAAGCCGCGCGACGGCTTCGGCTGGTACGGCGTCGAGCGTGCGCCGAGCTGCGACTGCTGGCGGCGGCGGATGAAGAAGTCGACGCCGAACGCGACGAGGGCCGGACACAGCAGCATCAGGCTCACGACCGCGCTGCGGTTGAAATCCTGCAGGCCGATGATCAGCTTGTAGATGTCGGTCGACAGTACGTTGTACGAACCGCCGATCACCACCGGCACGCCGAAGTCGTTGATGCACATCGTGAACGCCACCATCGTCGCGCTGATCAAGCCGTACTTCGCACCGGGCAGCGTGATCGTGAAGAACTTGCGGATGCGACTCGTGCCCATCGCGTCGGCGGCCTCGTAGAGCCGGCCGTCGGCCAGCGACAGCGCGGTGACGAGGATCATCAGCACGTGCGGGAACGACGCATACACCATGCTCAGCACGATGCCCGGCAGCCCGTAGATCGAATGGCCGTGCAGCAGCGGCTTGAGCAGCCCCGCGTTGCCGAACCAGTAGATGAACGACACCGCGGACAGCAACGTCGGCGCGAGCAGCGGCAGCAGCGCGATCGTGCGCGCCGCGTTCTTCAGCGGCATGCACGAGCGCGTCAGCGCGTAAGCGAACGTGAACGCCATCGGCACGACGATCGACGTGACGAGCGCGCCGACCGTCAGTGAATGCAGCATCGAGCGCAGCACGCCGCTGTCCTCGAGATACTCGACGAAGTTGTGCGCGCCGACGAAGCGCCCGTCCGCATCGACGAAGCATTTCTGCACGACGAGCGCGAGCGGCAGCAGCAGGAACATCGACATCAGCGCGGCCATCGCGACGAGCGCGAGCTGCGCGATGCGGTCGTGCCAGTGCGTGATCTGCCGCACGTCGGCGGGGGCGGAGGCGCCGCGGCGGCGCTCGGTCAGGACGGTGCTCATTGCAGTCGCTCCTTCGCGCTCGGGAACACGCGGACATGCTCGCGATCGAGCGCGAGGTCGATGCGCGCGCCGGCCTGCACGCCGGTGCGGTCGACGTCGTGATACGACAGGTCGGCGACGATCTCCTGGCCGTCGAGCCCGTCGATCCGGAAGCTCACGCGGCAGAACGCGCCGAGGAATTCGAGCTTCTCGACGCGGCCGGCCAGCACGTTGTCGGCCGTCTCGCCCGGCACGCGGATGCGCAGGTCCTCAGGCCGCACGTAGACCGACACCGCCGCGCCTTGCGCCGGCCGTGCCGTGCCATGGCGGCAGTCGAGGCCGACCGCGCCCGCGCGCAGCGAGCCGTCCTGCGCGACTTCGGCGGGAATCGTGTTGACGCGGCCGATGAAGTCCGCGACGAACGGCGACGCGGGCTGCCGGTAGATTTCGAGCGGCGTGCCGATCTGCTCGATCACGCCGTGGTTCATCACGACGATGCGATCGGCCATCGACAGCGCTTCTTCCTGGTCGTGCGTGACCATGATCGTCGTCACGCCGAGCCGCTGCTGCAGCGCGCGGATCTCCTGGCGCAGCCGCACGCGCACCCGCGCGTCGAGCGCCGACAGCGGCTCGTCGAGCAGCAGCAGGCCAGGGGAGGTGGCGAGTGCGCGCGCCAGTGCGATGCGCTGCTGCTGGCCGCCGGACAGCTGGCCCGGATGCTTGCGATGGCTGTCGGGCAGGCCGACCAGCGCGAGCAGCGTGTGCACGCGCTCGTGGATCGCGTCGCGCTTCATCTTGCGGTTCACGAGCCCGTACGCGACGTTGTCGTACACGGTGAGGTTGGGGAACAGCGCGTACGACTGGAACACGATCCCGTAGTCGCGCAGTTGCGGCGGCAGCCGCGAGATGTCGCGGCCGTCCTGCATGATGTGGCCGGCGTTCTGCGTCTCGAGCCCCGCGATGATCCGCAGCAGCGTAGTCTTGCCGCAGCCGGACGGCCCCAGGAAGCAGATCATTTCGCCCTTCATCACGCTCAGGTTGATGTCGGTCAGGACCTGCGTGTCGTTGTACCGCTTCTCGATGCGTTCTACGCTCAGATAAGGTGCCATGCGCGCCTCCATGCTGGGGCGGCCCGGGGGCCGGATTCGACGATGGAAAGGGTGGCGCGGGGCGGCGCGCGGCGCGGCCCCGCGGCGGGTCGCGGTATTACTGCTGCGCTTTCGCGCCGTAGCGCTTCTGCCACGTATCGAGAATCGACTGGCGGTTCTTCGCCGACCACACGAAGTCGTTCTTCACGAGCAGGTCCGAGTAGTTGTCGGGGATGCCGGCCAGCTTGCGCGCGACGCCCGGGTACGCGACGATCGCCCACCAGCGCGCGGTGATCTGGTTCGCCTCCTTGCTCGCCATGAAGTCGGCCAGCTTCTTCGCGGCGTCGGGCTGCTTCGTCGTCTTCATGATCGCGGTGCCTTCCATGTCCCAGCCGAGCCCTTCCTTCGGGAACACGAGATCGATCGGCGCGCCCTGCGACTGCAGTTCGTGGCCGCGGAACTCGAACGAGATGCCGATCGGGAATTCGCCGGTGCCGGCGAGCGTGCACGGTTTCGAGCCCGAGTGCACGTATTGCGCGACGTTCTTGTCGAGCGCGTCCATGAATTTCCAGCCTTTGTCGTCGCCGAAGGTCTGCAGCCACGCGGTCACGTCGAGGTAGCCGGTGCCGGACGAAACCGGGCTCGGCATCACGATCGCGCCTTTATAGACGGGCTTCGTCAGGTCTTCCCACGACGTGGGCTTCGGGATGCCCTTCGCCTGCGCGGCGACGCGGTTGTAGCAGATCGTCGCGCCCCACACGTCCATGCCGACCCAGTGCGGCGGCGTGTTGGCGTCGCTGTACTTGCGCGTGAGCTGGTCGAAGCCCTTCGGCGCGTACGGCATCAGCATCCCCTGTAGGTCGAGCAGCGTCAGGCTCGACGCAGCGAGGCCGAGCACGACGTCCGCGCGCGGGTTGTTCTTCTCCGCGAGCAGCTTCGCGGTGACCGAGCCGGTCGAGTCGCGCACCCAGCGGATCTCGATATCGGGGTTCGCTTTCTCGAACGCGTCCTTGTAGGGCTTCATCGCCTCGTCTTCCAGCGCGGTATAGACGAGCAGCGACGTCTTCGCGTGCGCCGCCTGCACCGCGCCGAGCGCGACCGCCGCGGCCAGCGCGAAACGGGCCGCGCCCGCCGCCCATGCGTTCAAACGCTTGTTTACCGGCACTTCGTTCATCTTCAGACCCCTTGACTGTGGCGCCGCGGCACGCGGCGGATGAGTGGAGACCAGCCCTCTTGCTGCACCGTTGTTTTGCTTTCTGTTCTCTGCATGTTGTTGACAATCTACAAATCATCAATTTTAATGTCAAGCATGGAAAACACCTCCCTTCGGCGCGGCGCGGGCGCCGACGGCTCACCCCTTCGACCTGAAAGGAATGAACGTCATGAATGAAACGCCTGTATCCGTGGAAGTGAACGGCCGCCGCTACAACTGGATGAGCCGGCCCGTGGTGGTCGTCTGCGTCGATGGCTGCGCATACGAATATCTGGAAGAAGCGGCCGAGGCCGGCGTCGCACCGTTCCTGCGCACGCTGCTGAAGCCGGGCACGGCGCTCAAGGGCGAGTGCGTGGTGCCGAGCTTCACGAACCCGAACAACCTGTCGATCGTGACAGGCGTGCCGCCGGCGGTGCATGGGATAAGCGGCAACTACTTTTACGATCGCGACACCGGCGCCGAGGTGCTGATGAACGATCCGAAGTACCTGGTCGCACCGACCGTGCTCGCGACCTTCGCGGAGCAGGGTGCGAAAGTCGCGGTCGTCACCGCGAAGGACAAGCTGCGCCGCCTGCTCGGCAAGGGGCTGAAGGGCATCTGCTTCTCGTCCGAAAAGGCCGATGAGGCGAGCATCGAGGAAAACGGCATCGACAACGTGCTCGAGCTGGTCGGCAAGCCGGTGCCGAGCGTGTACAGCGCGGACCTGTCGGAATTCGTGTTCGCGGCCGGCGTGCGCCTGCTCGAGACGCGCCCGATCGACCTGATGTACCTGTCGACCACCGACTACGTGCAGCACAAGTGCGCGCCCGGCACGGAAGGCGCGAACGCGTTCTACGCAATGATGGACACGTACCTGCAGCGTCTCGACGCGCTCGGTGCGATCGTCGCGATCACGGCCGACCACGGAATGAATGCGAAGCACGACGACGAAACCGGCGAGCCGAACGTGATCTACCTGCAGGAGCTGTTCGACGAGTGGCTCGGCGAGGATGCGGCGCGCGTGATCCTGCCGATCACCGATCCGTACGTCGTGCACCACGGCGCGCTCGGCTCGTTCGCGACCGTCTACGTGCCGGCGACGGCCGACGCCGAAGCGCTGCGCGCACGGCTCGCCGCGGTCGACGGCATCGAGGTCGTGCTCACGGGCGCCGAGGGTTGCGCGCGCTTCGAGCTGCCGCCGGCGCGGATGGGCGACCTGATCGTGATCTCGAAGCAGGACGTCGTGCTCGGCACGCGCCGCATCAAGCACGACTTGTCGGGTCTCGACGTGCCGCTGCGCTCGCACGGCGGGATCTCGGAGCAGATCGTGCCGCTGATCTTCAGCAAGCCGGTCGCCGGCGACGTCTCGGGCCGCGCGCGGCTGCGCAACTTCGACATCATCGACATCGCGCTCAACCATCTGCAGTGATGCGCACGCATCCGTAAGGGGACACACTCATGAACGCCATTGCAGCATCGCCGGACGTCCGCGAGATTCGTCGCGAAGCACTGCGAATCGATGGGGAACGGATTCATCGGGACGCGGTAATCGAAGTGCGCAACCCGTACGACGGCGCGCTGGTCGGCACCGTGCCGAAGGCGACGCTGGACGACGTGCGGCGCGCGTTTGCCGCCGCACGTGCCTACCGGCCGACGCTGACGCGCCACGATCGCGCGGCGATCCTGCGCCGCGCGGCCGACATCGTGCGCTCGCGCACCGCCGAGATCGCGGCGCTGATCACGGCCGAGGCCGGCTTGTGCATCAAGGATTCGACGTACGAAGCGGGCCGCGTGGCCGACGTGCTGACGTTCGGTGCCGGGGAAGTGCTGAAGGACGACGGGCAGATCTTCTCGTGCGACCTGACTCCGCACGGCAAGAAGCGCCGCGTGTACACGCAGCGCGATCCGCTGCTCGGCGTGATCTCGGCGATCACGCCGTTCAATCACCCGATGAACCAGGTCGCGCACAAGATCGTGCCGTCGGTCGCGACCAACAACCGGATCGTCGTGAAGCCGTCGGAGAAGGTGCCGCTGTCGTGCTACCTGTTCGCGGACATCCTGTACGAAGCCGGCCTGCCGCCGCAGATGCTGCAAGTGCTCACCGGCGACCCGAAGGAGATTGCCGACGAGCTGATCACGAACCCGGCGATCGATCTCATCACGTTCACGGGCGGCGTATCGATCGGCAAGTCGATTGCGTCGCGGATGGGCTACCGGCGCGCGGTGCTCGAACTCGGCGGCAACGATCCGATCATCGTGATGGAAGATGCCGACCTCGACGAAGCGAGCACGCTTGCGGTATCGGGCTCGTATAAAAACTCGGGCCAGCGCTGCACGGCGATCAAGCGGATGCTCGTGCACGAGTCGGTGGCCGATCGCTTCACGGAGCTGGTGGTCGAGAAAACCAGGGCGTGGTCGTACGGCAACCCGGCCGATCCGTCGGTGGACATGGGCACGGTGATCGACGAAGCGGCCGCGAAGTTCTGCGAGCAGCAGGTGAATGACGCAATCGCACGCGGTGCGCGGCTGCTGGTCGGCAACGTGCGCAACGGCGCGCTGTATTCGCCGACGGTGATCGATCGCGTGACGCCCGACATGCCGCTCGTGAAGTACGAAACCTTCGGCCCCGTGTCGCCGATCATGCGCTTTCGCGACATCGACGACGCGATCCGGATGTCGAACAGCACCGACTATGCGCTGTCGTCATCGGTCTGCACGAACCGCTTCGACCACATCACGCGCTTCATCACCGAGCTGGAAGTCGGCAGCGTGAACGTGCGCGAGGTGCCGGGCTACCGGCTCGAGCTGACGCCGTTCGGCGGCGTGAAGGATTCGGGGCTCGGGTACAAGGAGGGCGTGCAGGAAGCAATGAAGAGCTTCACGAATACGAAGACGTATTCGCTGCCGTGGTAAGCGACGCGTGATGCGCGCGCGCCGGCTCGAAGGCCGGCGCGCGGAGATTCCCCGGGCGGATGCGCCCGCGATGGCCGCCAGGCGACGGTCAATCGTCGTCGTCGTGGTGGTGATGTCGCCAGCCGCGATGCCAGCCGTTGTCGTGACGGTAGCGGCGATAGCGATATTCGCCGTAGTACGGGCCGTAATAGGCGGGTGCCGGCTCGTACACGACGGGCGGCGGCGTGTAGTAGACAGGCGGCGGCGCCTCGATCACCGGCCCCGGCACGCCCAAGTACACGCCGACGTCGGCGTGCGCGAATGCGCCTGCCGACAGGCAGGCGGCCGCGAGGCCGACGGCACTGGAGAACAGGATGCGTTTCATTTGCCGTTCACTCCGTTCGCGGGGCAAGGCCCGCGAGCAACAGGTTGACCTGCCTTCATGGTACGTAGCGCATGCCGAACGGGTGATACCACGGTGTCGCTTCTGTAACCGCCGGTAACGAATCGTCGGATCATTGCCGCGCTGCATCGCGACGGATTTCATCTGAGGGATGAGGGGGGCTGGCCGGCGCGTTATTCGTCGCGCTCATATCGATAGCCGATTTGCGTTTTTGCCGGGCCTCGACGCGTCGGTAGAATTCGCGGACCTCTCGAACGGCATATATGTGCCGCGGGACCATTCCCTCCAATCATTCGGGGTCCGCACCATGAAATTCCTTCGCTCCATCCTGGTCGTCGCCATGCTGCAGGCCGTTTCGGTCACGAGCGCGCTGGCTGCCGACGACCTGTCGCAGATCAAGTCGTCCGGCGTGTTCCGGGTCGGTACCGAAGGCACGTACGCGCCGTTCACGTACCACGACGAAACCGGCAAGCTGACGGGCTTCGACGTCGACATCGCGACCGCGATCGCGCAGCGCCTCGGCGTGAAGCCGCAGTTCGTCGAAGGCAAGTGGGACGGGCTGATCGCGGGCCTCGACGTGAACCGCTACGACGCGGTCGTCAACGAAGTGTCGATCACCGACGCGCGCAAGGCGAAATACGATTTCTCGACGCCGTACATCACGTCGCGCGCGGTGCTGATCGTGCGTGCGGACAACACGACGATCCGCTCGTTCGACGACCTCAAGGGCAAGAAATCCGCGAACACGCTGACCAGCAATTTCGGCAAGCTCGCGGCCGCGCACGGCGCGGACGTCGTGCCCGTGCAGGGCTTCAACGAATCGATCGACCTGCTGAGCTCGGGGCGCGTCGACGCGACGATCAACGATTCGCTGTCGTACCTCGATTTCCGCAAGCACAAGCCGGACGCGAAGCTGAAGATCGCGGCGACCGACACGGGCGGCGCGAGCGACGCATCGGGCGTGCTGCTGCGCAAGGGCAGCCCCGCGCTGGTGGCCGCGATCGACAAGGCGCTCGCGGACATCAAGGCCGACGGCACCTACGCGAAGATCTCGCAGAAGTATTTCGGCCGCGACGTGTCGCAGCCGTGACGCGAGGCTGAACGATGCCGGCCTGGCTTCACCTGATGGCGGAATCGCTGCGGCCCCTGCTCGTCGCGGGGCTCGTGTTCACGGTGCCGCTCACGCTCGCGTCGTTCGCGATCGGCCTGTTGCTCGCCTTCGGCGCGGCGCTCACGCGGCTGTTCGGGCCGCGCTGGGCGCAGGCCGCCGTCCGTTTCTACATCTGGCTGTTTCGCGGTTCGCCGCTGCTCGTGCAGCTGTTCGTAATTTTCTACGGGCTGCCGAGCGTCGGCATCGTGCTCGATCCGCTGACGGCAGCGGTGATCGGCTTCTCGCTGAACGTCGGCGCGTACAACGCCGAGGTGATCCGCGGCGTGATCGAATCGATTCCGAAGGGGCAGTGGGAAGCCGCGTACTCGATGGCGATGACGCGCCCGCAGGCGCTGCGCCGCGCGATCCTGCCGCAGGCCGCGCGCGTCGCGCTGCCCGCATTGTCTAATTCGTTCATTTCGCTCGTGAAGGACACGTCGCTCGCGGCCGTGCTGACCGTGCCGGAAATCTTCCAGGCCGCGCAGCGGATCGCGGCCGTGACCTACGAGCCGATGATTCTCTATACGGAAGCCGCGCTGGTCTATCTGCTGCTCAGCTCGGTGCTGTCCACGCTGCAGCGTCGCCTCGAAATCCGCTTCGGCCGTCATGCGCTGTTCCAGGCGGAACTGCGATGATCAGGCTCGAACGCATCGACAAGTCGTTCGGCACGCATCGTGTGCTGCAAGGGATCGACCTCGCGTTGCAACCCGGCAGCGTGACGGCGCTGATCGGGCCGTCCGGCAGCGGCAAGAGCACGCTGCTGCGTTGCGTGAACCTGCTCGAAGTGCCCGAGGCGGGCACGCTGACGGTCGGCGACGCGCGCATCGACTTCTCGCCGGCGCACCGGCCGGCGCGCGATGCCGTGTTCGCGGTGCGACGCCAGACCGGCATGGTGTTCCAGAACTTCCAGCTGTTTCCGCACCTGAGCGTCGTGCAGAACGTGATGGAAGGGCTCGTCACCGTGCAGCGCTGGCCGCGCGAGCGGGCCCGCGAACGCGCGCTCGCGCTGCTCGAGAAGGTCGGCATCGCGGACAAGGCCGACGCGTGGCCCGGCACGCTGTCGGGCGGCCAGCAGCAACGCGTCGCGATCGCGCGTGCGCTCGCGCCGTCGCCGCAGGTGCTGTTGTGCGACGAGCCGACGTCGGCGCTCGACCCGGAACTGTCCGTCGAAGTGGTCGAGGTGCTGCGCCAGCTCGCACGGGAAGGCACGACGATGCTGATGGCCACCCACGACCTGCGCCTGGCCGCATCGATTGCACACGACGCGGTGTTTCTCGCGGAAGGCCGCGTTGTCGAAGCCGGTGCGTCGCGCGACCTGTTCGGCGACCCGCGCGATCCGCGTACCGCGAAATTCATCTCGACGCTCGCGCAGGGCGTGCCGGTGTTCTGACGCGGCACACGTGACAAGCGACATGCGCTACAGCTGGCGTCAACCTTGCGCTGATGCGTCGAGCACCGCCGCGACGATCGCCTCCGGCGCATCTTCCTGCACCAGATGGCCTGCGCCCGGCACCCGAATCAGCTGGCCGTGTGCGATGCGATCGGCCAGCGCCTGCCCCTGTTCGAGCGGAATCCACGCGTCGTCCTCGCCCCACACGATGCGCACCGGAAAGTCCGGCGGCGCGTAACGGGCCTCGGCTTCCTCGATGTAGCGCTGGCGCATCTGCGCGATCTGGCGATAGAACGCGGCCTGCCCGTCGGGCGTGAGCCACGGCGCGCGGTAGATCGACAGCGCCTCGTCGCTCAGCGGCCGCGCGACCGCCTTGCCGAGATACGCCGACACCAGCGCGTGATGCGCATACGCGGGCAATCCGGTGAAGGCGGCTTCGTGCTGCGCGACATGACGCACGAACGGCGAACCCTGCGGCGCGATCGCGACCGGATTCACGAGCGTGAGATCCGCATAGGCGACGCCGTCGAGAAAGTGCGCGCGCAGCACGGTTGCGCCGCCGTAGTCGTGCGCGAGTACGCGGGGGCGTGAGATGTTCCACTCGTCGAGCAGCGCGCCGAACAGCCTGTTCTGGCGGCCGAGCGACACGTCCGCGTCCGGCATGTCGGACTGACCGTAACCGAGCAGGTCGTAGAAGAACACGCGATGACGCCGCGCGAGCCACGGCGCGATCCGGCGCCACACCTGCGACGAAAACGGCGTGCCGTGCACGAGCACGAGCGGCGGGCCTTCGCCGATCGTTCCCCAGGCAATCCGGTGGCCTTCGAAAATGAAGCGGTTGGCGAGTTCGAGCATCGGCCTCTCCGTGCTAACCTGTTTTGGTTGTTAACAGGTTACTCCCGATTGCCCGGGTATGAAACCGATAGGTGAAAATAAATGGTTACTCGACACGAGTCCGCGCGGGCCGCGCACGCATGGGGTTCAGCCGATTTCGTCGGCGGCCATCCGGCGCTCGATTTCCTCAACACGGTGGCCGATACGGGCAAGACGCGCGACGCGGACAAGCTCGTCGACTGGCCGGCCGTGCATGCGTGGGCGGAACGATCGGGGCTGCTGGCGCCGGCCGATCTGGCGCGGATGCTGCGTCATGCGCGGCAGGACGACGCGGACGCGCTGGCGGCGCTGCATCGCTTTCGCGAGGATGCCTACACGGCAATCTCGCACCTGACGGCCGGAGGCGGCGGCACGACCGGCGCGCGCGCGGCGGACCGGCTCGCCGTCGCGATTCGCGAGGCGATCGGGCGCAGCGCGTTCGATGCGGTCGACGGCCGGTTCGCGTGGCGGCCCGACGCGCGTGCCGCGTCGCGCTGGGTCGACGCGGCCGCACTCGGCTTCGAGCAACTGCTGCGCAGCGACGATTTCGCGCGGGTGAGGCAGTGCGGCCGGTGCACGTGGTTCTTCGTCGATCGCGGCCGCGGCGTCGGGCGCCGCTGGTGCGACATGCGCACATGCGGGAACCGCGCGAAGGTGGAGGCGTTCAGGGAGCGGTGACGCGCGCGCCGTACCGCTTGTCGTGCCACGCGATGTGCGGCCGGCGCGCGAGCATCATGGGGCGACCTCGTGCGACCGATGCTCCGGCCACAGCGTCGCGGCGACGAACAGCCCGGCCGCGAGGAACGGCGCACCGATTGCGAGCAGGATGGCCGTGAGGCCCCAGCGATCCCAGAAGCGGTCGACGACCGCGCGCTCGGGGGTGACGGGGTCGTACAGCACGTTGACCGCTTCGCCTTCCTGCAGGCCCGGATGCGACGACGCCGCGCCCTGGGCGAACGTGATCCGGCGTCCGCTGTCGGTCGTGAACGCGACGATCGCCGAATACAGCGACGTGCGCGAGCGGGCCGATCGCGCATTTTTTGCGATCTCGACGACGTGGCCGGTTGAGCGCGCGTAGTGGTGGGCGATCTGCCACTGACGCAGGCCGGCTGCGCCGGCACCGGCAATGAAGCCCGTGCCGATCGTGATCGGAATCAGCACGATCGCGATATCCCAGCGGCGTCGCGCCTGCTTGCGCTCGGCCCGGGCGGGCGGCGCATCGGATTGCATGCGGTGGCGCTTGCCGGCGATCAGCAGGGCGCCGATCGCGAACGACGCGACGGCGAGCAGCGCCGCCACCGCCGCCGGAAACCAGCGTTGCGCGAAATCGTCGATCAGCGCGGGGCGCTCGGGATGGACGGGATCGAGCAGGACCTCGACGTTCTCGCCGATGTCGTAGGCGGGGGTGGTCGACGCGGTATTGCCAGCGACCTCGCGGCGCTGGCCGTCGTTCGCGAGATACGCGACGATCGGCCGGTACGCGCGCATCGCGTCGCTGTCCTGCACGATACGGACGACCGTGCCCGGCGTGCGGACCAGATGACCGGTCGCCTGGCCGGTCGTGACGGCGAGCACGCCTGCCAGTACGAGCAGTACGACGCCGAGCGCCATGGCGACAAGCGCGTCCTTACCCGGCATGGCCGGATCCGGTTCGTGCGTCGCACTGCGGATGCCGGTGTGATCGGGGGAATGGCGTGTCCTCACGGACCGGCCGATATCGGCGCAACCAGGCTCTCTGAATGGTCGCGTCTCGGTTACATGCTTCCATGTCTGACGTCCCATGTTCTCTCAGTGCCGGCGGGCAAACGGCAGTGCCTGCGCCGGTCGTGTGATATTTGTCGGACGATTCTAGCGGAAACGATGTGGAACAGGCGTGCGATGGCGTACTGCGACAGGACGCGCGCCGCGCGTGCGACGGCGGAAAAGGAAAAAGCCCGGTTAGCTTTCGCTAACCGGGCTTCGGAATTCCTGGTGGGGCGTGAGTGACTCGAACACTCGACCTACGGATTAAGAGTCCGCTGCTCTACCAACTGAGCTAACGCCCCCAACAGAAGAAAGATTATGCACGGGTATTTCGGGTCTTGCAAGCCCTTTCTGCAAATTTCCTGAAAATATTTCGTCACCACGACGGCAGTTGCCGGCCCGATCACGAGCGATCGCAGTTTTCGCGCTCCCGGTATGATGACGCCACACGTGTTGCGCGGCGGTCGCGCAACGCTTTCTGGGCTTCCCGAAGATGGACGAAAACGCAGTCCGCGAATTGCTGGATCGCCTGCTGGCCCCCTGGGTCCGCTCGCTCGGTCTGGTTCCCGTGTCGATCGGCGACGACAGCGTCACGCTGCGCCTGCCGTTTTCCGGCGAATTCCGCCATTCGGGCGGCATCATCTGCGGCCAGGTGTTCACGGCGGCCGCCGACACCGCGATGGTGGTCGCGATCTCGGTCGCGCTCGGCGAGTTCCGGCCGATGACCACCGTATCGCTGAACACGAACTTCATGCGGCCCGTGCGCAAGGGCGACGTGCTCGTCACCGCACGCGTGCTGCGGATGGGCCGCAATCTCGTGTTCGGCGAAGTCGAACTGTTCGACGAGGACGGCAAGATGGCCGTTCACGCGACGTCGACCTACGCGCTCGTCAGCTGAGCGGCGCGATGTTCGACCAGATCGTCTTTGCGGGCGGCGGTAATCGCTGCTGGTGGCAGGCTGGCTTCTGGGACGTCGCCCAGCCGGCGCTCGGCCTGCGCCCGCGCGTGATCACCGGCATCTCGGCCGGCGCGGCGACCGCGTGCATGCTGTATACGCGCGACGCCGCCTGGGTGATGCGCTATTACGAAGAGGCGCTGCGCCACAACCGGAAGAACGCGTACTGGGGCAACCTGTTCGGGCGCGAGCCCGTGTTTCCGCATTACCGGATTTACCGCCAGGCGCTGCTCGACATCTACGGCGAGCCGTTCGCGAAGCTGGCCGCGGCGCCGGAGATCCGCATCGGCGTGTCGCATGTGCCACGCTGGCTCGGCGCGCGCAGCGCGGTGGCCGCCGGGCTCGTCGCGTACAACATCGAGAAGTACGTGCGCAAGACGCTGCACCCGACGCTCGGGCGCTCGCTCGGCTTTCGGCCGGAATTCGTGCGCGCGCAGGCCTGCGCGCGCGTCGACGATCTCGCCGATCTGATCCTGCAGTCGTCCTGCACGCCGCCGTTCACGCCGGTGCTGCGCCGCGGCGGCCGGCCCGTGCTGGATGGCGGGATGGTCGACAACGTGCCGGTCGACGCGCTCGACCCGACGCCCGGCGACGTGCTGGTGCTCGTCACGCGGCTGTACCCGCGCCCGCAGATGTTCACGGTCGCGCACGGCGAGCAGCGACGGCTGTACGTCCAGCCGTCGAGCAAGGTGCCGATTTCGAGTTGGGATTACACGAGCCCGTCGCAGATGCGGCATGCGTACGACCTCGGGCGGCGCGACGGCGAGCATTTCCTCACGCGCGTCGGCGCGATGACGGGCGGCCGCGTGGCCGCCTGAAGACGGGAAGCAGGAGGAGCAGGAAGCGGGGCCGCGCGGCAGGCGCGGCCCGCGGCGCTCAGCGCACGCGGCGCGGCGTCAGTGCTTCCGGGTTGACGACGCTCGACATGTCGCCCTGGTCGAACGCCAGAATGTTCCGGAATGCCGCGCTGAAGTAGAGCTCGTAGCTTTCGCGCTCGACGTAGCCGATGTGCGGCGTGCAGATCACGTTTTCCATCCGCAGCAGGCTGTAGCCCTGCAGGATCGGCTCGCTCTCGAACACGTCGATCGCGACCATCCCCGGGCGGTTGTGCGACAGCGCGTTGACCAGTGCATTTTCCTCGAGCAATTCGGCACGGCTCGTGTTGACGAGCAGCGACGTCGGCTTCATCCGCATCAGGTCTTCCTGCTTCACGATCCCGCGCGTGTCGTCATGCAGGCGCAGGTGCAGCGACAGCACGTCGCTCTGCTCGAACAGCGCTTCGCGGCTTTCGGCGGCCGTATAGCCGTCGGCGCGCGCGGCCTCGAGCGAATGCTCGCGGCCCCAGATCAGCACGTTCATCCCGAACGCCTTGCCGTAGCCGGCGACGAGCCGGCCGATCTTGCCGTAGCCCCAGATGCCGAGCGTCTGGCCGCGCAGCACCTGGCCGAGGCCGAAGTTCGGCGGCATCGCCGACGTCTTCAGGCCCGACTGTTGCCACGCGCCTTGCTTCAGGTTCGCGACGTATTGCGGAATGCGGCGCTGGGCGGCCATCACGAGCGCCCAGGTCAGTTCCGCGGGGGCAATTGGCGAGCCGGTGCCTTCGAGCACGGCGATGCCGCGGTCGGTACACGCCTCGAGATCGATGTGGCTCGAAATGCGTCCGGTCTGGCTGATCATGCGCAGGTTCGGCAGCTTGGCGAGCAGTTGCGACGAAATCGGGGTCCGTTCGCGAATCAGCACGAGCGCCTCGACTTCCGCCAGACGGCTGGCGAGCTGTCCCAATCCGCGCACCGTATTGTTGAAGACCTTCACGTCGTGGTCGGCAAGCATCTCGAAGCAGTTCAGCTTGCGGACGGCGTCCTGGTAGTCGTCGAGGATGGCAATTTTCATGGTGAGCGGGTGTCGCGCGTTGAAAGCGGCGGTGGCGGCGGCGCACGTCGCGCACCCGTCCCGCCCGGCCGGGGCCGACATGATGCTACGTCGGCCGCCTTCATGGTGTCTTTTTAACAGGTTGTTACGCTCCGCCGCAATTGGCGGCGGCCTGACCCGGCGCCGCTTGCGCGACGGGTGGAAGGGTGCGCTGTTGTGTCGCATCAAATACGTCCTTCCTGATTCGGCCACTTACTCGACGAGGTTCACCCAATTGTTGCTCCAATCAGAATAATTGGATCAACTATCCGCATAAGGCGAGGATTTTTGACTATTTTTATCGTCAACCGGGGCCTTGTTGAGCAACTCTGCATCATTTCCGCTGTCGTAGGAGAATTACGCATTTGCTTCATCTTTTTGAAGTTGTAACAGCGGCAGGAGTCGTTTATGGATCATTTGCAGTCGATGCGCGTGTTCGTCAAGGTTGCAGATCTCGGCAGTTTTGCGCGGGCCGCGAGTGCAATGGATATCTCCAACGCGGTCGCGACGCGTCACGTCGCCGATCTGGAAGGCCGGCTCGGCACGCGTTTGCTGAACCGCACCACGCGCAGCCTTTCCCTGACGGAGTCGGGCCAGGTCTATCTGGAGCGTGCTCGCCAGATCCTCGATGAGCTCGAGGACGTCGAGCAGATGGTCGTTGCGCGCAATCACGAGCCGGTCGGAACGTTGCGCATCGTTGCGCCTGTCGTGTTCGGCCTGCACAACCTCGCGCCCGTGTTGCAGTCGTACACGGAGAATTTCCCGAAAGTGGTGCCGGATCTCACGCTGGTCGACCGGCAGGTCGATCTCGTCGAGGAAGGCTTCGACGTCGGCATCGTCGTCACGCGCCAGATGCGCAGCGCGAGCATCGTCACGCGGCGCCTGACCACCGGCTGCATGACCGTGTGCGCGACGCCGAGCTATCTGGAGAAGCACGGCGTACCGACCCATCCGGAGCATCTCGCCGAGCACCCGAGCCTGAGCCTGCCGACCGAATACTGGGGTGACGAGCGTGTGTTCACGGGGCCGGACGGCGAAGTGCGCGTGCGCCCGACCAATGTGATCGTCGCGAACAACACCGCGATGCTGCGCCAGTTCGCGCTGCTCGGGATGGGGGTCGCGATTCTGCCGAGCTACCTGATCGGCGGCGATATCGCGCGCGGCGCGCTCGTGCGGCTGCTGCCGGATTTCCGGCTGCCGCAGGTCGAGATCAACATCGCTTACCCGAGCCGGCGCCATCTGCCCGCGAAGGTGCGCACGTTCATCGACCACCTCGTCGAGCATTTCAGCCACTCGACCGACGCGACGATGGGCGAGCAGTGGGCCGCGCAGAGTTCGGCGCTCGCGCCGATCGGTGTCGAGACACGTGCCGAGCAGCCGGAAGCGGCCGACCCGAACCTGTCGCCGCGTCTGCCGCGTTCGCCGCGCACGCGCGTTGCGGCGCCGTCGCCGCTGTAACGGCACGACGGCCTGGCGGCGGTTGCCGCCGGCACAAAGAAAAACGCGGATCGAGCAATCGATCCGCGTTTTTTTATGGCTGCCTGCCAGAGTTCGGCATGGCCGGGGAGCCCGGCCGCCAGGCCGTCACGAGCCCGTCTTGCGCGCCGTCGTCTTGCGGGCGGCGGTCTTGCGGGCCGGTGCCGGTTTCTCTTCGGCGCCTTCCGTCACGGTTTCGGCATCCTTCGTCGCCGATTTTGCCGTCTTCTTCGCGGCAGCGGCCTTCGGCTCCTTCTTCTCGAACTCGAAGCCGATCTTGCCGTCCGGCTGCTTCACGAGGAAGGCCTTGAAGTTGCGTCCCGTGCGCGACGACTTGAAGTTCGGCAGCAGATCCGTGCGGCCGTCGGCCAGCAGCTTGCCCATCTGCTCGCGCGTGATTTCCTGCTGCAGGATCACCTTGCCCGAGCGGAAATCGCAGGTCTTCGGGTTGGCCACCGAGTGCTCGCACACGTAGCTCATCCCGTGCTCGAACACGCGGCCCTTGCACTTCGGGCACGCGCCGACCGGCTCCTGTGCGGAAAAGTCGGGCGCTTCGCCTTCCTCACCGCCGGTGTCCTGGCCGAAATCGAACTCGAGCTTGTAGTTCTTCGTCTCGTCGTCGAAGGACAGCTTGAGGATCGCCGAGAACGGGCGGCCCATCTTGCTGCGGAAGCCGGACAGCGGGCCGATCGTCTTCTCGCGCAGCAGCTCCTCGACTTCCGCGATCTCGAACTGCCGGCTGCCCGGGATCTTCGAGATCGAGAACTCGCACTTCGTGCACGCGAAGCGGCGGTAGTTTTCCTTCACCTGGCCGCCGCAGTTCGGGCACGGCGTCTCGAGCGTCGCGTAATCGCCGGGGATCGTGTCCGAATCGTATTCCTTCGCGCGCTTGACGATCTGCTGCGTCATGCGGGCGATTTCCTGCATGAACGCTTCGCGCCCGAGGTTGCCGCGCTCCATCTGCGACAGCTTGTATTCCCATTCGCCGGTAAGCTCGGGCGCGGTGAGTTCCTTCACGCCGAGCCCGCGCAGCAGCGTCATCAGCTGGAATGCCTTCGCGGTCGGGATCAGTTCGCGGCCTTCGCGCACGAGGTATTTCTCGCCGAGCAGGCCTTCGATGATCGCCGCGCGCGTGGCCGGCGTGCCGAGGCCCTTCGCGGCCATCGCCTCGCGCAGTTCGTCGTCCTCGACGAGCTTGCCCGCGCCTTCCATCGCGGACAGCAGCGTCGCTTCCGAGTAGCGTGCGGGCGGCTTCGTGACGAGCGCGACGGCGGCGATTTCGTCCGTCTTCACCTTCTCGTCCTTCTGCACCGGCACGAGGTTCGCATCCGCGCCTTCGGCGTCGCGGCCGTACACCTGCAGCCAGCCCGGCTCGACCAGCACCTTGCCTTCGGTCTTGAAGTGATGGCCGGCGACTTCGGTGATCCGCGTCGTGACGCGGAATTCGGCGGCCGGGAAGAACACGGCGAGGAAGCGCTTCACGACCATGTCGTACAGCTTCTGCTCCGGCTCGGACAGCGACTTCGGCGCCTGCAGCGTCGGGATGATTGCAAAGTGGTCGCTGATCTTCGAGTTGTCGAAGATCCGCTTGTTCGGCTTCACCCAGCCCTTGTCGAGCACCTGCTTCGCGTGCGGCAGGTAGTTGTTGCTCTCCTTGAGCATCTCGAGCGTGGACTGGACCGTCGACAGGTAGTCTTCCGGCAGCGCGCGCGCGTCGGTACGCGGGTAGGTCAGCACCTTGTGCTTTTCATACAGCGCCTGCGCGAGGCCGAGCGTGTTCTTCGCGGAGAAGCCGAAGCGGCTGTTCGCTTCACGCTGCAGGCTCGTCAGGTCGAACAGCAGCGGCGACAGCTGCGTCGACGGCTTCGATTCCTCGGAGACCGTGCCGATCTGGTCGCGGCACGCGGCGACGATCGTTTCGGCCGCCGGCAGGCTCCACAGGCGGGAGTCGCGCTTTTCCGGATCGAATTCGTCGCGCTTGAATTTAGGGTCGTACCACTTGCCTTCGTAGAAGCCGCCCGCGCACGCGAATTCGGCCTTCACTTCCCAGTAGTCGCGCGGGACGAAGCGGCGGATTTTCTCTTCACGTTCGACGACGATCGACAACGTTGGCGTCTGAACGCGGCCCACTGTCGTCAGGAAGAAGCCGCCGCCCTTGCTGTTGAACGCGGTCATCGCGCGGGTGCCGTTGATCCCGACGAGCCAGTCGGCTTCCGAGCGGCAGCGTGCGGCGTCGGCGAGCGGCAGCATGTCCGCGTCGCTGCGCAGGTTCGCGAAGCCGTCGCGGATCGCCTGCGGGGTCATCGACTGCAGCCACAGGCGCTGGACCGGCTGCTTCGCCTTCGCATGCTGCGCGATCAGGCGGAAAATCAGCTCGCCCTCGCGCCCCGCGTCACATGCGTTGATCAGGCGGTCGACGTCCTTGCGCTTCAACAGCTTGGTGAGCACCTTGAGGCGCGACTCGCTTTTTGCGATCGGGTTCAGGTCGAAATGCGGGGGGATGACGGGCAGATGCGCGAAGCTCCATTTCCCGCGCTTGACCTCGTACTCTTCCGGGGCGGCGATTTCCAGCAGGTGGCCGACAGCGGACGAAAGGACGAAATCGTCGCTCTCGTAATACTCGTCATGCTTGGTAAAGCCGCCCAAAGCGCGTGCGATGTCGTTCGCGACAGAAGGCTTTTCCGCAATGATCAGTGCTTTGGACATGACAGGTGTGTGTTGGTAGACCGGGTTCGCCGGTTGTGGGTCCCTTTTACGACCGCTTTATAGCACACGCCGCAGCAATGGCGGCTCAGCGCGTAAAAAGCGGCTCATCATAGAGGGGGGGCGCAACGGCGGCAAGCGCCCGGCGCGGCGGGGCGCGCAAACGCGCGCTAAACCACCGGCCGGCTCGCGAATTCAGGCTTCGACGGCCAGGATGTTGCGCAATTTCGGTGCGTGCGGCGCACCGGGTACCGCGCTCAGGTCGGACAGCATCCGCTCGACGATCGCCGCATGCGGCAGCACCGTGCCGAAGAAGCGGGCGGTGTGGGTATCTTCGATCAGGATGGTCGGGAAGTTCTCGACGTCGAGATCGTCGAGCTGATCGGCATGCGTTTCGATGTCGATCCAGGCAAAGCAGGCGTCCGGATGCGCGTCGGCGAGCTGGTCGAAGGCCGTCCGGTAGTCGCGGCACGTGCCGCACCACTCGGCGCACAGGCAGGCGACGAGCAACGTGCCGGGATCGGCGAGGCGCTCGGCGATCCGATCCGCATCGGTGTCGAGATTCAGCGCGGGCATGGGTTTCCTTGGGTATCGTCGGCGGCCTTGCCGCCCCTATGCGGGGGAATGTAGCACGCCGTCCCCGGGCGAGGTGCGCGCTGCGTCAAGCCGCGCGAAGCGCCCGCCGGGGAGGCTGGCGACGCGGCCGGCCAGTTCCAGCGCCAGCAGCGCGCGGTGCAGCACGTCGTCAGGCAGGCTGCTGTGCTCGGCGATCCATTCGTAGGTGACGGGGCCGTATCCCAATGCGGCAAGCACGGCCTGCTCTGCCGGGGCGGCGGGCAGCGGTGGCGCCGGCGACGGTGCTTCGTCTCGGGCGGACGCGGTGGCCGGAACGGCATCGCCATTGTGGATAACATCGGCCGCGGCACGCTGAGTGGCGGTTTCGGTTTCGCGGAGGCTGCCGGTGCCCGCGCACGGATGCCCGGAACGCGCCGCACCGCTCGCCGTGCCGGCCTTCGATTCACCCAACCCGTATTCCTCGAGCACGTCGAGCGGCGCCGCCGTGAGCTTCGCGCCGTCGCGAATCAATGCGTGGCAGCCCTGCGCCAGCGGCGCATGGATCGAACCCGGCATCGCGAACACATCGCGCCCCAGTTCGTTCGCGAGCCGCGCGGTGATCAGCGAGCCGGAGCGCGGCGCGGCCTCGACGACGAGCGCGCCGATCGCGAGCGCGGCGATCAGCCGGTTGCGCTGCGGGAAGTGGGCGGCGCGGGCCGGCGTGGCGAGCGGCCATTCCGACACGATCGCGCCGTGCGCGGCGATCTCGTGGGCGAGCGCGCGGTGCCGCGCCGGGTAGACGAGATCGGCGCCGGTCGCGATCACCGCGACCGTGCCCGACCGGCCGTCGAGCCCGCCACGATGTGCGGCCGCGTCGATCCCGAGCGCGAGGCCCGATACGATCGGCAGCCCGGCGTCGGACAGTTCGCGCGCGAAGTGCGTTGCGTCGGCGAGCCCTTGCGGCGTGGCGTGGCGGCTGCCGACCACGGCGAGGCTGCGCGCGTGCAGCAGGTCGAGCCGGCCCTTTACATATAGCAGCAGCGGCGGATCGTGCAGGTCGCGCAGCCGCGACGGGTAGGCCGGATCGTTGAGCGTGACGAGCGCATTGCCCGGCGCGTCGAGCCACGCAAGCGCGGCGTCGGTGCGCGCGTCGAGATCGCCGCGCTCGCTTGCGCGCACGGCCAGGGCGGCGGCGGCGCTGGTGACGGCGGTGATGGCGTGGTCGGGCGCACGCAGCAGCGCGTCCGGCGAGCTGAACGCATCGAGCAGTGCCTGCAGTGCGGCCGGGGCGAGGCCGGGCGCATGCGCGAGCTGCAGCCACGCGCGCACGGCGGAGGGGCTCAGCGCTTGCGGCGACATGAGGCGCCCCTCGAATGCGGTGGCCAGCGGACCGCGTGGCGCCATGATAAAATTTTCATCATCCGAAATACTCGACAGGGCCGCGCGCGCAGGCGCCCGGCCAATTGCAGGAGGCGTGATCCGCGGCATTGATTCGCCGCGCGTCCGCCTCATCTTCATTGCATCCCGGCAGCAGCGCCAGCCGGCCGGATGGCCGATGCGGCACGCCGCTCCACCGAATACCGAACGCCATGGCTTTACTCAATATTCTTCATTACCCCGACAAGCGGCTGCACAAGGTCGCGAAGCCCGTCGACAAGGTCGACGACCGGATCCGCAAGCTCGTCGCCGACATGGCCGAGACCATGTATGCGGCGCCAGGGATCGGCCTTGCCGCCACGCAGGTCGACGTGCACGAGCGCGTGATCGTGATCGACGTCTCCGAGGAGAAGAACGAGCTGCGCGCGTTCATCAACCCGGAGATCGTGTGGTCGAGCGATGCAAAGCAGATCTATGAAGAGGGCTGCCTGTCGGTGCCCGGCATCTACGACGAAGTCGAGCGTCCCGATCATGTGCGCGTGCGCGCGCTCAACGAGCAGGGCGAGACTTTCGAGCTCGACTGCGAGGGCCTGCTGGCCGTGTGCGTCCAGCACGAGATGGATCACCTGATGGGGCGCGTGTTCGTCGAATACCTGTCGCCGCTCAAGCAGACGCGCATCAAGACGAAGATGAAGAAACTCGAACGCGCGATGTAACGCGCGTTCGCCTTGCCCGACCCCGAACGCTGTCATGACCCATACGTTGCGCGTAGTTTTTGCCGGCACGCCGGAATTCGCCGCGGCTGCCCTCGCCGCGATCCACGAGGCCGGTTTTCCGGTGCCGCTCGTGCTCACCCAGCCCGATCGCCCTGCCGGGCGCGGGATGAAACTGCAGGCGAGCGCGGTGAAGCGCTATGCCGTCGAGCACGGGATGCCCGTCGCGCAACCGCCGTCGCTGCGCCGCGCGGGCAAGTACCCGGCCGAGGCGGCCGACGCGATCGAGCTGCTGCGCTCGACGCCGCATGACGTGATGGTGGTCGCCGCCTACGGCCTGCTGCTGCCGCAGGAAGTGCTCGACATTCCGCGCGCCGGCTGCATCAACATTCACGCGTCGCTGCTGCCGCGCTGGCGCGGCGCCGCGCCGATCCACCGCGCGATCGAGGCCGGCGATGCCGAGACGGGCGTCACGCTGATGCAGATGGACATCGGCCTCGACACCGGCGCGATGATCGAGGAAGCGCGCATCGCGATCGCGCCCGACGAGACGACCGCGACGCTGCACGACCGGCTCGCCGCCGAAGGCGCGCGACTGATCGTCGACGCGCTCGTGCAGCTCGAGCGCGACGGCGTGCTGCCGGCGACACCGCAGCCGGCCGACGGCGTGACCTATGCGGAAAAGATCGGCAAGCACGAAGCGGCGCTCGACTGGCGCAAGCCGGCCGACGTGCTTGCGCGCCAGGTGCGTGCGTTCGATCCGTTCCCGGGCGGCGTCGCGACGCTCGACGGCGCGGCGATCAAGCTGTGGGCAGCCGAGCCGGTGGCGGCGCGCGGCGACGCGGCGCCCGGCACGATCGTCGAAGCCGCGCCGGAAGGCGTGGTCGTCGCGTGCGGCAGCGGTGCGCTGCGCGTCACGCAGTTGCAGAAGCCGGGCGGCAAGCGGCTGCCCGCGCGCGAATTCCTGGCCGGCTCGCCGCTCGCCGCGGGCCAGCGTTTCGCGCTGACCGACGTTGCCTGACGCTGCCTGACCGCCATTCGACACGGCCTGCCGGGCGTGCGCAATCGGCCGGATGGTCGAGTCGCGCGGCGCGGCAGGCGCGCGTAGAATTTCCCTGCGCTCCCCGGTTTCGAGGTTTTCATGTTCGGCATCACCCATTTCGGCTTCTTCGTGCTGGCAGTCTTCCTGCTGAACGTCACGCCCGGCCCCGATACGGCCTATATCGTCGGCCGCAGCGTCGCGCAGGGCCGCGGCGCGGGGCTGATGTCGGCGTTCGGCATTTCGGCCGGCTGCTGCGTTCACGCGCTCGCCTGCGCATTCGGCCTGACCGCGCTGCTCGCGGCGTCGGCTGCCGCATTCACGGTGATCAAGCTGGTCGGCGCCGCCTACCTGATCTACCTGGGCGTGCGGATGATCATCGCGAAGCAGGCGGCCGAGCCGTCGGGCACGGCGGCCACGCAAGCCGCGAAGCCGCTGCGCCAGCTGTTCATGCAGGGCTTCTGGACCAACGTGCTGAACCCGAAGGTCGTGCTGTTCTTCGTGTCGTTCTTCCCGCAGTTCGTGTCGGCCGACAGCCCGCACAAGGCATGGGCGTTCCTGACCCTCGGCGGTGTGTTCGTCGTGATGAGCACGGTGTGGACCAGCCTCGTCGCGTGGGTCGCGGGCAGTGTCACGGCACGCTTCTCCGGCAAGCCGGGCGTCAAGAAGTGGCTTGACCGCACGGTCGGCAGCGCTTTCGTCGGCCTCGGTCTTCGTCTTGCAACATCGCAACGGTGAGATTGAATTTTTCCGGCAAGACCTTATCTAACAAAACGCTTACAATTTTCCGCCGTGCCCTTTTGATGCGCGGCGGGTCCCCTGACGGATAAGGAGTGGGTATGTTCAATTGGGTCAAAACGGCGATGCTGATGGCCGCGATCACGGCCCTGTTCATCGTGATCGGCGGGATGATCGGCGGCTCGCGGGGCATGACGATCGCGCTGCTGTTCGCGCTCGGCATGAATTTCTTCTCTTACTGGTTCTCGGACAAGATGGTGCTGCGCATGTACAACGCGCAGGAAGTCGACGAGAACACGGCGCCGCAGTTCTACCGGATGGTGCGCGAGCTGGCCACGCGCGCGAACCTGCCGATGCCGCGCGTCTACCTGATCAACGAGGATGCGCCGAATGCGTTCGCAACGGGCCGCAACCCCGAGCACGCGGCCGTCGCCGCGACAACGGGCATCCTGCGCGTGCTGTCGGAGCGCGAGATGCGCGGCGTGATGGCGCACGAGCTTGCGCACGTGAAGCACCGCGACATCCTGATCTCGACGATCACCGCGACGATGGCGGGCGCGATCTCGGCCATCGCGAACTTCGCGATGTTCTTCGGCGGGCGCGACGAGAACGGCCGGCCGGCCAACCCGATCGCGGGTATCGCGGTCGCGCTGCTCGCACCGATCGCAGGCGCGTTGATCCAGATGGCGATTTCGCGGGCTCGCGAGTTCGAGGCCGACCGCGGCGGCGCGCAGATTTCCGGCGATCCGCAATCGCTCGCGACCGCGCTCGACAAGATCCATCGCTATGCGGCGGGCATCCCGTTCCAGGCGGCCGAGCAGCATCCGGCCACCGCGCAGATGATGATCATGAACCCGCTGCACGGTGGCGGCCTGCAGAATCTGTTCTCGACGCACCCGGCCACCGAGGAGCGCATCGCGCGCCTGATGGAGATGGCGCGTACCGGCCGCTTCGACTAAGCCACGGCACACCGTGCGGCAGTTGCCGCGCGGGGGCCGTCACACCACCCCGCACGCTTCGCGCTGCGGGGTGTTTCATTTGCGCGTGCCGTAAAGGGGCCAAAGGGCCTGCAGCATCGCACGCTACAATGCCCGGTTTGGGATGGCAGAGCCCACGGGCGCCGCGATCCCGCCGTTTGCCGCATTGGCTTGCTGTGCCCGTTGGCCGCGCTTGTTTGCCGAATTTGCTCCGATGACACGAACCCGTTCTACCGCTCCGTCTTCTTCCGGCCGCCCGGCGCGCCTGTCCGCGCTGCATCTCGCGCCCGATTCGCTCGGCTTCGCCCTCGACGCGGCCGCGCAGGCGGTCGATGCGGTGCGGCGCGGCACCGCGCTGCCGGCTGCGCTGTCGGCGGTATTCGCGCAGATGCCGTCCGGTGCGCAGGCGCTCGCGCGCGGGGCGACGCAGGACGTCGCTTACCGGACGATGCGCCGTCTCGGCAGTGCGGACTGGCTGATCGGCCGGCTCATCAGCAAGGCGCCGCCCGCCTACGTGCACGCGGTGCTCGCCGGTGCGTTCGCGCTGCTGCTCGACCCGGCGGACGAGGCCGCGTATCCGGCGTTCACGGTGGTCGACCAGGCAGTGACCGTGATCGGCGCGCGCCGCGAATGCGCGTTCGCGAAGGGGATGGTCAACGCGGTGCTGCGCCGTTTCCTGCGCGAGCGCGACACGCTCGTCGCGGCGCTGCAGGACGATGTCGTCGCGCGCTGGAACTACCGCGCGTGGTGGGTCGCTTCGGTGCAGCGCGCGTGGCCCGACGCATGGCAGGCGATCCTCGCGGCCGGCGAGCGGCAAGGGCCGCTGACGCTGCGGGTGAACGCGCGCCGCGCGAGCGTCGACGCGTATCTCGAGACGCTGCGCGAGAACGGGATCGACGCGACTGCGATCGGCCGGCATGCGGTGCGGCTCGCGTCGGCGCTGCCGGTCGATCGCATTCCGGGGTTTGCCGACGGTGTCGTGTCGGTGCAGGACGCCGGCGCGCAGCTCGCCGCCGAGTGGCTCGGTGCGCGCGACGGCATGCGCGTGCTCGACGCATGCGCGGCGCCCGGCGGCAAGACCGGTCATATTCTCGAATTGGCCGATGCGGAAGTCGTCGCGCTGGAAAGCGACGCCGCGCGCGCGGCACGGATCGGCGAGAACCTCGTGCGACTGTCGCTCGAAGCGGACGTGCGTGTCGGCGATGCGGGTGCGCCCGATGCGTGGTACGACGGGCGCCCGTTCGACCGCATCCTTGCGGACGTGCCGTGCTCGGCGTCCGGCATCGTGCGTCGGCACCCTGACATTCGCTGGCTGCGCCGCGAGGCCGACATCCCGGCGCTCGTCGCGGAACAGCGCCGCATCCTGGCGGCGTTGTGGCCGCTCGTGAAGCCGGGCGGCGAACTGCTTTACGTGACCTGTTCGGTCTTCCCCGAGGAAGGCGAACTGCAGGCCCGCTGGTTTGAAGCGGCCTGTGAAGATGCGGTACGATTGGACGCCCCCGGCCAGCTGCTGCCGGGCGGAGTGCAGGGAGGGGCGGCCGCCGGCGCACTCGACCAGAACACCGATCACGACGGATTTTTCTACGCGCGGTTTCAGAAACGGTGACGATCAAACACCTTTTTCCACTTCGGCTCGCGGCCGTCCTGATGGTCGCGTTGACGCTGTGCCTGGCCGTCGTCCGGCCGGCGCATGCCGAGTCGATCGCCGTGCAGCGCGCGTCGCTCCAGTCCGACGGAAGCGGCTGGGCGCTCGACGCACGCTTCGATTTCGAACTGAACCCGAACCTCGAGGATGCCGTCAACAAGGGCATTCCGCTTTATTTCACGACCGACTTCGAGTTGAGCCGTGCGCGCTGGTACTGGTTCGACGAGCAGCCGGTGGCGGTGACGCAGACGATCCGCCTGTCGTTCCAGCCGCTCACGCGCGAGTATCGCGTGTCGACGGGCGGCCTGCAGCTCGGTTTCCCGTCGCTGAAGGACGCGCTCGCGGTCGTCAGGCACATCACGTCGTGGCACGTGATCGACCGCAACCAGGTGCGCGCCGGTGAAACCTACACGGCGTCGGTGCGGATGCAGCTCGATACGGCGCTGATGCCGAAGCCGTTCCAGGTCGATGCCGTGAACAACCGCGACTGGACGCTCGGGTCCGACTGGAAGCGCTTCAACTTCACGGTGACCGAACGTGCTAAATAAAGTGCGCCGCGCGGCCAGCGGGAAGAGCCTCCTCATTCGCGTGATCGTCTCGACCGTCGCGCTGACCGCGCTGCTGCTGCTCGTGCTGCTCGCGGCCGCGAGCGCGAACACCGAATTCTTCGACCGCTACTACTCGTGGCTGTACGCGACGAACATCGTCGTCGCGCTCGTGTTCCTGCTCGTGGTGCTCGGGCTGATCGGGATGATCGTCGTGCGCCTGAGGAAGGGCAAGTTCGGCACGCGGCTGCTCGCGAAGCTCGCGGTGTTCTTCGCGCTCGTCGGCGTGGTGCCGGGCGGGATCATCTACATCGTGTCGTACCAGTTCGTGTCGCGCAGTATCGAGTCGTGGTTCGACGTGAACGTCGAGACGGCGCTGACGGCCGGCCTGAACCTCGGCCGCGGGATGCTCGATGCGTCGCTGTCCGATCTGCAGACGAAGGCGCGGCTGATGTCCGACCAGCTCGCGAGCGTCGATGCGAACACCAACGGCACGACGCTCACGCTGCTGCGCCTGCGCGACCAGTTCGGCGTGCAGGACGCGACGATCGTCGAGCCGAGCCGCGGCGGCTCGGGTGCGGCGCCCGACCTGCACATCGTCGCGCAGGCGTCGGGCAATTTCGCGGCACTGATTCCGGACGACCTGCCGACGCCGCTGATGCTGAACCAGGCGCGCGAACACGGCGCGTACGCGGCGATCGAGGGTGAAGTCGACGGCGACCCGCGCGCGCACGGCGCGAAGGGTGCGCTGCGGTTGCGCGTCGTGCGGCCGATTCCCGATGCATCGACGTCGTTGCTGCAGCCGGCGGAACGCTTCCTGCAGCTCACGCAGCCGGTGCCGCCGACGCTTGCCCACAACGCGGACGCCGTGCAGCGCGCGTATCGCGAGTACCAGGAAAAGTCGCTGGGCCGCACGGGGCTGCGCAAGATGTACATCGGCACGCTGACGCTTGCGCTGTTCCTCGCGACCTTCATCGCGATGATGCTCGCGCTCGCGCTCGGCCAGCAGCTCGCGCGGCCGCTGTTCCTGCTCGCGCAGGGCACGAAGGAGGTCACCGAAGGCGACTACACGCCGAAGCGCGAGATCAAGACGCGCGACGAGCTCGGCTTCCTCACGCAGTCGTTCAACGCGATGACGCGTCAGTTGTCCGAGGCGCGGCTCGCGGTCGAGAAGAACCGCGTCGCGCTCGAGCATTCGAAGACGTATCTCGAGAGCATCCTCGCGAACCTGACGGCCGGCGTGTTCGTGCTCGACCGGCAGTTCCGGCTGACGACGGCCAATCGCGGCGCCGAGCGGATCTTCCGGCAGCCGTTCAACACGCTGATCGGCACGACGCTCGACCGGATCGGCGTGGCCGCCGGGTTCGGCGCGATGGTGCGCAAGGCGTTTGCCGATCGCGAGGCGGCGTCCGACGGCGGCAGCGGCGATCGCGGCCACTGGCAGCAGCAGTTCGCGATCGAGGTGCCGGGCGAAGCCGATCCGCTGACGTTGCTCGTGCGCGGCACGCGCCTCGTGTCGACGGTCGAGGGGCAGGCCGACGATCCGCAGACGTCCGGTTACGTCGTCGTGTTCGACGACATCTCCGACGTGATTTCCGCGCAGCGTTCAGTTGCATGGGGTGAGGTCGCGCGCCGGCTCGCGCACGAGATCAAGAATCCGCTGACGCCGATTCAGCTGTCGGCGGAGCGGCTGCAGATGAAGCTCTCCGACAAGCTCGCCCCGCCCGATGCCGATGTGCTCAAGCGCGGCGCGACGATGATCGTCAATCAGGTCGCCGCGATGAAGCGGATGGTCGACGATTTCCGCGAATACGCGCGCACGCCGCCGGCGGTGCTCTCGAACCTGCAGTTGAACGAACTGGCGAGCGAGGTGCTCGGGCTGTACGGTGTGGGCGAAGGCAAGAGCGCGATCGTCGCCGAGCTCGCGCCGTCGCTGCCGGTGATACGCGGTGATGCGACGCAACTGCGCCAGGTGATTCACAACCTGCTGCAGAATGCGCAGGATTCGGTCGCGGAGTCGGCGCATCCGCGTGTGTTGATCGAAACCAAGACAGTAGAATATGGCGATCCCGACGCCGAGGGCAAAACGCGCGTCGCGGTACGTCTTACCGTGTCCGACAACGGGCCCGGTTTTCCGGCGCGCATCCTGACTCGCGCGTTCGAGCCTTATGTGACGACGAAGGCGAAGGGCACGGGTCTGGGGTTGGCCACGGTCAAGAAGATCGTCGATGAGCACGGTGCGCGGATCGATCTGCGCAATCGCATGCACGGCGAGACCGTCGAGGGTGCGCAGGTGTCGATCCTGTTCCTGCAGATGGCGAGCGATGCGCCAGGCGCCGAATCGGGCGTGCAGGACGGGGCGGCCCCCGCCAAGACAAAAGCAAGTGAGCAGACAAAGGCAGCGTAAATGGCAACCATCCTGGTGGTAGATGATGAAATGGGCATCCGGGAATTGCTCTCGGAGATCCTCAGCGATGAAGGACACGTCGTCGAGGCGGCGGAGAACGCGCAGGCCGCGCGGGAATACCGGTTGAATCAGGCGCCCGATCTCGTGCTGCTCGATATCTGGATGCCCGATACCGACGGCGTGACGTTGCTCAAGGAGTGGGCGGCGCAGGGGCTGCTGACGATGCCCGTGATCATGATGTCCGGGCACGCGACGATCGATACGGCCGTCGAGGCGACGAAGATCGGCGCGCTCGATTTCCTCGAGAAACCCATCGCGCTGCAGAAGCTGCTGAAGTCCGTCGAGCACGGTCTCGCCCGCGGTGCGGCGCCGGTGTCCGCGAACGCGGCGGCGAAGGCCGGTGCGGGGCAGGCGGCGGGGCCCGCGGCGGTGGCGTCCGCGGCCGCGCTGCCGACGCTCGGCGACGACATGGCTTCGGCACTCGGCCTCGCGGGCCAGACGGCCGCGATCCCGTTCGACATCCCGTTGCGCGAAGCGCGCGATGCGTTCGAGCGCGCGTACTTCGAATATCACCTCGCGCGCGAAAACGGCAGCATGACGCGCGTCGCGGAGAAGACGGGCCTCGAGCGCACGCACCTGTATCGCAAGCTCAAGCAGCTCGGCGTCGAGCTCGGCAAGAAGCCGTCCGAAGGCGCCGTATAAAATATTTCGTGAAAGTACTTGATCAAGTAACGAAGGATGGATATACTTTCTCTTCTTCGTTGGCCCGGTAGCTCAGTTGGTAGAGCAGCGGATTGAAAATCCGCGTGTCGTTGGTTCGATTCCGACCCAGGCCACCAGAATTAAAACCCCAAGAATCGGAAGGTTCTTGGGGTTTTTCGTTTGTGGTGGGGTTTGCGTGACCAGTGGCGTGGGATGGCGTGCCCGGCAGTGTTCATGAGGGCATGATAAAATCCGTGTCCGCTCAATAACTTAGCGCATCGCTTCATGCGCACGGCAGGCTGCCAGCGTGGCGCCGCCGTGGCGCGCGGCAACGATGCCGCGCGATGGGCGGTATAAGCGCTCCGCCGCGTTCGCGGCCGATTGCGCTGCCTATACTGGTCGAGCCGGCCCAGGCCGGCACGCGTCGGGCCGCCCGGCGGCAGCCGGCCCCGGGGCGCAGCGCGACGCGAGCCTACACATTCACGGAGTATCACGGTGATTCGGACAGACGCTAAAGACGGCGCGCTCGTGTTGTTTTCCGGCGGGCAGGACTCGGCCACGTGCGTGGCATGGGCCCTCGAACGCTACCAGACGGTCGAGACGCTCGGCTTCGATTACGGCCAGCGCCACCGCGTCGAGCTCGAATGTCGCGAAGGCGTGCGCGAAGCGCTGAAGCGTGACTTTCCCGCCTGGTCGGACCGGCTCGGCGACGATCACATGATCGACCTGTCGGTGCTCGGCGCGATCAGCGATACCGCGATGACGCGCACGATCGAGATCGAGACGACGGCCAACGGCCTGCCGAACACGTTCGTGCCGGGCCGCAACCTGATGTTCATGACGATCGCCGCGGCGATCGCCTATCGCCGCGGGCTGCGCGTGCTGGTCGGCGGGATGTGCGAGACGGATTTCTCGGGCTATCCCGACTGCCGCGACGACACGATGAAGGCGCTGCAGGTCGCGCTGAACCTCGGGATGGATACGCGCATGGTGCTCGAGACGCCGCTGATGTGGCTCGACAAGGCGCAAACCTGGCAGCTCGCCGAACAGCTCGGCGGCGAAGCGCTCGTCGAACTGATCCGCGTCGAGACGCACACGTGCTACGTGGGCGAGCGCGCGGAACTGCACGACTGGGGCTTCGGCTGCGGCGAATGCCCGGCCTGCAAGCTGCGCAAGCGCGGCTACGAGGCCTACCTGAAGGGCGAGCGGGTGACCGAAGCGCCGCTGTGATGCAGCGGCAACGGCAGCGCCTGGTGATTAACGGATTCTGATCGACAACGAGCGGCGCGAGCCGGACGAAGGACGATGACTTACGCGGTCAAGGAAATTTTCTACACGTTGCAGGGCGAGGGCGCGAACGCGGGCCGGCCGGCCGTGTTCTGCCGGTTCGCCGGCTGCAACCTGTGGTCGGGCCGCGAAGAGGATCGTGCGGAGGCCGTGTGCCGCTTCTGCGATACCGACTTCGTCGGCACCGACGGCGAGAACGGCGGCAAGTTCAAGGATGCCGAAGCGCTCGTCGCGACGATCGCCGGCCTGTGGCCGGAGGGCGAGGCGCACCGCTTCGTCGTCTGCACGGGCGGCGAGCCGATGCTGCAGCTCGACCAGCCGCTCGTCGACGCGCTGCACGCGGCCGGCTTCGAGATCGCGATCGAGACCAACGGCTCGCTGCCGGTGCTCGAATCGATCGACTGGATCTGCGTGAGCCCGAAGGCCGACGCGCCGCTCGTCGTCACGAAGGGCAACGAGCTGAAGGTCGTGATCCCGCAGGACAACCAGCGGCTGGCCGACTACGCGAAGCTCGACTTCGAGTATTACCTCGTCCAGCCGATGGACGGCCCGTCGCGCGACCTCAATACGAAGCTCGCGATCGACTGGTGCAAGCGTCATCCGCAGTGGCGGCTGTCGATGCAGACCCACAAATATCTGAACATTCCCTGAGCCCCGGCTTTTGACATCGTGCTGATTACCCGAAAACTCGAATTCGACGCGGGCCACCGCATTCCCGACCACCGCAGCCAGTGCCGGAACCTGCATGGCCATCGCTATGTGCTCGAAGTCACGCTGCGCGGCGATCTCGTCGATACCGAGGGGGCGCCCGACCGCGGCATGGTGATGGATTTCGCCGACGTGAAGGCGCTCGCGATGGAGCACCTGGTCGGCAAGTGGGACCACGCGTTCCTGGTCTATGCGCGAGACGACGTCGTGCGCTCGTTCCTCGAGCAGATGGCCGACCACAAGACGGTCGTGATCGACCGGATTCCAACCGTCGAGAACCTCGCGGCGATCGCGTTCGACATCCTCGCGAACGTGTACGACGCGCACTACGGCGTGAACCTGCGGCTCGAGCGCGTGCGCCTGTACGAAACGCCGAACTGCTGGGCCGACGTCGAGCGCCAGCCCGGCCGCTGATCCCGCCTTCCCGGCCGCCCCGCCACCCGGCGCGGGCTGCCTGACGCCGCACCCCGCGGCCCCGTCCCGCCTCGCTCCCCGTCCGTTCCCACATTTCGCGCAACGCCGCGCTATGATCGTTGCGTGGCGCCGAAAAACGCCGCCGTGCGCGGGTCGTGCGGTCGGCGCTGTCAGATCGGCCGCCCATGGCCGACCAACGTTCCAGGGCCCGGTCCTGGCGCCGCCGTGCTTCGCTGCCCGGTGTGTCGCGCTCCGCTTTGCCCGTTGCTTGTCCCGTTCGCTTGCCGTTCCGTCCAGGAGGCCGTATCGATGAGCACGCTCACCAATTCCCTCAAACAACGCCTGCGCGACGGCGACGAGCCGCTGTACGGCCTGTGGCTGTCGCTCGGCAGCGAGTCGGTCGCGGAAGCGCTCGCACATGCCGGCTACGACTGGCTCTGCATCGACATGGAGCACGCGCCGAACGACAGCCGCGATGTTGCATCGCAGTTGCGCGCGATCGCCGCCGCCCATCTGCCGAGCGAGCCCGTCGTGCGCGTGCCGGCGCGTGAGCCGTGGCTCGTGAAGCGTGCGCTCGATGCGGGCGCGCGCACGCTGATGTTTCCCTGCATCGAGACGCTCGACGACGCCACGCACGCGGTGCGGCTCACGCGCTATCCGTCGCCCGATTCGCCGGACGGGCTGCGCGGCGTCGCGGGCATGGTGCGCGCGGCGGCGTTCGGCATGCGTCGCGACTACGTGCAGACGGCGAATGCGCAGGTCGCGGTGATCGTGCAGATCGAATCGGCGCGCGGCGTCGATGAAGTCGAGCGGATTGCGGCGCTGCCCGGCATCGATTGCCTGTTCGTCGGCCCGGCCGATCTCGCGGCGAGCCTCGGGCACCTTGGCGACATCCGTCACCCGGACGTCGAAACCGCGATGGCGCGCGTGCTCGCGGCCGGCCGGCAGGCCGGCGTCGCGGTCGGTATCTTCGCGGGCGATACGGCGGCCGCGCGCCAGTATCGCGAGGCCGGCTACCGGATGATCACGGTGTCGGCCGACGTCAGCTGGTTGTTGCGGGCAACGCGGCAGGCGCTGCAGGAGGTGCGGTCATGAACGGTGGCGATGGCGCGTGCCGTGGGCGCGCGCAGGGTGGGATCGGGAGGCGCCGGCAGGTCGGCGCGGTGCTCGGCCTGTGGGTCGTGTGGATCGCGGCTGCCGCGCAGGGCGCGCCGCAGGCGAAGCCCGATCCGTCGCACGAGACGCAGTCGGCGGTCGCCGACTACAACGCCGGCGACTTTCGTGCGGCGCTGGTGCAGTTCCACGACGCGGCCGAGCGCGGCGACCGTCTCGCGCAATTCAACTACGCGATGATGCTGCTGACGGGCGAAGGCGTGACCGCGAACGTCGACGAAGGGCTGCGCTGGCTGAAGCGCGCGGCCGACGCGAACATGTCGCATGCGCAGTATGTATACGGCCGGATGTTCGACGACGGCGAGTTCGTCGCGCGCGATCCGGCCGAAGCGCACCGCTGGTTCCTGCGGGCGGCGAAGCAGGGGCACGTGCAGGCCGAGTTGTCGCTCGCGAACCAGTTCCTCGACGGACGCGGCACGCCGCGCGACAACCGGCAGGCGTTCACGTGGTACAAGCAGGCCGCCGACGCGGGCGAGCCGACCGCGCAGTACGTGACCGCGTCGTTCTACGAGCGCGGTGGCGACGGCGTCGCGCAGAACCTCAACATCGCGCGGGCGTATTACGCGGCGGCGGCCGCGCAGGGCGACGAGACGGCCGGGCTGAAATTCAAGGAGCTGAGTGCGCGGCTGAAGGCGCAGGGGCCGGCATCGGGCGCCGGCGCGGAGCCGGGCGGGGCGCACGCACCGCCGCCGTGAGCCGGGGCGCGCGCCACGCGGCACTGCGTGGCCGCGCTTGTCATCCGCAGTCGAAAAAAAACGGCGCCGATGCGCCGTTTTTCTTTATGCGGTGCGTGCCGCGCGGTCAACTCTTCATCAACCGCCGCTGCCGCCCGACGCTCATGATCATCCCGATCGCGATGCCGAGCGTCGTGAGCGCGGTGCCGCCATAACTCATGAACGGCAGCGGCACGCCGACGACCGGCAGCACGCCGCTCACCATCCCGATGTTGACGAACGCATAGACGAAGAACGCGAGCGTGAGCGAGCCCGCGAGCAGGCGGCCGAACAACGTCGCGCCCTGCGCGGCGATATAGAGCCCGCGTGCGATCAGCGCCATGTACAGCGTCAGCAGCACGAGCCCGCCGACGAGCCCCCATTCCTCGGAGAACACCGCGAAGATGAAGTCGGTGTGCTTCTCCGGAATGAATTCGAGGTGCGCCTGCGTGCCTTTCAGGTAGCCCTTGCCGAGCACGCCGCCCGAGCCGATCGCGATCACGGCCTGGATCGTGTGGAAGCCCTTGCCGAGCGGGTCGGAAGTCGGGTCGAGCAGCGTACATACGCGGTGCTTCTGGTAATCGTGCATCAGCGGCCACTGCACTTCGGGCTGGCAGATGCGCTCTTCGAACACGGCGATCGAGCCGACCGCGATCACGCCCGCGACGAGCACCGGCACGATCAGCTTGAACGACAGGCCGGCGAGGTAGATCACGAAGAAGCCGGCCGCGAACACGAGCAGGCCCGTGCCGAGGTCGGGTTGCTTCGCGATCAGCCCGACCGGCACCAGCAGGATCCCGAACGCGACGATGAAGTCGTACCAGCGCAGCCCGCCCTCACGGCGCTGGTAGTACCACGCGAGCATCAGCGGTGTCGCGATCTTGAGGATTTCCGACGGCTGGATCACGACGCCGACGTTCAGCCAGCGCTTCGCGCCCTTCTTGGTCATCCCGAACAGCGCGACCGCAATCAATAGCGCGACCCCGAACGTATAGAGCGGGACCGCGAAGCGCATCAGCGTCGTGGGCGGGATGTTGGCGATCACCCACATCAGCACGAACGTCAGCAGGATGTTGCGCAACTGGTCCTCGACGCGGCCGGGCATGTCGATCGCCGCGCTATACAGCGTGACGATGCCGACGCACAGCAGCAGGAACACGATGAGGGCGAGCGGGCGGTCGAAGCCCGCGAACATCTGCTTGATCTTGTCGAGCCAGGCGCGCTTGTCGAATTGCATGCCTTTCTCCGTTAATGAGCGGTGCCGGCGTCCGCCGCCTTCGCGGGGGCCGTTGCACGGTGATTGTCGTCGCGCGGCGTGGCGACGAGCGGCTGCGCATCGCTGGCGGGCCGGCGTGGCCGGTGCGGGCGCCTAATCGGCGGCAGGCTCGCGGCCCTCGGCGCAGCGGCACTGGCGCTGGCCGGCGGGGCGGCGCTGGCGCTGGCGGCAGCCGATGCTTCGGAGGCGGCCGCGGCCGATGCTGCTTCCGCCGCGCTGGCCGCGGTCGGCACGACCGGCTGCGGCAGCGCGGTGAAGCCGGCCGCGACGGCAGCCGGCTTGTTCGCGTCGCCGATCACCGGCGCATTGACGGGTTCGGTCGCCGACGCCGCGGCAGCCACGGCCGCGGCCTCGTTCTGCGGGTTCTGGCGGTCGACGAGGAAGAAGTCGAGCACGCGGCGCGCGATCGGGCCGGCGGCCTGCGCACCCCAGCCACCGTTCTCGACAACCAGCGCGACGGCGATCTGCGGATGGTCGACCGGCGCGTACGCGATGAACAGCGCGTGGTCGCGCAGGTGCTCGGCGAGCAGGTGGCCCTTGTAGTTGGAGCCTTGCAGCGAGAACACCTGCGCGGTACCGGTCTTGCCGGCGGCGAGGTACGGCGCGCCGCGGAACACCTTGTACGCGGTGCCGGACGGGTTCTCGATCACGTTCTCCATCCCGCGCTTCACGACGTCGATGTCGGCCTGCTTGAGCGGGATCGTTTCGCTTTCCTTCGGCACGGTCAGGCGGCGCCCGCGCGTGATCGGATCCTCGACTTCCTTCACGAGGTGAGGCTTCATCACGACGCCGTTGTTCGCGAGCGTCGCGGTCGCGTGTGCGAGCTGCAGGATCGTGAACGAGTTGTAGCCCTGGCCGATCCCGAGGCTGATCGTCTCGCCGTCGAACCACTTCTGCTGCGCGGCCTTCTTGAACGCTTTCTTCTTCCAGTCGGTCGACGGCAGGATCCCGCGCGCCTCGCCCTGGATGTCGATCCCGGTGATCTGGCCGAAGCCGAACGGCTTCATGAAGTTCGCGATCGAGTTCACGCCGAGGTCGCGCGCGAGCATGTAGAAGTAGGTGTCGTTCGACACCATGATCGCCTTGTTCATGTCGACCCAGCCCTGGCCCGAGCGCACGTCGTTGCGGAACGTGTGGCCGCCGAACGTGAAGTAGCCGGGATCCTGGAAGCCCCAGCCCGGCGTGCGCTTGCCGAGCGTCAGGCCGGCGAGCGCCATGAACGGCTTGTACGTCGAGCCGGGCGGATAGGTGCCGTGCAGCGGGCGGTTCAGGAGCGGCTTGTCGGTCGAGTTGTTCAGCTCGTCCCAGGTCTGCTGGTCGATGCCGTCGACGAACGAGTTCGGGTCGAAGCTCGGCGACGACACGAACGCGAGCACATCGCCCGTCTTCGGCTCGATCGCGACCAGCGCGCCGCGCTTGCCGGCGAACGCCTGCTCGGCCACCTGCTGCAGCCCGATGTCGAGCGACAGCACGAGGTTGTTGCCGGGCGTCGCCTGCGTGCGCGACAGCGTGCGCACCGGCCGGCCGCCGGCCGTCACCTCGACCTCCTCGAAGCCCGTCAGCCCGTGCAGCTCGGTCTCGTAGCTCTGCTCGACGCCGATCTTGCCGATGTAGTCGGTGCCCTTGTAGTTGTTCGCGTCGCGGCGCGGATCGTAGTTTTCCTGATCGCTGTCGTTGTCGTCGCTCATCGCGTCGATGCGATCCTGGTCGCGCTTCGAGATCCGGCCGATGTAGCCGATCACGTGCGCGGCCGTCGTGCCGAGCGGATATTGCCGGAACAGCCGTGCGCGCACGTCGACGCCGGGGAAGCGGAAGCGCTGCGCGGTGAAGCGCGCGACTTCGGCGTCGGTGAGGCGGGTGCGGATCGGCAGGCTCTCGAAGTTCTTCGAGTCTTCCTGCAGCTTCTTGAAGCGGCGGCGGTCGCGCGCGTCGATCGGGATGATCTCGGACAGCTTGTCGATCGTGTTGTCGAGCGTGTCGTCGAGCTTCGACGGCGTGATCTCGAGCGTGTACGCCGAATAGTTCTTCGCGAGGATCACGCCGTTGCGGTCGGTGATGATCCCGCGGTTCGGCACGATCGGCGCGACGGAGATGCGGTTTTCCTCGGCCTGCAGCGCGTATTTGCCGTGCTGCATCAGCTGCAGGTAGAAGAAGCGGCTCGCGAGCAGCCCGAAGCAGACGAACACGAACACGCCCGCCGCCGCGACGCGCAGGCGGAACTTCGAGAGCTGCTGTTGGGTGTCGTTGAATTCGGTCATGCGGTTAGGAGCGATCTGGCCCGCGCACGCAGTGCGGGCGCGGTGCCGCCCCGGAGCGCGGCGCGCGGCGGGCGTGGAGGCGGCGGGTATTCAAGGCAGGCCCCTGGCTCAGATGGGGCGCGTATCGTCCGGATCGACCGGGCGGCGTTGCGGCATCAGCAGCAGGTGGCTCGCGATCGGCCACAGCGCGGCTTCGACGAAGCCGTCGACCAGGTAGCGCCAGCCCGGGAACGCGGCGCCCATCACGAGGCGGATCACGAACGGCACGAGCTGCGCGACGACCAGGAGCGGCGTGACGTACAGCACCTGCACGCCGATCGGCATCCACAGCACGCGGCGGTGGATCGTGATCGCGCCGTACGACAGCAGCGTATAGGCGAGCGCATGCTCGCCGAGCAGCCCCGCGTCATGCACGTCCATCAGGATGCCGAGCGCGAACGCGACGCCCATCCCGACCTTGCGCGGCTGATGGATGTTCCAGAACAGCAGCACGAGCGCGACGAAGTCGGGCACGCCGGGCAGGCGGCCCCACGGCATCAGGTTCAGCAGGAACGCGGCGGCGAGGCTGAAGACGATGAAGTACGGATTGACCGGCTGCAGGATGTATTGCGGGCGATTCATCGCTGGGCTCCTGATTGCCCGGCCGCGGGCTTCGCGGGCGTGGCGGCGGGCTTGGCCGGGGCGGCCGGCGCCGCAGGCTTTGCGCCGGGCTGGGCCGCGGCGGCCGGCTTCGCGTTCGCGTCAGCCTTGTCGGCCTTCTCGCTCTTCTCGCCCTTCGCGGCGGCTTTCGCGCCTTTCTTGCCCTTCGCGTTCTTGTCTGCGGCCGGATCGGGCTCGGCCGGGCGCGGCGGGATGTCGTTCTGGTAATGCAGCACGAGCATCTGGCGCGCGCCGCGCACGGCGGCGATCGGCGCGCAGGTCACGCGCGCGAACGCCGTATCGGCGAGCTTGTCGACGCGCACGACCTTCGCGACCGGCAGGCCGGGCGGATAGACGCCGTCGAGGCCGCTCGTGACGAGCTCGTCGCCGACGACGAGATCCGCGCTGGTCGGCACGAAGCGCAAATCGAGCGAATCGCCCTTCGGCGTGCCGTAGATCACGCTGCGCAGGCCGGTGCGCAGCACCTGCACGGGAATCGCGAGATCGCGGTCGGTGACCAGCGTGACTTCGGACTGCAGCGGGAACACGCGCGTGACCTGGCCGACCACGCCGTTTTCGCTCACGACGGGTGCGCCGTTCTGGATGCCTTGCTGGGAGCCCTGGCCGATCACGATCTTCTGCGTGAACGGATCGCTCGTGTCGTACTGGATCTCGGCCGGCGTCGACTGTGTCGCGATGTGCTGGCGCAGCTCGAGCACCGCGCGCAGGTGCGCGTTCTCCTGCGTGAGCACGGCGGCCTGGTTGGCTTGCGTGGACAGCTGCAGGTTGCGTTTGCGGAGGTCGTCGTTCTCGTGGCGCAGCGACGCGCCGGTGACGGCGATGTCGGCCGCGCCCATGAACAGGTCGCGCGGCACGAGCGCGGCGCGCTGCAGCGGATAGAGTACGGTGCCGAGCACGCCGCGGACGATTTCGAGCGTGCTGAAGCGCGCGTCCGAGACGAGGAGCGCGATGGCGAGGGCAACGAAGAAGATGAGCCGCGCGAGCGCGGGCGGACCTTGCTTGAAGAGGGGCGGCGGACTGTATTCCATGGTCGGCGCCGGGCGCGAATGATCGGTTAAATGATGCTCAGACGCGCAAACGGCGCGGCGGTTCGTTCTAAACGAGCGAGCCGGCCACGCCGCGGTTGCGTCATGTCAGGGAACTGCCTGGACGATCACTCGTACGAGAAGATGCTGCCCAGCTTGTCCATGCGCTCGAGCGCCATGCCCGAACCGCGTACGACGCAGGTGAGCGGATCTTCCGCGACGAGCACCGGCAGGCCGGTTTCTTCCGCGAGCAGGCGATCGAGGTCGCGCAGCAGTGCGCCGCCGCCCGTCAGCATCATCCCGCGTTCGGCGATGTCGGCGCCGAGTTCCGGCGGCGTCTGTTCGAGCGCGATCTTCACCGACGACACGATCTGGTTCAGCGGATCGGTCAGCGCTTCGAGGATTTCGTTGCTGGAGATCGTGAAGCTGCGCGGAATGCCTTCCGACAGGTTGCGGCCCTTCACTTCCATTTCCTTGACTTCGGAGCCCGGGAACGCAGAGCCGATTTCCTTCTTGATCGCCTCGGCGGTCTGTTCGCCGATCAGCATCCCGTAGTTGCGGCGGATGTAGTTGACGATCGCCTCGTCGAACTTGTCGCCGCCGACGCGCACCGAACCCTTGTACACGATCCCGCCGAGCGAGATCACGCCGACTTCCGTCGTGCCGCCGCCGATGTCGACGACCATCGAGCCGGTGGCTTCCGACACCGGCAGGCCCGCGCCGATCGCAGCGGCCATCGGCTCTTCGATCAGGTAGACCTGCGAGGCGCCGGCGCCGTGCGCGGCTTCCTTGATCGCGCGGCGCTCGACCTGGGTCGAGCCGCACGGCACGCAGATGATGATGCGCGGCGACGGCGAGAACATGCGCGACTCGTGGGCCGTCTTGATGAACTGCTTGATCATCTGCTCGGTGACGGTGAAGTCGGCGATCACGCCGTCCTTCATCGGGCGGATCGCCTCGATGTTGCCCGGCACCTTGCCGAGCATCTGCTTGGCTTCCTTGCCGACTGCCTGGATGGTCTTCTTGCCGTTGGGGCCGCCTTCCTGGCGGATCGACACGACGGAGGGCTCATCGAGCACGATGCCCTTGCCGCGCATGTAGATCAGGGTGTTTGCGGTGCCGAGGTCGATCGCGAGATCGTTGGAGAAGTAGCTGCGCAAAAAACCGAACATTCAGAATCCTGTTTCGCTCTGGGCCGGCCCTGCATAGCGAGCGCTGAGGGCGGCAGCGGAAAAAATAACAGCCTCGGGAAGCGTGGCGGAAGCGGCCGCCGCGGCGCACGAAGCTGCGAGTGATGTCTACCGGGGATCGCACGATGCACGCACGGCCTGCCGAAGCGGGGCGAAACGGTGCGGGAAAAGGCTGCCGGGTTTGGGTCGAACGCGTAATGATACCTTATAATTTCACGGTATTTGAATCGAAACGGGCGGTATTTTTGCCGCTTCGGCCCCGATTTTTGAGGGTGGGATCGCACCCTCCAACCCCCCGCCGCAGCGCTGCTTTTGATGCGCTGCGCAGCCTTGTTTTTCCGGTGATCGCATGGCCCTGACCCTGACCGATGTGAAACGCATCGCGCACCTGGCGCGACTCGAAATGGCCGACGCCGACGCCGAGCACATGCTCGGCCAGCTCAATGAACTCTTCGGCCTCGTCGAGCAGATGCAGGCGGTCGACACCGCCGGCATCGCGCCGCTCGCCCACCCGATCGAACAGATCCAGGCAGTCGCGCAGCGCCTGCGCGACGACGCCGTGACGGAAGTCGTCAATCGCGACGACAACCAGCGTCCGGCGCCGGCCGTCCAGGACGGCCTCTATCTCGTGCCGAAGGTGATCGAGTAAGCATTCGATGACAAGCGCGCCGCCGCCGCTGCGCCGCGCGCCACCCAGAATTCCCAGGAAAACCACTCAATGCACGCAAAAAGCCTGACCGAACTGCGCGCCGCGCTCGCCGCCAAGGAATGCTCGGCCGTCGAGCTCGCGCAGCTCTACCTGAAACGGATCGAAGCCGCGCGCGACCTGAACGCGTTCGTCCACGTCGACGCCGATCTCACCCTCGCGCAGGCCAAAGCCGCCGATGCCGAGCTCGCGCGCGGCGCGGGCGGTGCGCTCACCGGCCTGCCGATCGCGCACAAGGATGTCTTCGTCACGCGCGGCTGGCGCTCGACGGCCGGCTCGAAGATGCTCGCGAACTACGAGAGCCCGTTCGACGCGACCGTCGTCGCCCGCCTGCAGGCGGCCGGCATGGTCACGCTCGGCAAGACCAACATGGACGAGTTCGCGATGGGCTCGTCGAACGAGAATTCGGCGTTCGGCGCGGTGAAGAACCCGTGGGACACGAACGCGGTGCCGGGCGGCAGCTCGGGCGGCAGCTCGGCCGCCGTGGCCGCGCGCCTCGCGCCGGCCGCGACCGGCACCGACACCGGCGGCTCGATCCGCCAGCCCGCGTCGTTCGCGGGCGTCACCGGCATCAAGCCGACCTACGGCCGCGTGTCGCGCTACGGGATGATCGCGTTCGCGTCGTCGCTCGACCAGGGCGGCCCGATGGCGCAGAGCGCGTCCGACTGCGCGCTGCTGCTGAACGGAATGGCCGGCTTCGACGAGCGCGACTCGACGAGCCTCGAGCGCGACGAAGAGGATTTCACGCGCCACCTCGGCCAGCCGTGGGCCGCCGGCAACGATGCGGGCAAGCCGCTCGCCGGCCTGCGCATCGGCCTGCCGAACGAGTATTTCGGCGCGGGCCTCGCCGACGACGTGCGCGCGGCGATCGACGCGGCGCTCAAGCAATACGAAGCGCTCGGCGCGACGCTCGTGCCCGTGTCGCTGCCGAAGACGGAACTGTCGATCCCCGTGTACTACGTGATCGCGCCGGCGGAAGCGTCGTCGAACCTGTCGCGTTTCGACGGCGTGCGCTTCGGCCACCGCGCCGCGCAGTACGGCGACCTGCTCGACATGTACAAGAAGTCGCGCGCGGAAGGCTTCGGGCCTGAAGTGAAGCGCCGGATCCTGGTCGGCGCGTACGTGCTGTCGCACGGCTACTACGACGCGTACTACCTGCAGGCGCAGAAAATCCGCCGCATCATCGCGAACGATTTCCAGGAAGCGTTCAAGTCCTGCGACGTGATCATGGGCCCGGCGTCGCCGACGGTCGCATGGGATCTCGGCTCGAAGGGCGACGATCCGGTGCAGATGTATCTCGCGGATATCTACACGCTGTCGGTGAGCCTCGCCGGCCTGCCCGGCATGAGCGTGCCGTGCGGCTTCGGCGCGGGCGCGAATGCGAAGCGCCCGGTCGGCCTGCAGATCATCGGCAACTATTTCAACGAAGCCCGGATGCTGCAGGTCGCCGACGCGTTCCAGCGCGCGACCGACTGGCACAAGCAAGTTCCGGCAGGGGTGTAAGCATATGACTACTCAATGGGAAGTCGTCATCGGTCTCGAGACGCACGCGCAACTGTCGACCGTCTCGAAAATTTTCTCGGGCGCGTCGACGCAGTTCGGCGCCGAGCCGAACACGCAGGCCTGCCCGGTCGACCTGGCGCTGCCGGGCGTGCTGCCGGTGCTGAACCGCGGCGCGGTCGAACGCGCGATCCGCTTCGGCCTCGCGATCGGCTCGACCATCGCGCCGCGCAGCATCTTCGCGCGCAAGAATTATTTCTACCCCGATCTGCCGAAGGGCTATCAGATCAGCCAGTACGAGATTCCGGTCGTGCAGGGCGGCCAGATCACGATCCAGGTGCCCGCCAACGAAAAGGCCGGCAAGGAAGCGTACGAAAAAACGGTCAACCTGACCCGCGCGCACCTCGAGGAAGATGCGGGCAAGTCGCTGCATGAAGACTTCGCCGGGATGACGGGGATCGACCTGAACCGAGCGGGCACGCCGCTGCTCGAGATCGTCACCGAGCCGGAAATGCGCAGCGCGGCCGAGGCGGTGGCCTACGCGAAGGCGCTGCACGGGCTCGTCGTGTGGCTCGGCATCTGCGACGGCAACATGCAGGAAGGCTCGTTCCGCTGCGACGCGAACGTGTCGGTGCGTCCGGTCGGCCAGGAGAAGTTCGGCACGCGCGCGGAAATCAAGAACCTGAACTCGTTCCGGTTCCTCGAGGAAGCGATCAACTACGAAGTGCGTCGCCAGATCGAGCTGATCGAGGACGGCGGCGAAGTCGTGCAGGAAACGCGCCTCTACGATCCGGACAAGCGCGAGACGCGTTCGATGCGCAGCAAGGAAGACGCGCACGACTACCGCTACTTCCCCGACCCCGACCTGATGCCGCTCGTGATCGGCCAGGACTGGATCGAGCGCGTGCAGTCCGGGATGCCCGAGCTGCCGGCCGCGATGCAGCAGCGCTTCGCCGACGAATACGGCGTGTCCGCGTACGACGCGGGCGTGCTGACGTCGAGCAAGGCGATGGCCGCGTACTTCGAGGCCGTGGTCGCGAAGGCCGGCACCGCGAACGCGAAGATCGCCGCGAACTGGCTGATGGGCGACGTTTCGTCGCAGCTGAACCGCGACGGCATCGAGATCGACGCGATTCCGGTCTCGGCCGCGCAGCTCGCGCTCGTGCTGCAGCGCATCGCCGACGGCACGATCTCGAACAAGATCGCGAAGGAAATCTTCGCGACGATCTGGGACGAGAAGGCGACCGACGAAGGCGCGGCCGACCGCATCATCGACGCGAAGGGGCTGAAGCAGATCTCCGACACCGGCGCGCTGGAAGCGATCATCGACGAAGTGCTCGCGGCGAACGCGAAGTCGGTCGAGGAATTCCGCGCGGGCAAGGAAAAGGCGTTCAACGCGCTGATCGGCCAGGCAATGAAGGCGACGAAGGGCAAGGCCAATCCGCAGCAGGTCAACGAGCTGCTGAAGAAGAAGCTCGGCTGAGCATGACCGCGCGCCTGAACCGCGCTTGACGACGGGCCGCCCCGAACCGGATCGGGGCGGCCCGTTGCGTTTTGGTGGATGCGTTATCGTATGCACCACAGCGTCCAACGGAGGAACGAATGGCGAAACAACCGTCGCTCGACGATTTCCGCGTGCCGTACTGCACGCGCGAGAAGGAAGCCGCAGCATTCAAGCTCGATGCGTTCGACCCGGCCGCGAAGCCGTTCTCGTCCGGTTCGAAGGACGACGACCGCGCACGGCTGTCGGTCGTGTCGACCGAGCTCGACGTGCAGCAGGAGCGCCTGCACACGCAGCAGAAGAAGCGCGTGCTGCTCGTGCTGCAGGGGATGGACACCAGCGGCAAGGACGGCACCGTGCGCGCGGTGTTCCGCGAGGTCGATCCGCTCGGCCTGCGCGTCGTGTCGTTCAAGGCGCCCACGCCGATCGAGGCCGCGCACGACTTCCTGTGGCGCGTGCATGCGCAGGCGCCGGCCGCGGGCGAGCTCGCGATCTTCAACCGCAGCCACTATGAAGACGTGCTCGTGCCGCGCGTGCTCGACCTGATCGACACGAAGGAATGCGAGCGCCGCTATCGGCAGATCCGCGATTTCGAGACGATGCTGGTCGAGAACGGCACGACGATCATCAAGTGCTTCCTGCACATCTCGAAGGACGAGCAGCGCGCGCGGCTGCAGGCACGCATCGACGATCCGACCAAGCACTGGAAGTTCGACATCTCCGATCTCGACGCGCGCAAGCACTGGGACGCGTACCAGTCCGCCTACCGCGACGCGCTTGCCGCGACGTCCGCCGAGCATGCGCCGTGGTACGTGATCCCGGCGAACTCGAAGACGCACCGCAACGTGATGATCGCCGAGCTGCTGCTGCGCACGATGACCGACATGAAGCTGGAATTCCCGCCGCCGAAGCCCGAGCTCGAAGGCGTGAAGATCCGCTAAGCTGCCCCCCTGAAAAACATCGAACTGAACGGAATCCGACATGATGCGAGTGATTACCGCCAACCTGAACGGCATCCGCTCCGCCGCGAAGAAGGGCTTCTTCGAGTGGCTCGGCGAACAGAACGCCGATTGCGTGTGCGTGCAGGAAATCAAGGTCTCGGCCGATGATCTTCCGGCCGAATTCGTCGAGCCGCACGGCTTCAAGAGCTATTTTCACCATGCCGAGAAGAAGGGTTACAGCGGCGCGGGCGTGTACAGCCGCCACGAGCCCGATGACGTGATCATCGGCTTCGGCAGCAGCGAATTCGATGCCGAAGGGCGCTATGTCGAGGCGCGCTACGGCAAGCTGTCGGTCGTGTCGGTGTACGTGCCGTCCGGCTCGAGCGGCGAAGAGCGCCAGCAGGCGAAGTACCGCTTCATGGACGAGTTCATGCCGCACCTCGCCGCGCTGAAGAAAAAGCGCGAGGTGATCCTGTGCGGCGACGTGAACATCGTCCACAAGGAAATCGACATCAAGAACTGGAAGAGCAACCAGAAGAATTCGGGCTGCCTGCCGGAAGAGCGCGAGTGGCTCACGAAGCTGTTCGACGATGTCGGCTATGTCGACGTGTTCCGCACGCTCGATCAGCGCCCGGAGCAGTACACGTGGTGGAGCAACCGCGGCCAGGCGTATGCGAAGAACGTCGGGTGGCGGATCGATTACCAGATCGCGACGCCGGGTATCGCCGGCACCGCGAAAAGCACGTCGATCTTCAAGGACATCAAGTTCAGCGACCATGCGCCGCTGACGGTGGACTACGACTACAAGAAGTGATGTTCCGCGAGGGATGTGCCGCGCTGCGCCGCGCGCGCAGCAGCCGGATGTAAAAACGGGCCGCATGTCGAACATGCGGCCCGTTTCGCTTGGGGCGGCGATCGTGCGTATCGCCTTCGTCGCTTACTGCTTGATCGACGCCATGTCGATCACGAACCGGTACTTCACGTCGCTCTTCAGCATCCGCTCGTAGGCCGCGTTGATCTGCTGCATCGGAATCGTTTCGATATCCGACGTGATTCCGTGCTCCGCGCAGAAGTCGAGCATTTCCTGCGTTTCCGCGATCCCGCCGATCAGCGAGCCGGCGAGGCGGCGGCGCTTGAAGATCAGGTTGAACACCTGCGGCGACGGATGGTCGTGCTCCGGCGCGCCGACCAGCGTCATCGTGCCGTCGCGCTTGAGCAGGTGCAGGAACGGGTTCAGGTCGTGCTGCGCGGCGACCGTGTTCAGGATGAAGTCGAAGCTGTTCAGGTGCGCGTTCATCTGCGCCTCGTCCTTCGAGATCACGACTTCGTGCGCGCCGACCCGCTTGCCGTCCTCGATCTTCGACGGCGACGTGGTGAACAGCACGACGTGCGCACCCATCGCGCGCGCCAGCTTCACGCCCATGTGGCCGAGGCCGCCGAGACCGACGATCCCGACCTTCTTGCCGGGGCCGACGTTCCACTGGCGCAGCGGCGAGTAGGTCGTGATCCCCGCGCACAGCAGCGGCGCGGCGCCGGCCGGATCGAGCGTCTCGGGCACGCGCAGCACGAACGCCTCGTCGACGACGAGCTGCGTCGAATAGCCGCCGAACGTGATGTCGCCCGTCACGCGATCCTGGCCGTTGTAGGTGCCGACGAAGCCGTTCTCGCAATACTGCTCGAGACCTTCGGCGCAGCTCGGGCAGGTGCGGCACGAATCGACGAGGCAACCGACGCCGACCAGCTGGCCGACCTTGAAGCGCGAGACTTGCGGGCCGGTCGCGGTCACGCGGCCGACGATTTCATGGCCCGGTACGACCGGGTAGATCGTGTTGCGCCATTCGTTGCGGGCCTGGTGCAGGTCCGAGTGGCAGACGCCGCAGTAGAGGACGTCGATCTGGACGTCGAGGTCGCGCAGCGCGCGACGCTGGAATTCGAACGGGGCGAGCGGCGACTGCGAATCGGTCGCTGCGTAGGCATAGGTAGTGCTCATGCAGGGGGCTCCTTGTCCGGGATGGATAACCGGCAAAACAGACTGCCGTCGCACCATGTGGCGATGCGGCGAGGCAGGACGTCATCGTAAGGAGCGCGGCGGCGCGGCGAAATACACGAAGGTCTGGAAGATTTGCCTATTCCTCTCGAATTGCGCGCCAACGGCCGCCAAAATGCTTTCAAGGTGCTACATTTCGAGCCAGATTCTCTTGCCGGACAGGACCGCGCCGATGAGCTTCCAGCCCCTTTTCGCCGACTCGGACGACCATGTGCGGCGCCGCATGATCGAGCTGCACACGCGTCTCGCGCCGAACGACGGCGACACGCCGGCGGCGCTCGACGGCGTGCGCTTCATTCGCGTGAGCCGTCCCGCGCCGCGCATGCCGGTGCTGTACGAGCCGAGCATCGTCGTCGTGTGCCAGGGGCGCAAGCTCGGCTATCTCGGCGATCGCTCGTTCGTCTACGACGCGCAGCAGTATCTGGTGCTGTCGGTGCCGCTGCCGTTCGAATGCGAGACCTTCGCGAGCATGGACGAGCCGTTTCTCGCGATCTCGATCCGCATCGACCTCGCGGTGATCGCCGAGCTCGCGATCCTGCTCGACGAGACGCTCGGCGCATCCGTCAGCGAGCCGCTCGGCGTCGATTCGACGCCGCTCGATGCACCGCTGGCCGACGCCGTGCTGCGGCTGCTCGAAACGCTCGCGTCGCCGCACGACACGCGCGTGCTGGGCCCCGCGATCATGCGCGAGATCGCGTACCGCGTGCTGACCGGCGCGCAGGGCGACGCGATCCGCGCGGCGCTCGTCCAGCAGCACCACTTCGGCCGTATCGCGAAGGCGCTGCGGCGTATCCATGCGGACCTGAAGGCCGACCTCGACGTCGAGACGCTCGCGCGCGAGGCCGGGATGAGCCTCGCGGTGTTCCATGCGCAGTTCAAGCACGTGACGGCGACGTCGCCGATGCAGTACGTGAAGGCCGCGCGGCTGCACCAGGCGCGGCTGATGATGGTGCAGGACGGGGTCGGCGCCGGCACGGCGGCCGCGCGTGTCGGCTATGCGAGCGCGTCGCAGTTCAGCCGCGAGTTCAAGCGGCTGTTCGGCCGCAGCCCGGGTGACGAGGTGCGCTGGATGCGCGAAAGCGGCACCCGGCCGGTCGCGGCGGACGTGGATGCATAGGGTGGCGTAGCGATCGGCCGCGCGTGGCGCTCAGCGCCGCACGACCTTGCGGCGCTGTGCGCTGATACCCGCGTAGTCGGGCAGCGTGTCGACGCGCTTGCCCACCGCCTTCGCGTACAGCGGCATGAGATCCGGCAGGCGGTTCAGCAGGTCCTGGCGGCGGGCGGTGCTGTACGGGTGCGTGTAGATGAAGCCCGTTGCCTTGTTGCCGCGTGTCGCGACCGCGAGCTTGTCCCACAGCGTGATCGCCGCGCGCGGATCGAAGCCCGCGCGTGCGGCGATGTCGCCGCCGATTACGTCGGCTTCGGTCTCGTCGGTCGGGTCGTAGTGGAGCGACTGCAGGCGTTCGCCGAGGTTCAGTGCCTGCGGCAGCGGTTCGCCGACGCCGAACAGCGGCGGCAACGCGGCCGCGCGCAGCGACGTCTGCGAAGTCGCGCTGAAGTTGCTGCGCGCGTGTTCGCGCAGCGCATGCGCGATGCCGTGCGCGAGCAGCACGCCGAGCTCGTCGTCGTTCAGGCGGACGCGGTCGAGCAGGCCGCCGTACACGAGCACCTTGCCGCCCGGCAGGCAGGTCAGGCGAATGTCGCGCGAGCGGATCGCGTTGACGTCCCACGCCCAGCTCTTCACGCGGTCGTTCCATTTCACCGAATACGGCGCGAGCTTCGCGACGATCGCGCGCAGGCGCTTCACGCGCGGCTGGTTCGCCGGCAGCAGGCGGTTGCTGTCGGCGGCGGCCTGCACGATCTGCGCGTATTCGTTCGCGGTGAGCTGCTCGAGCAGCGGCGACGGAATCAGCGTGCGAAAGGCAATGGTGTCGCCGTAGCGGATCTGCTGCGAGGTCTGCGCATACGCCTTCGTCGACGCGGCGGCGCCGGTCGGCTGCGCGGGTTCGGCGGTGGCCGGCTGGGCGGGGGCGGCGGGCGTTGAATTTGCCGGCGGTGAAGCCGCGGCCGGCGCGGAGCCCGCGGCGGTGTCGGTCGCATGGGCGAACCCCGCGGCGAGCGCCGCGGCGCCGACGCTCAACGAAGCCGCAACGCGCGCGAGGCGGTGCAGGGCGTTACTGCGCACGGCTGGCCTCGCCATTGCGTGCGGTCCCGTTCCACGGCGCGATCTTGAACAGCAGCAGCATGCCGGGAATCGCGAGCGCGGTGCACACGATGAAGTAGTCGAACCAGCCGATCTTCGCGACGATGAAGCCGCTCGCGGCCGACGCGAGCGTGCGCGGCACCGACGCGAGGCTCGTGAACAGCGCGAACTGCGTGGCCGTATAGCGCGGGTCGGTCGTGCTCGCGATGTACGCGACGAACGCGGCCATCGTCAGGCCGGTGGTGAAGGTTTCGACGCCGTAGACGAGCGCGAGCGCAACGGTCATCGGGCTGAATTGCGGGGTGACCGCGATGCCGAACACCGACAGCACTGACGCGATCGCATGGCTCGTCGATACGGTGAAGTCGTAGAGCACTGCGAGCACGGGCGAGCCGGGGCCGAGCTGCGCGAGCCACGCGAAGCCGAGCGTCGACACCATCTGCAGCGCGCCGAAGATCCACAGCCCGCGGCCGATGCCGATCTTCACGAGCCAGACGCCGCCGATGATCCCGCCGGCCACGCTCGCGACGAGCGCGGTGGTCTTCGCGACGATGCCGATCTCGGTGCGCGAGAAGCCGATGTCGAGGAAAAACGACGTCGACAGCGTGGTGGCCATCGTGTCGCCGATCTTGAACAGGAAGATGAACGCGATGACGAGCAGCGCGCCGGCCCAGCCGTCGCGCTGGATGAATTCGCGGAACGGCAGCACGATCGCGTCGCGCAGGTTGCGCGGCGGCGCGCCGATCACTTCGGGTTCGCGCACGACGAGCGTCATCAGGATGCCCGGCAGCATGAACGCGCCGGTGAGCGCGAACACGACGTCCCACGGCAGGTGGTCGGACAGGATCAGCGCCAGCGAGCCGGGGATTAGCGCGGCGAGCTTGTACGCGTTCACGTGGATCGCGTTGCCGAGGCCCTGCTCGGTGTCGCGCAGCAGCTCGCGGCGATAGGCGTCGATCACGATGTCGGCGCTTGCGCCAAAGAACGCGACGAGCGTGGTGAGCGCGGCGACCGTCCAGATCGAGTCGCGCGGCGACACGAAGCCGAGCGCGGCGATCGCGCCCGCGACCAGCAGCTGCGTGAGCAGCAGCCAGCCGCGCCGGCGGCCCGGCCGCCAGCCGGGCAGGCGCGGGACGTAGCGGTCCATCAGCGGCGCCCACAGGAACTTCCACGTGTACGGGAACTGGATCAGCGCGAACAGGCCGATTTCCTTCAGGTTCACGCCCTCGGAGCGCAGCCAGGCCTGTACGAGGTAGACGAGCGTGAAGAGGGGCAGACCCGACGTGAAGCCCAGGAACACGCAGATCAGCATGTGCGTGTTCAGGTAGGCTCGCCAGCCGGGGTGATCCTCGTGAGCGGTGAGTGCGGGCGCCTCGTGTGGCGTTTTCGACATGGACTGGAACTGGATAGCGTTGACTGATTGCGGCGGCAGCGCAGGCGGTGGCGCGGGTCGCGCAGCGGCTCGGCCGCACGTGCGTGCAGGCCGACGGCGTCCGTCAACGGCTCCCCGGCTCAGCTGCGCTTGACGCGGTAGACAGCAAGACTACCACGCCAGTTCGCTCCCCATCGAATCGGTTGGCCTTCGTGCAGCACCACGCGGTCGAGGATCGTCACGCCGACTTCGGGCGCGAGCGCCTCGAAATCCTCGATCGTCAGCACCCGGACGTTCGGTGTGTTGTGCCACTGGTAAGGCAGCGACTTCGACACCGGCATCCGGCCGTTCAGCACCGACAGCCGGTGCGGCCAGTAGCCGAAGTTCGGGAACGACACGATGCACTCGCGCCCGACCCGCGCGGTTTCGCGCAGGATCGCGGCCGTCTGGTGGATCGTCTGCAACGTCTGCGACAGGATCGCGATGTCGAAGCTGTGGTCCTCGAACAGGCGCAGGCCGTCTTCCAGGTTCTGCTGGATCACGTTGATGCCGTTCTTCGCGCTCGCGAGCACGCCCGCGTCGTTCAGCTCGATCCCGTAGCCGGTCACGTCCAGTTCTTCCATCAGCAGCGCGAGCAGCGAGCCGTCGCCGCAGCCGAGGTCGAGCACCGTCGAGCGCGGTTCGACCCAGCGCGCGATCGTGCGGAAGTCCGCGCGCGCGGACAGGGAATTCAGCGCTTGCTGGTTCATGCGCCCACCTCGGTGGCGATTCGTTCGTAATACGCGCGGATCAGGTTGTGATAGCGCGCGTCGTCGAGCAGGAACGCGTCGTGGCCGTGCGGCGCGTCGATTTCCGCGTAGCTGACCGTGCGCTTGTTGTCGAGCAGCGCCTTCACGATCTCGCGCGAGCGGGCCGGCGCGAAACGCCAGTCGGTCGAGAAGCTCGCGATCAGGTATTTCGCCTGCGTGTGCGCGAGCGCGGCCTTCAGGTTGCCGTCGAACGCCTTGGCCGGGTCGAAGTAGTCGAGCGCGCGCGTGATCAGCAGGTAGGTGTTCGCGTCGAAGTAGTCGGCGAACTTGTCGCCCTGGTAGCGCAGGTACGACTCGACCTCGAACTCGACGTCGAAGCTGAAGTTGTACGCGTCGAGCGCGCCGTCGGCGCGGCGCAGCGCACGGCCGAATTTCTCGGCCATGTCGTCGTCGGACAGGTACGTGATGTGGCCGATCATCCGCGCGACGCGCAGGCCGCGCTTCGGCTTCACGCCGTGCGCGTAGTAGTCGCCGCCGTGGAAATCGGGATCGGACAGGATCGCCGAGCGCGCGACCTCGTTGAACGCGATGTTCTGCGCGGACAGCTTCGGCGTCGACGCGATGTCGATGCAGTGCGCGACGCGCTCCGGATACATCAGGCTCCACGCGAGCGCCTGCATCCCGCCGAGGCTGCCGCCCATCACCGCGGCGAAGCGCTCGATGCCGAATGCATCCGCGACGCGCGCCTGCGCGTGCACCCAGTCCTCGACGGTGACGACCGGGAAGCTCGCGCCGTACGGCTTGCCGGACGACGGGTCGACGCTCATCGGGCCGGTCGAGCCGAAGCACGAGCCGAGGTTGTTCACGCCGATCACGAAGAAGCGGTTGGTGTCGAGCGGCTTGCCCGGGCCGACCATGTTGTCCCACCAGCCGGTGCTGCGCGGATCGTCCGCGTAGACGCCGGCGACGTGGTGCGACGCGTTGAGCGCGTGGCAGACGAGCACCGCGTTCGAGCGCGCGGCGTTGAGTTCGCCGTACGTCTCGACGACGAGCTGATAGTTGCCGAGCACGCTGCCGCTTTGCAAGCGCAGCGGTTCGGCGAAGTGCATGGTCTGTGGAGCGACGATGCCGATCGATTCCATTCGTTCCGCCTTATGACTGGGCAGCTAAATGGTGTCGGCGATGCGCGGAGTCGGAGATGCGCGGCTGACGACCTCTTTAGCCGCATTTGTAGTGAACCGCCGGGGCGAGGACGAATCAAGGCCCTGGCTGGTTCGCGCGCCCGCAATCGAGTCAGCAAATCGGCGCGTGTCTGGCTGCCGCCCGAGGGGCGACAGTCGGCAAAGTATAGCGGAAATTGCGGAGCGCGGATTCAGGCGCGCGGGCAGGGCGTCGCGCCGGCGTCATCTCACTGCAGGATCAGCCGCAAATGCGCGTCGGCCTGCTCGCCCGGCGGTTTCTGGAACCCGCCCTTCGCGAAGCGATGCCACCGGCCGATCACGTAGCTCACGAGCAGGCTTGCGCGGGCGGCCGGATCGTAGTCGGCCGGCAGCACGAACGGTGTCGCGCCGTCCTGCGGCGCGTTCGCCTCCGTGCGCGCGACGCGCAGGCATTGCTTGACGGTCGCCTCGATGCGGTCGAGCAGCTGGTTCACGCGTTCGGTCAGCCGCTCGTCCTCGCCGACCAGCGCCTCGCCGGTCAGCACGCGTGTCATGCCCGGGTTCTTCGCGGCGAAGTTGAGCATCGTCAGCGCGATCGTGCGCGCCTGCTGCACGCCGTTCGGCTCCTTCGCGACGATCTGGTTCACGAGCCCGAACAGCGCCTGCTCGATGAACTCGATCAGCCCTTCGTACATCTTCGCCTTGCTGGTGAAGTGCCGGTACAGCGCGGCTTCCGACACGTCGAGCCGGGCCGCGAGCGCGGCGGTCGTGATTTTCTCGGGTTTCGGCGCCTCGAGCATCGCCGCGAGCGTCTGCAGGATCATCACGCGCCGCTCGCCCGGTTTCGGGCGCGGGCGGGACGATGTGGCCTGGTCTTCCTTTACGGCTTGGTCCTGCGGGTAAGTCGGCTGCATTTTTGTCGCCCCGATCGTGTGCCCAGTCGCAGCGATTTTAACGAACGAATGCGCTGATCGACATAGTGCGGGCGTCCGGTAACCGGCAGATGGCCGGGCAGGTGGCCGGTGATCCACACCGTACCGATGCCGAGACGCTTGTAGCGCTTCAGGTGGCCGCGCGTATCCTCGACGAGGATCGCATCGGCCATGCGTGCGTTCGCGGCGCGCAGCGTCCGGCGCAGCATCGTGTGATCGGGCTTCGCGCGCCACGTGCGGCGGTCGCGCATGTGCTCGATCGCGATCACGCGCTCGAACAGCCGCTCGATGCGCAGCTCGCGCAGCACCGCGCGTGCATAGTTCTCCGGCGCGTTGGTCAGGATCAGCTTGCGGCCCGGCAGCGCGGCGACGATGCGCGCGAGGCCGCGCTCGGCGCGCACCATCGCCGGCAGGTCGGAAAACGTGTGGACGACGCGCAGGAAGTCGTGCGGGTCGATCGGATGATGGCGCGTGAGGCCGAGCAGCGCGGCGCCGTAGCGCTCGGTGTAGCCGGTGCGCAGGCGGTCGGCTTCGGCGCGCTCGACCTGCAGCGCATCGATGATGTACTGCGTCATCGCGCGGTTGATCTCGGGAAAGATCGCGTGCGATGCGTGGTGAAGGGTATTGTCGAGATCGAACAGCCACACCGGCGCGCCGGCGCGGGGCCGGCTGCGCGACACGCGCCGGCGCCGCAGCGGGGCCGGCAAGTCGGGTGTGGCGGTCTTGCTGCGCTTGCTCAATGCGAGCGGATCATCGTGCCGAACGGCTGCTCGGTCAGGATTTCCAGCAGTACCGAGTGCTCGATCCGGCCGTCGACGATGTGCACCGACTTCACGCCGCTCTTCGCGGCGTCGAGCGCCGACGAGATCTTCGGCAGCATGCCGCCGGAGATCGTGCCGTCTTCGAACAGCGCATCGATCTCGCGCGCGGACAGGTCGGTCAGCAGGTTGCCGTCCTTGTCCATCACGCCCGGGATGTTGGTCATCATCAGCAGCTTCTCGGCGTTCAGCACGGTGGCGAGCTTGCCCGCGACGAGGTCGGCGTTGATGTTGTACGACAGGCCGTCTTCACCGAAGCCGATCGGCGAGATCACCGGGATGAACGCGTCGTCCTGCAGCGCCTTCACGACTGCCGGGTTGATCGCCTCGACTTCGCCGACCTGGCCGATGTCGATGTACTGGCCCGGGTTGTCGCGGTCCGGCATCAGCAGCTTGCGCGCGTGGATCAGGCCGCCGTCCTTGCCCGTCAGGCCCACCGCGTGGCCGCCGAAGTGGTTGATCAGCATCACGATGTCCTGCTGCACTTCGCCGCCCAGCACCCATTCGACGACTTCCATCGTCTCTTCGTCGGTGACGCGCATGCCCTGGATGAAGGTGCCGGCCTTGCCGATCTTCTTCAGTGCGTGATCGATCTGCGGACCGCCGCCGTGGACGATCACCGGATTGATGCCGACCAGTTTCAGCAGGATCACGTCGCGCGCGAAGCCTTGCTTGAGCCGCTCTTCCGTCATCGCGTTGCCGCCGTATTTGATGACCACGGTCTTGCCGTGGTAACGGCGAATGTACGGCAGTGCCTCGGCGAGGATTTCTGCTTTCAGCGTGGGGGCGATCTGCGAGAGGTCGATGGGCTCGGACATGGCGGCGGCTCTGGCTGGGAACGGTTGAAACACGGCGAATTGTACAGGAGTGGCGCAGCGCAGCATCGGGTTTTTGGACGGGCCGGAACACCGGCGGCGCGGCCCGCGCACCGCGCGCGGCGGCCCGCCGGCTATGGCGCGGCGCGATGTGTGCCGCGCGACGGGCAGTGCTGCGCGGGCGGTGGCGGCGAGGTGGTTCGCGTGCATTGGAAATGGCCCTCGGCCGAACGGCCGGCGTGCAAAATCCGTTCGCCGCGCTATGCTTGTCGCGTAGGGCGGCTTCCCGCCCGCTCGAGCGCTTTAGCCATGACCGATTCCGCCGCCGACGCCCGTTCCGCCCCGCGCCGCGCGCGCTGCCCGCACTGCGGGCGCAGCTTCGACTGCGGCGCCCGCACGCAGCCGTTCGAATGCTGGTGCGCGTCGATGCCGGTCTTGCCCGGCGGTACGCCGCCCGCGGCCGGCGCACGCTGCCGCTGCCCCGAGTGCCTGGCCGACGAGATCGCGCAGCGGATGGCCGGCGCGGCCGGCTGACCGCATCGGCCGCGCACGTGGGGCGTCCCGTTCGCCGCGTGCCGATCCGGCCCCGCTAGAGGCGCCGCCCGCTAAACGGGTAAACTGCGCGGATGCAACGAATCACCACCACCGGGCGCGTCAACCTCAGTCACCTGTTCTGGCTCCGCAATCTCGCGATCATCGGCCAGCTCGTGACGATCGGCGTCGTGCAGACCTATTTCGGCGTGCATCTGCCGTTGCCGGCGATGCTGATGGTCATCGCGCTCGAAATCGTTTTCAACGCGCTGACCTGGGTGCGCGTGCTGCGCGCGCGGCCCGAGACCAATTTCGAGCTGCTCGGCCAATTGTGGGTCGACCTCGGCGCGCTGTCCGCGCTGCTGTTCCTGTCGGGCGGCACGACCAATCCGTTCGTGTCGCTGTACCTGCCTTCGCTCGCGATCGCGGCGGCCGTGCTGCCGTGGCACCTGATGATCTGGCTCGCGGCGTTCGCGGTCGCGTGCTACGCGGCGCTCGGCTTCGACTCGGTGCCGCTCAACATGGACAATCCCGCGAACCTGTTCGACTACTACCGTACCGGGATGTGGGCGAACTTCATGGTCAGCGTCGGGCTGATCGCGTGGTTCGTCGCGCGCATGTCGAATGCGCTGCGCCAGCGCGATGCGGCGCTCGGCGAGGCGCAGCAGCACCTGCTGCGCGACGAGCGGGCGGTCGCGCTCGGCGTGCAGGCCGCCACCGTCGCGCACGAGATGGGCACGCCGCTGTCGACGATCGCGATGCTCGCCGAAGAGCTGCGCGACGCGGCCCGCGACGATCCGGGGCTGGCCCGCTACGAGGCCGACCTGAAGGTGCTCGAGGAGCAGATGACGCTCTGCACGTCGGCGCTCGCGCGCCTGCGCAGCCGCGCGAGCGCGCCCGCGAGCCGCCAGCCGGTGGACGACTGGCTCGACACGTTCGTCGAGCACTGGCGCCTGCGGCATCCGCACGTGCAGTTCGAATTGCTCGGCGCGCGCCCGGCGGGCGTCGCGCTCGACGACACGGTCGCGGCCGGCCAGATCCTGACGATCCTGCTCGACAACGCCGCGCGCGCGAGCCCGCAGCGCGTGACGCTGGCCGCGAAGGTCGCGCACGCCGGCACGGCCGACAAGATCGAATTCGAGGTATGCGACGACGGGCCCGGCATTCCGGCCTCGCTGCGCGAGTCGCTCGGCGCGATGCCGGTCGACAGCACGCAGGGCGGGCACGGGGTCGGCCTGTATCTCGCGTTCAGCGCGGCCGCGCGGCTCGGCGGCGAGATCGAACTGTCCGATGTCGTGCCGCGCGCGGCGGGCGGCAACGGGCGGGCAGGCAGTGCGGCGAATGGTCACGCCGCGGCGGGATCGGCACAGCGCGCGGGCCAGCGCGGCGCCGAACGGACAACCGGCACGCCGGACAGCCGTCCGGCCGGTGCGACCGCCGCGCGCGGCACGCGGGCCGTGCTGCGGCTGCCGGTCGTGCGCGTCGCGGCAGCGGCCGCCTCAACCAACACGTAGACGGAGAAACCACATGAGCGAGAACAATTTCCTGGTGATCGACGACAACGAGGTGTTCGCGGGCACGCTCGCGCGCGGCCTCGAGCGGCGCGGTTACGCGGTCCAGCAGGCGCACGACAAGGAGGCGGCGCTGCGGCTCGCCGCGGGCGGCAAGTTCCAGTTCATCACCGTCGACCTGCATCTCGGCGAGGATTCGGGCCTGAGCCTGATCGCGCCGCTGTGCGACCTGCAGCCCGACGCGCGGATCCTGGTGCTGACCGGCTACGCGAGCATCGCGACCGCCGTGCAGGCGGTGAAGGAGGGCGCCGACAACTATCTCGCGAAGCCCGCGAACGTCGAGTCGATCCTCGCCGCGTTGCAGACCAACGCGACCGAAGTGCAGGCCGACGAAGCGCTCGAGAATCCGGTCGTGCTGTCGGTCGACCGGCTCGAATGGGAGCACATCCAGCGCGTGCTGGCCGAGAACAACAACAATATTTCAGCGACCGCGCGTGCGCTGAACATGCATCGCCGCACGCTGCAGCGCAAGCTCGCGAAGAAGCCGGTGCGGCAGTAAGCGGGGCGCGTCAGGCGGGCGAGCTCGAGGCCCGCGACAGGCAGGCGACGATCTCGCGTTTCAGCAGGCGCGCGATGAGCGCCGAGTAGACGAGGTTCGCGAGAAATGGCGCGAACCCGCCGATCACGATCGGAACGGCCAGCGGCCACGGCTTCGCCGATACCCCGGTCGCGATGGACTGGATGCCGAGGCTGAACGCGACGCTGGCGAGCGCGATACCCGCCAGCGTGCCCAGCCATGCGAGTACGAACGCGACGTTGTAGCGCCGCAGCGACTCCCGCCTGATCCGGCGCATGAGCGACAGGATGTCGGCGCGCGTGAGCGTGCGCAGGGCCGGCACGATTCGGCCGGCGATGGACGGGTAGATGGTCATTCGGAGGCGCGTCTGTTCGTAGCCAGAGGAGTCCAGATTATAGGGACGCACCGAAGCGCTTGCCATCAACCGCGTTCCAGGGGCAGTACGTGCGCCGTATCGCATGGCCATGAAAAAACGGGCGACCCCGTAAGGGGCCACCCGTTTTTCGTCGGATGCCGCGCGCGTTACAGCACGTAGCGCGACAGGTCTTCGTCCTGCGCCACTTCGCCGAGTGCGCGATCGACATACTTCGCGTCGATCGTCACGCATTCGCCCGCATGGTTGCCGGCCGAGAACGACACTTCCTCGAGCAGCTTCTCGATCACCGTGTACAGCCGGCGCGCACCGATGTTCTCGGTCTTCTCGTTGACCGAATAGGCAATCTCCGCGAGGCGGCGGATGCCGTCGTCGGCGAATTCGAGCTGCACGTCTTCGGTCGCGAGCAGCGCCTGGTACTGCTTGACGAGGCTTGCGTCGGTCGCGACGAGGATCGCCTCGAAATCGTTCACCGACAGCGAGTCGAGCTCGACGCGGATCGGGAAGCGGCCCTGCAGTTCCGGAATCAGGTCGCTCGGCTTCGCGAGGTGGAACGCGCCGCTCGCGATGAACAGGATGTGATCGGTCTTCACCATCCCGTACTTCGTGTTGACCGTCGTGCCTTCGACGAGCGGCAGCAGGTCGCGCTGCACGCCCTGGCGCGACACTTCACCGCCGCTGCCTTCGTTGTTGCGCGACGTGATCTTGTCGATCTCATCGAGGAACACGATGCCGTTCTGCTCGACGTTCTGTACGGCCTTCGTCTTCACTTCCTCGTCGTTGAGCATCTTCGCCGCTTCCTCGTCGGTCAGCAGCTTCAGCGCTTCCTTGATTTTCACCTTGCGGCGCTGCTTCTTGCCGCTGCCGAGGTTCGAGAACATCGAGCGGATCTGCTCGGTCATCTCTTCCATCCCCGGCGGCGCCATGATGTCCATGCCGGCCGACGGTTGCTCGAGATCGAGCTCGACTTCCTTGTCGTCGAGCTGGCCTTCGCGCAGGCGCTTGCGGAACGTCTGGCGCGTCACGTTGTTGTCGTCGTTCGCGTGCTCGGCGTTGCCGCCGAAGCCCACCGCGCGCGGTTGCGGCAGCAGGATATCGAGGATGCGGTCTTCCGCCTGGTCGGTCGCCTTGCTGCGCACCTTGCGCATCTCGGTTTCACGCGTCTGCTTGACCGAGATCTCGATCAGGTCGCGCACGATGCTGTCGACGTCGCGGCCGACATAGCCGACTTCGGTGAACTTGGTCGCTTCGATCTTGATGAACGGCGCATCCGCGAGCTTCGCGAGGCGGCGTGCGATTTCGGTCTTGCCGACACCCGTCGGCCCGATCATCAGGATGTTCTTCGGCGTGATTTCCTGGCGCAGCGGGTCGGCGACCTGCTGGCGGCGCCAGCGGTTGCGCAGCGCGACCGCGACGGCCTTCTTCGCCTTCGCCTGGCCGATGATGTGCTTGTCGAGTTCCGAGACGATCTCGGCAGGGGTCATGGTGCTCATGGTGCGGTCCTTACTCGATCGTTTCGATGATGCGGTTGTGGTTCGTGTAGATGCACATGTCGCCGGCAATCTCGAGCGACTTCTCGACGATCTCGCGCGGCGACAGCTCGGTGTTCTCCGCGAGCGCGCGGGCTGCCGCCTGCGCATACGCACCGCCCGAGCCGATCGCGCAGATGCCTTCTTCGGGGTCGAGCACGTCGCCGTTGCCGGTGATGACGAGCGTGGTGGTGGCGTCGGCCGTGATCAGCATCGCCTCGAGGCGACGCAGCATCCGGTCGGTGCGCCAGTCCTTCGCGAGCTCGACGGCCGCACGGGTCAGGTTGCCCTGGTGCTTCTCGAGCTTCGCCTCGAAGCGGTCGAGCAGCGAGAACGCATCGGCGGTGCCACCCGCGAATCCGACCAGCACCTGGTTGTTGTAGATCCGCCGCACTTTCCGCGCGCCACCCTTCATGACGATGTTGCCGAGGGTTACCTGGCCGTCGCCGCCGAGCGCGACCTTGTCGCCGCGCCGGACCGAAACGATGGTCGTGCCGTGAAATTGCTCCATCTGCGTTCCTTGAGAAAAACGGGGAAGAGTCGGGGGGCGCGAGGCGCCGCCGCGTAACTCGCAGTGCGCCGGGAAGCGGCCCGGCGCGCGTCCGTTTCATTTTAGGGCGGGCGCCGGGATATCAAGAGGCGGGGTGGGCAAATCGGCGGCCGGCGGCCGGCGGGGAACCGGTGCCGGAAAAACAAAAAGCGCGCGGCAGGCCGCGCGCTTTCGGGAAGCAGCGTGTCTGAGCGGAACGCCGCTCGATCAGTCGCCGAACAGCTTCTGGCGCAGCTCGCGGCGCTCTTGCGCTTCGAGCGACAGCGTGGCGGTCGGACGCGCGAGCAGGCGCGGAATGCCGATCGGCTCGCCGGTTTCCTCGCACCAGCCGTAATCGCCGGAATCGATGCGGGCGAGCGACTGCTGAACCTTCTTGAGGAGCTTGCGTTCGCGATCGCGCGTACGCAGTTCGAGCGCGTGCTCTTCCTCGATCGTCGCGCGATCGGCGGGATCGGGCACGATCACCGTCTCGCGCAGGTTCTCGGTCGTCTGGCCTGCATTCTTGAGGATGTCCGCCTGCAACTGTTCGAGCCGATTTTTGAAGAAGGCGAGCTGATCCTCATTCATGTAATCCTTGTCGCTCATCTTCAGGATTTCGGCTTCGGTCAAGAGTTTCTTCGTCATCTGCTTGCTTCTTCAATGTGCGGCAAATCGATAGATATTGCCTGCACTTTGGGATTACCCGCAACCGCCCTTGCAATCATTTGCGATTTGCCGCCGCGGGGCCGAAAGCCTCTGGAAAACCGGTTCTCAAATACCAGGATAGGCCTGGCGCGGAGTTGCGCGCGCTGCGAACCGGTGTGCTGCGCGGCACATCGCATCGGCCGCGGCCGGGAGGCGGATTGGCGATCCGGCGCGGTTGCGATGCCCGGAAAACTGGTTCAGCAAGAACCGGGCCTGTTTGTTGCCGTACTCCAGCGGGCACGTATTGTAACTGAATCGCAAGCGGGCGCCGTATCGGGTCGATCCCCGTCGGCTGCGCCAATATCTAGAAAATATAACGCGCAAATCGCGAAAAAGCGATGACGGCGAAACCCTGCCCGAAAAGGGCGCCCCGCGGCCGCCGCAGCCGCCTGCGAGGCGGCCTCGCGGCGGCGTGTGCGGCGGTTGCCCGCGCGCGTCAGGCGAGGCAGGCGTCGAGGCCGTCGGTGATCAGGTCCTGCGGCAGATCGACGCCGATGAACACCATCTTGTTGGTCTTCTTCTCGACCGGCAGCCACTTCGACGCGAGGTCGCTGCCCATCATCTGGTGCACGCCCTGGAACACGACCTTGCGGTCGACGCCCTTCATGTACAGCACGCCCTTGTAGCGCAGCATCCGCTCGCCGTAGATCTGCAGGATGCCGCCGAGGAAGTCTTCCAGCTTGTTCGGGTCGAACGGGCGGTCGTTGCGGTACACGAACGACTTGATCTTGTCGTCGTGGTGCGCGTGGTGGTGATGGTGGTGGCCATGGTCGTGATCGTGCGTGCATTGACCGTGATCGTGGTCGCAACTGGCGTGATCGTGATCATGGTCGTGATCGTGGTGGTGGTGCGCGTGATCGTCCTCGGCGAGGAAGTCGGGGTCGATCTCGAGCTTTGCGTTCAGGTTGAAGCCGCGCAGGTCGAAGATTTCCTTGATGTCCGCTTCGCCGAAGTTCACGACCTTGATCGCGGCCTTCGGGTTCATGTGCATCAGGCGATGCTTGAGGCCGGCCACCGTCTGGTCGTCGACCAGGTCCGACTTCGTGATGAACAGGCGATCGGCGAAGCCGACCTGGCGTTGCACGACTTCGTGCTCGTCGAGCTGCGCGTTCGCGTGCTTCGCGTCGACCAGCGTGATGACCGCGTCGAGCAGGAAATCGTCGGCGATCTCGCTGTCGATGAAGAAGGTTTGCGCGACCGGGCCCGGGTTCGCGAGGCCGGTCGTTTCGATCACGATGCGGTCGAAGTCGAGCTTGCCTTCGCGCTTCTTCGCGGCGAGCTCGCCGAGCGTGCGCGCGAGGTCGCCGCGGATCGTGCAGCAGATGCAGCCGTTGCTCATCTGGATGATCTGCTCGTTCGAATCCTGGATGAGGATTTCGTTGTCGATGTTCTCTTCGCCGAACTCGTTCTCGATCACGGCGATCTTCATGCCGTGCTGTTCGTTCAGGATGCGCTTGAGCAGCGTCGTCTTGCCGCTGCCGAGGAAGCCGGTGAGGATGGTGACGGGAGTGGCCATGTCAATCGCCTGTGGTTCGTGAATCGGGGTCAAAACCAGGATGTGCGTCGCGCCCGGGGCTTTGCCAGCCGGGGCGCACAACCATCCATTGAAACATACCTGTCAAGCCCTCGCCCGTCGTCCGAACGACAGGCGGGAGCGCTGATCCGTCGGGCGCCCGGGCGCGGCCGGCGGACGGTTACGCGCGTAGATCGGGGCGATCAGACGATTTGCAACAGCAGGCCCTTCAGATATTCGCCTTCCGGGAAGGCGGCGAGCAGCGGGTGATCGACGCCCGCGCCGAGGCGCTTCAGGATGCGCGCGTCGACCTTCGCGTCGGCGGCCGCACCCGCGACGATCTTCTGGAACAGGTCCATGTCGATCGCGCCCGAGCACGAGTACGTGAACAGCAGGCCGCCCGGACGCAGCAGCTTGAAGCCGCTCAGGTTGATGTCCTTGTATGCGCGCGCCGCGCGATCGACGCTGTCGCGCGTCGGCGCGAACTTCGGCGGATCGAGCACGATCAGGTCGAAACGCTCGCCTTCGTCGACGAGGCGGCGCAGCGTCTTGAAGGCGTCGGCGTCGAGCCAGGTCGCGCGTTCGGCGTCGAAGCCGTTGGCGACGACGTTCTGCTGCGCGAGCGCGAGCGCATCGCCCGACGAGTCGATCGATACGACACGCTTCGCGCCGCCCTTGAGCGCGGCGAGCGAGAAGCCGCCCGTGTAGCAGAAGCAGTTCAGCACGTCGCGATCGGCCGCGTACTGCGCCACCAGCGCGCGGTTGTCGCGCTGGTCGACGTAGAAGCCCGTCTTGTGGCCGTTCGGTACGTCGACGTGATAGCGCACGCCGTTTTCGGTCGAGATCAGCGTCGCGGGCGGCGCATCGCCGGCCAGCACGCCGGTCGTCTGTTCGAGCCCTTCCTTGTCGCGGATCGATACGTCCGAGCGCTCGTACACGTTCGGGCAGTCCGTCGCGCCGACGAGCGCCTTCACGATCGCGTCCTTCCACGCCTCGACGCCCGCGGCCATGAACTGGCAGACGAGCTGGCCGCGCGGCGCGGCGCCGGCTTCGGCGGTGTCCGCGACGTAATAGTCGACGATCAGCCCCGGCAGCCCGTCGGCTTCGCCGAACACGAGCCGCACCGCACCCGTGCCCGACACCATCGTCGTGCGGTGCGCGACCGCGCGCTGCACGCGGCGCTTGAAGAACGCGTGGTCGATCGGCTCGTTCTCGTCGAAGCTCCACACGCGCACGCGGATCTGCGATTGCGGGCTGTACGCGCCGCGCGCGAGGAAGCGGCCGTCGTGCGCGCGCACGATCACGGTCGCGCCGGGCGCGGGCTTGCCGTCGACGCGGTCGATCGCATTGGCGTAGATCCACGGATGGCGGCGCAGCAGCGATTTTTCCTTGGACGGCTTGAGGGTGACGGTTTGCATGATGAGATCGAAATGGGCCGTGCGCGAAGCCGGCCGTGGCCGGTCGCCGCGCGCGGCGGGTAACACGGGACGCGCGTCAGTCGCGCTTCTTCGCGCGCGGGTGCGCGCTGTCGTAAATCTTCGCGAGATGCTGGAAGTCGAGCGACGTGTAGACCTGCGTCGCGGAGACGCTCGCGTGGCCGAGCAGCTCCTGCACCGCGCGCAGGTCGCCGCTCGACTGCAGCACGTGCGTGGCGAACGAATGGCGCAGCACGTGCGGATGAACGTTGGCGGGGATGCCCGCGGTGAGTGCCGCGCGCTTCACGCGCTCGCGCACGACGCCCGGCGACATCCGGTTGCCGCGCACGGACACGAACAGCGGATGCGGATCGTGCTTCACGAATTCGCCGCGCACCGCGAGCCATGCATTCAGCGCATCGATCGCCTTGCGGCCGACCGGCACCTTGCGCTCCTTGTTGCCCTTGCCGCGCACGGTGACTTCGGCTTCGGCGAGGTCGAGCCAGCCGGTCGAGCGGTAGCCGTCGGCCTGCGTGTACATCACGTCGAGACCGATCAGCTCGGCAAGGCGCAGTCCCGACGAATAGAACAGCTCGAGAATCGCGTGATCGCGGATGCCTTCGGTCGTGTTGGCGAGCGGCGCGTCCATCAGCGCCGATGCATCGTCGACCGACAGCGCCTTCGGCAAGGTCTTCGCGCGTTTCGGTGCGCGCACCGCGGCGACCGGGTTCGCGGGCATCTCGACGCGCTGCGCGAGCCAGCGGTAGAACGCGCGCCACGCGGACAGCCGGTGCGAGATCGACCGGGCGGACAGCCCGCCCGAATGTGCGCGCGCGACTGCGCCGCGCATGTCGGCGGCCGTCAGCGCGTCGAGCGGCCGGCCGTTCGCGAGCTTCTTCAGCTCGTCGAGTTCGTGCGTGTAGCCGCGCAGCGTGTGTTCCGACAGCTGCCTGACGTGCTTCAGGTTCGACAGGTAGGCGGCGATCGGATCGTCTGTCATCGCGTGCGGCAGGATCAGTGCGGCAGCAGGCGCGTGAGGGCGGCGCTCGCGAGCGTCGCGATCTGCGCGAGGAAGTCGGTGGCCATCCCGTCGTGGAAGCGGCGCGGGTCGGGCGAGCCGAGCACGAGCAGGCCGAACGCGGGCGCATCGTTGCCGGCGAGCGGCGCACGCAGCGCGAGCAGCGCGACCGAAGCGGCCGAGCCGTCGCCGGCGGAAGACGCGGCTTCCGCGCCTTCCGCCGCATTCGCGGCCGGGGCGGCGACCGCGGGCGCGAGCCACTGCGCGGCCTCGAAGCCCGTGTTCGCCCCGCAGTACGGCGTCGACAGCCCGTTCGTGAACAGGCGCACTTCCTCGCCGACCTGGCGCGCGAAGTCGGCTTGCGAGTAGGTGTCGGCGACATCCCACACGCGCAGCGCCGTCTGCGGCACGTCGAAGACTTCGGCGATGCCGTCGGCGATCGTGCGCGGCAGCGCGTACGGATCGCGTTCCGCGATCACGCGTGCGGTCCAGCGGCTGAACTTCGCGGACAGGCTGTCGTTCTCGTGGCCGTAGCGCACGAGTTCGGCGAGCCGGCGCTCGAGATGCTTGTTCTTGTCGCGCAGCATCTCCATCTGCCGCTCCTGCAGCGAGATCGCGGCCTTGCCGTGCGGGTTCGCGAGGCGGATCGTCGCGAGCAGTTCGGCGTGCTGCGCGAAGAATTCGGGATTGGCGAGCAGGTAGTCGGCGACTTCGCGATCGTTCATGTGGCGGGAGCGTTCAGTTATCAAGGACGTTGCAGGGTCAGGCGGGCAGGTCGATCTCGCCTTCGAACACGGTCGTGGCGGGCCCGGCCATCATCAGCGCGGCGGCTTCGTCGCGCGCGCCGTCCCAGCTGATCGTCAGCGTGCCGCCGTGCGTGTGCACGGTCACCGGCGAATCGAGCAGGCCGCGCCGGATGCCGGCCGCGACCGCCGCGCACGCGCCGGTGCCGCACGCGAGCGTCTCGCCCGCCGCGCGTTCGTACACGCGCAGCTTCACTTCGCTGCGCGACACGATCTGCATGAAGCCGGCGTTCACGCGCTCCGGGAAGCGCGCGTGGTGCTCGATCAGCGGGCCTTCTTCGAGCACCGGATACGCTTCGGCATCGTCGACGACCTGCACCGCGTGCGGGTTGCCCATCGTGACCGTCGAGATCCAGCGCGTCGCACCGCCGACGTCGAGCGGCCACAGCGTGTCGCGCCCCTCGGTGCGGCCGTCGAGGCCCGCTGCGTCGAACGGCACCTGGGCCGGCGTGAACACGGGCGCACCCATGTCGACGACGACTTCGCCGTTGTCCTGCATCGTCAGCGTGATCAGGCCCTTCATCACCTGCACGCGCACGCTGCGCTTGTCGGTCAGGCCGCGGTCGCTGACGAACTTCACGAAGCAGCGCGCACCGTTGCCGCAGTGTTCGACTTCGCCGCCGTCGCAATTGAAGATCCGGTACTTGAAATCGACGCCGTCGACGGTCGGTTTCTCGACGAGCAGCAGCTGGTCGGCGCCGATGCCGAAGTGGCGGTTGGCGAGCGCACGCACCTGCGCTTCGGTGAGCGGCGGCAATGCGCGCGAATAGCCGTCGAGCACGACGAAGTCGTTGCCCGCGCCGTGCATCTTGGTGAACGAGAGTTTCACTGGGTCCGGATTTCCATGGCGAACAAGCGGTCAGCGCGGCGTGCGCGACGCCGCGCCATGCCGGGCGGCCTCGTTCGTCGTGCTGATCTCAACCGCAAATGATACATGCAGCCGACAGGGGCGTCCTGCGCGGGCGGGGGCGGGTGGGGGCGAAATGGGGCGCATCTGTCGATCGGTCGACTGGTCGCGTGTGCGATAGACGGGCAGATTGATGCGGTGTGACGGGCCTGTCGTGGTGCCAGCAGGGTTTGGCGAAAACACGGGATGGCGTGGACGCGTACTTTCGTACAGGTCAAATTGACAAGGCAATCAAGCGATTCGTATAGTGTGGCTATACGCATGGGCCATGCTGTCGACATCGCGACTCGAACGTGGGAGATCCATGATCAAGTCGTGGCAGCACAAGGGGCTGGAAGCGTTTTTCACGAGCGGGAACAAGGCCGGCATCCGGCCCGACCATGCGCCAAGGTTACGACGCCAGCTTGCACGTCTCGACGTCGCGAGCCGGCCGCTCGACATGAACGTGCCGGGCTGGCGGTTTCACGGCCTTGCCCGTGGACTGGACGGCCATTTCGCGGCGAGCGTGAGCAGCAACTGGCGTCTGACGTTCAGTTTCGACGGCGCCGATGCCGTCCTGGTTGATTACCAGGACTACCACTGAGGTGATTCAAGCGATGACTCGCATCTTCAATCCGCCGCATCCGGGCGAAGCGCTGCGCGACGACGTGCTGCCGGCATTCGGCCTGACCGTCACCGAGGCCGCGGCGCAACTCGGCGTCACGCGTGCGGCGTTGTCGCGCATTCTGCATGGTCATGCGGGGATCTCGCCGGAAATGGCGTTGCGCATCGAGGCGTGGCTTGGCGAGGAGAACGGCGGTCGCGCGGATCTGTGGCTCGCCCAGCAATCCGCTTACGACTTGTGGCAGGCGCGCGCGAAAGGCGTGCCCAAGATAGCGAGAGCGCGGGCACGCACGTGAACGCGCCCGCGAGCATGGCTCAGTACAGGCTCGGCTCGCCGTTCGGGCGCGTCTTGAAGCGCTTGTGGACCCAATAGTATTGCTCGGGCAGCAGCGGAATCTGTTCCTCGAGGAATGCGTTCATCCGCCGCGCGTCGAGATCGTCGTCGCCGGTCGGGTAGTGATCCCACGGCTTGAATACCTTCAGACGGTAGCCCTTGTAGTTCGGCAGCACCTCGCCGATGAACGGCACGACCTGCGCGCGGCCCGTCTTCGCGAGCCGGCCGACCGCCGTCAGCGTGCACGCGGGCACGCCGAAGAACGGCACGAACGTCGAATTGCGCAGCCCGTAGTCCATGTCGGCGCCGAGCATCACCGGCTTGCGGTCGCGCAGCCAGCGCAGCACGACGCGCGCGCTGTCCGCGCGGCCGACCATCTCGGCGTCGAAACGCCCGCGCGCCTTCTTCGCCTCTTCCTCGAGCACCGCGTTCGAGAACGGCTGGTAGAGCGACCCGCAGCGGCGATGCAGCGAACGGTTCAGCCAGATCGAGCCGGCCTCGATGCCGACGAAATGCAGGCCGAGGAACAGCGTCGGCGGCAGGTCCGGATCGTCGAGGTCGACCGCGCTGTCGACCTGGATCAGCTTCGCGAGCTTTTTCTCCGAGCCGAACCACTGCACGCTGCGTTCGACGTAGCTGCGGATCGCATGGCGGAAATGCTGCCCGGCAATTTCCTCGCGGCGTTCGTCGCTCCAGTCAGGGAAGCAGAGTTTCAGATTGGTGTGTACGATGCGCTTTCGCCGGCTGGGGATCTTGTAGAGCAGCCAGCCGAGACCATCGCCGAACCGTGCGGTCAGGCCGTACGGCAACAGGGCGAGCAGTTTCAGCAAGCCAATGGCGAGGTGCGTGGCTAGACGACCTAGCATGCGAAACCTCCGTGGGACCGGCTGGCCGGCGCTTTGCAAACAGGGTGGTGAGACAGCGGAAGATGCAGCACGGGCGGCGCTCTGTGACAATTCAGGAAAGCCGCTATAATACGGGCTTCGCCGAGTTAACTGACAACTTGCGGGGCGAAGCCGGTTAGCGTGACACGCGCTGCCCGGTCCTGGTAATCCGCTAAAGCGTCGCCGCTTCAGGCCCAACGAAGCTGGCTACGTGAAACCAACCGTAACCACACAGGAGCCTGAAAAAGTGGCAAACGATTATCTCTTCACGTCCGAATCCGTCTCTGAAGGCCATCCGGACAAAGTCGCGGACCAAATCTCGGACGCGATCCTCGATGCCATCCTCGAGCAGGACAAATATTCCCGCGTAGCGGCGGAAACGCTGTGCAACACGGGTCTCGTCGTTCTGGCCGGTGAAATCACCACGACGGCCAACATCGACTACATCCAGATCGCGCGCGACACGATCAAGCGCATCGGCTACGACAACACCGACTACGGCATCGACTACAAGGGTTGCGCGGTGCTCGTCGCGTACGACAAGCAGTCGCCGGACATCGCCCAGGGCGTCGATCGCGCACACGACGACAACCTCGACCAGGGCGCGGGCGACCAGGGTCTGATGTTCGGTTACGCGTGCGATGAAACGCCGGAACTGATGCCGCTGCCGATCTACCTGTCGCACCGCCTCGTCGAGCGCCAGGCCAGCCTGCGCCGCGACGGCCGCCTGCAATGGCTGCGCCCGGACGCGAAGTCGCAGGTGACGGTCCGCTACGTCGACGGCAAGCCCGATTCGATCGACACCGTCGTGCTGTCGACGCAGCACGCACCGGACATCGAGCTGCCGGCGCTGCGCGAAGCCGTGATCGAGGAAATCATCAAGCCGACGCTGCCGGCCGACCTGATCAAGGGCGACATCAAGTTCCTGGTGAACCCGACCGGCCGATTCGTGATCGGTGGCCCGCAGGGCGACTGCGGCCTGACCGGCCGCAAGATCATCGTCGACACGTACGGCGGTGCCGCCCCGCACGGCGGCGGCGCGTTCTCGGGCAAGGATCCGTCGAAGGTCGACCGTTCGGCTGCATACGCAGGCCGCTACGTCGCGAAGAACATCGTCGCCGCCGGCCTCGCGTCGCGCGCGCTGATCCAGGTGTCGTACGCGATCGGCGTGGCCGAGCCGACCTCGGTGATGGTCAACACGTTCGGCACGGGCCGCGTGTCGGATGCGGTGATCACGAAGCTCGTGCGCGAGCATTTCGACCTGCGTCCGAAGGGCATCATCAAGATGCTCGACCTGCTGCGCCCGATCTACGAGAAGACCGCGGCTTACGGCCACTTCGGCCGCGAAGAGCCGGAATTCTCGTGGGAAGCGACCGACAAGGCGCTCGCGCTGGCCGAAGCGGCCGGCGTCGAGCCGACGGCACGCGTCGCGTAAGCGTCGTTCGCCTCAAATGAAAAACCCCGGCATTGCCGGGGTTTTTTTATGCGTTCCGATCGCCGCGGCGATCGGGCAACGGCGCGGGCAGCGGCGCGACGGCGATCGTCGCGCGGCGGTGCCCGCCGGCGTGTGCTCAGCGTGCGCCGAACCCGAACCAGCCGTTGCTGGCCGCGAGGCGGCGCGGGCGGTTGACGCGGCGCTGCGGGCCGAGCGTGCGGCGCAGCGCGAGCGCGCGCAGCGACGACGGCTTCTGCAGCAGCGAGCGCAGGCCGGCACGGCGCGAGAACGCTTGCGTGCTCATCATCGAGAAAAATGCGTGGAACCACGCACGGATGCCGTCCAGCCGGCTATGGGCGGGCGTGCGCTCGGCCAGCGCCTGCGTGCGTGCGCGGTGATGGCGCAGCGAGCGGGCAGGAGCGGGCGGCACGACGCGCTTCGCAGCGCGGCTGAGACGGGAAGTCAGACGGAATGGCATGTGAACGATGCTTCGCTTGTATGGATGGCGCCCTTGGGAGCGCACTGGTATGAACGGCCTCGGATTGCGCAACGGATCTTACCGAAACCCGCTGCACGCCGCGCCCGCCAGAATTGACAGGCCGCGACAGGCTACAGGGGATTCATGACGGGCAAAAGTCGCGATAAACCCTTGTGCCACAAGGCGTGTGCCGCATACCGCCTGTCGCTGAGGCCGGCGCCGCGCCGCACAGTTCCCTTGAGCCGGATCAAATTCGCGATTGGCATGCCCCTGCGCACGACAATGGTGCTGTTCGCGGCATCCGGCGCCGATTTACAATCGTCACATTCACACAATAAGCGTCTGGCATCCCATGTCGTCTCCATTGCAGTCGGAATCGATCCGCGCGCAAGTCGCGGAATTGCGCGAGCGCGGCTTTGTCGTCGCGCGTGGCCTCGTCAGCGACGAGCAGTGCGCGGCGCTCAGGCAGGTCGCGGAGCGCCAGTTGCGGGAGGCGGCCGAGCCGATCGAGTTCGAGGCGGACCTGCGCTACCCGGGCGCGCCCGAGTCCAAGCATGCGCCGGGCGGGCATACGGTGCGGCGGCTGCTCGACGCGTACGCGCGTGATCCGGCCTTCGCCGAGCGCGCGATCGCACCCGAAATCGGCGCGTGGATGCGCGAGTATTTCGGCGAAGAACCGGTGCTGTCGCGCGCGCATCACAACTGCATGATGACCAAGCATCCCGCGTACGGCAGCCTGACCGGCTGGCATCGCGATTTCCGCTACTGGTCGTTCGAGCGTCCGGACATGGTGTCGGTGTGGCTCGCGCTCGGGCCGGAAACGAACGAGAACGGCGCACTGTGGCTCGTACCGGGGTCGCATACGGCCGAATTCGGGCCCGAGGCGTTCGACGATGCGAAGTTCTTCCGCAGCGACCTGCCGGAGAACCGGAAGATGATCGATGCGGCCACGTGCCCGTCGCTGCAGACGGGCGACGTCGTGTTCTTCCACAGCAACACGCTGCATTCGGCCGGGCAGAACCGTTCCGACCAGGTGAAGTTCTCGCTCGTGTATACGTATCACGGTGCGAGCAACCGGCCGGTGCCCGGCACGCGCTCGGCATCGAAATCGGAAGTGCCGTTCTAGGCGCGCAGCGGGCGGCCTTCAAGGCCGCGGTGATGACGCGATGCAGCGCATCGCGGATGCATGGAACAACGGGCGGCCTGGCCGCCCGTTGCGTTTGGCGCGGCCCGAGCGTATGACGGGGCCGTGCGTGCATCGCGCGGCTGCGCGCTCAGCGCTTGCCGCCCGGCATCGCGAGGCCGATCAGGCCGATGAACGATGCGACGGCGCCGCCCACGATCAGCAGGATCGTCTTCGTCGCGGGCGAACCGGTGAAGAAGCGCGACACGTTGTCGTTGATCGAATGGAACGACTGGCCGCCGAAATACAGCAGCACGACGCCGCCGACGAGCAGCGCAACCGAGATGACCCGGGACATACCAACCTCGCAGAAACGGTGATTCGAGACGCCGCAGTGTAGGCGACGGCCGCGGCCGCGTCCATCGTCGCGCCGGCGAGCGCGTTCCGGCCGCTTTCGCTACCATAGTCGTTGTATGACTCCTTCGCCGCCGCCGCGCCGCAAGCGCGGCCGGCGCGCGTCCCTTCTCCCGATGTCCTGACGGAACCGACTCATGGCCTACGAAGCAGCTTCCGAACGTTATGCCGACATGCAATACCGCACCTGCGGCAAATCCGGGCTCAAACTGCCCGCGCTGTCGCTCGGCCTGTGGCACAACTTCGGCGACTCGACGCCGATCTCGACGCAGCGCGACATCCTGCGCACCGCGTTCGACCTCGGCATCAACCACTTCGACCTCGCGAACAACTACGGGCCGCCGTACGGCAGCGCGGAAACCAACTTCGGCCGGTTGCTGAAGGAAGATTTCCGGCCGTATCGCGACGAGCTGCTGATCTCGACGAAGGCCGGCTGGGACATGTGGCCGGGGCCGTACGGCAGCGGCGGCGGCTCGCGCAAGTACGTGCTCGCGAGCCTCGACCAGAGCCTGCAGCGGATGGGGCTCGACTACGTCGACATCTTCTATTCGCACCGCTTCGACGCGCACACGCCGCTCGAGGAAACGGCGGGCGCGCTCGCATCCGCCGTGCAGCAGGGCAAGGCGCTCTACATCGGCATTTCGTCGTACTCGGCGGCGAAGACGCGCGAGATGGCCGGGCTGCTCGCGCAGTACAAGGTGCCGCTGCTGATCCACCAGCCGTCGTACAACCTGCTGAATCGCTGGGTCGAAACCGAACTGCTCGGCACGCTCGACGAGATCGGCACGGGCAGCATTGCGTTCACGCCGCTGGCGCAGGGGCTGCTCACGTCGAAGTACCTGAACGGCGTGCCGGCCGACGCGCGCGTGAACAAGCCGGGCGGCGGCTCGCTGAAGCAGGATCACCTGAGCGCGGACAACCTCGACCATGTGCGCAAGCTCAACGCGATCGCCGAACGGCGCGGGCAGAGCCTCGCGCAGATGGCGCTCGCCTGGGTATTGCGCAACGGCCGCGTGACGTCCGCGCTGATCGGCGCGAGCCGCGCGGAGCAGGTGCGTGAAAACGTCGGCGCATTGAAGAACCTCGAATTCTCGGCGGAAGAGCTCGCGGAGATCGATCGTTACGCGACGGAAGGCGGCATCAATCTGTGGGAAAAGCCGTCCACCGATCAGGCGATCTGACCGGCAGTCGATACGGCATGCGAAACATCGCCTGCCGTATCAATGGCTTGTGCGCGGCACATCGCATCGCTGCAGTGCAGCGATGCACGTCACGCACGGGAGGCGCGCCGCTAAATTAGCGCAGGCAGGCCTTCGACGAGCAATACCGCGACGCCGACGCCGAGAATGACGCCCAGCACGCGCAGCAGGTTATGGCGGAATTCGGTTGCGCACGGCACGGCGCCGAGAAATAGCGCTCCGGCCAGCGCCATCGGAATCAACAGGATGAAGTCGCCGATCGTGAAGTAGGTCGTCATGCGTGTCTCCAAGGTCGACCGGAGCGGGCGCGTGCACGCTTGCTCCGGCCCCATGCCGGGTGTTTCTAGTATGGTTCCGGCCCGATTGCGAGCGGGGCGGTCAATTCGAGTATAGGCAACCGGCAGCGCTTTTCGCTATCCGAACCATTAAAAATCAGCGGAAAGCCCCGTGAATCGCGCACTTTTCCCGCAAGTTGGACGAATGCCTTGCGCGTATCTTTCTCGCGCCTTTCGATTTTTGCGGATTCGTCGTATGTGTCCGATGCGTGCCGCCGCCCCCGCGGGCGCGGCGGCACGCCCGCTCATGCGCGGTCGGGTTGCACGCGGGCGGCCGGCGCGCGGAACACGAGCGCGAGCCCCGCGATGATCGCGCCCATGCCGGCGAGCGCGAGCGGCTCGGGCCGGTTGCCGAGCCACGCGGCATCCATCAGCGTGGTGACGACGGGCACGAGATAGAACAGGCTCGTCACGTTGACGAGATCGCCGCGCTGCATCAACCGGTAGAACAGCAGTTGCGCGATCACCGAAATCACGATGCCGAGCCACAGCAGCGGGATCACGAAGGCCCAGCTCAGGTCGAACGACACCGGCCGGAACGGCACGATCGCCACGCACAGCGCGAGGCCGATCGCATTCTGCAGCGGCAGCACGTCGGCGGGCGCCGCACGTACGCGCTTTTGCAGCAACGAGCCGGCGGTCAGCGCGACGAGCGCGGTGAGCGCGCACGCGATGCCCGCGAGTGACAGGCCGCCGTCTCCTGTGCCGCGGAACACGACGAGCGCGAGACCGGCCAGCGACAGCGCGAGCCCCGCGATGCGCACGGGCTGCCAGCGCCGCTCGACGATCGCGAGCGTGAGGATCGGCTGTACGCCGAGGATCGTCGCGAGCACGCCCGGCGCGATCCCGCGTTCGAGCGCGAGCAGGTAGAAGATCGAATAGCCGCCCATCATCAGCAAGCCGGTCAGCGCGGCCATGCGCCGTTCGCCGCGCGGTGGCAGCCAGCGCTTGCGCAGGAGGGCCAGCCCGAGCAGCACGAGCGATGCCAGTGCGAAACGTGCGGTGAGAAAGACGAACGCGGAGGCGTGACGTAGCCCGAGTTCAGCGAAGATCGCGCCGCTGCTCCACAGCAGTACGAAGAGCGACGTTGCGCCGTGCGCGGCGAGCGCGCGTTTGAACGAAACCATGTGAATCCACCTGTCGAACGGATCGGAATGTTCCATCCGCGCGCGCAGCAACACGCCGTACGTCACGACGCACGAATGCGGGCCTGCGGGCGAATGGAAGACGAAACGAAAAGCCGGCTGGTCAGCCGGCGCGTGCCGCCGGAGGGGGCGGCGCGGCGCCGACGAGCGGCGGTGCGACAGGAGGAGGAAGGACCGACGGATGCGCGCACGCCTGCGGCCGCGAGTCGAACTGCGGCCGGGATTTTGCGAGGGCGGACGTGAGCGGATGCATCGTGTCGGAATGCGCTTGAACGCGAATGAGCATCAAAGGTAACGCAAGGCCTGCATCGGATGCAACACATGTCGGTGGCGCATCGCAGGGCGAAGGTGGGAGGGCGATGCGTGAGCAACCGTTGCTGTGCGGGCTGCGTTCGAGGCAGGGGGAAGGTGATGACGGCGTCGCGTGATTCGGCAATCGCAGTCGCGCGAAATTGCCGGGTGACCCGATACCGGATTCACGGTGCGCCCGGCGCGTCCGTCACGTGCGCGCCGCGGTGATGCCGGGGATTCGGCGGGCAGTCACATTCGACAGGGTATGATGGGGGTAACCGGGCGGGCAAGCGTCTACCCCGGCGCAGTGGTTGATTGGAGACATTCGACGAATTCGCGGCACTTCGCCTGCTTCTTCTTCTTTTCGTGCTTCGATAAACCGTGAACAATGGGATTACGCGCAACGCTCCGACGAGAGCGCGCGGATCGTGCATTTGCCGGCCCCCAGCGGGCCGGGTTTCAAGATTCAAGAGTGGGGAACCATCATGCATGTCGGGTCGATTGTCTGCACTACCCATATCGCGGTGCCGAAGGGCGCGCGCGGCATCGTCCAGCGCGTCCTGGGCGACATGGCCATGGTGACCTGGTACGCGGGCGTACCGGGCGAGTCCAAGGAACTCAACACCGAGCCGTTCTTTCTCGAGGACCTGATCGACACCGGCGAATCGGTACTGCCGGCCGGCGCGGCGCTTCACTAAGCGCCACCATCGCACCGGGCGCTCGTCTTTCAGCCCGGCTGGCGGCACAATGCGGGGCATGAAAGACGTCACTTCCGCTCCCGCTTCTCCCGCCGGCCCGCCGTTCGCCGGACTCACGCCCGAGTGCGTGCTCGACGCGCTCGACAGCGTGCTGATACCGGCCGGCCTGCGCACCGACGGGCGCCTGCTCGCGCTCAACAGCTACGAAAACCGCGTCTATCAGGTTGGTATCGAAGACGGCCCGCCGGTCGTCGCGAAGTTCTACCGTCCGGCACGCTGGTCGGACGAAGCGATCCTCGAAGAGCACGCGTTCGTCGCCGAACTCGCCGCGCGCGAGATTCCGGCGGTGCCCGCGCGCACCTTCGACGGCCGCACGCTGCACGCGTTCGACGGCTTCCGCTTCTCGATCTTCGAGCGGCGCGGCGGCCGCGCGCCCGATCTCGATCGCAGTGACACGCTCGAATGGCTCGGCCGCTTCATCGGCCGGATCCATGCGGTCGGCGCGACGCAGCCGTATGTCGCGCGCCCCGTGCTCGACATCAGGACGTTCGGCTATGAGCCGCGCGACTATCTGCTCGCGCACGATTTCATTCCGGACGATGTGCGGCCTGCGTACGAGACGGCCGTGAACCTCGCGCTCGAAGGCGTCGAGGCCGCGTTCGGGCGGGCGGGCGAGATCCGCCTGCTGCGCACGCACGGCGACTGTCATCCGAGCAACGTGCTGTGGACCGATGCCGGCCCGCACTTCGTCGACTTCGACGACAGCCGGATGGCGCCCGCGATCCAGGATCTGTGGCTGCTGCTGCCGGGCGATCGCGAAGGCGCGTCGCGCGCGCTGGCGGACCTGCTGGCCGGCTACGAGGATTTCTGCGAATTCGAGCCGCGCGAACTGCATCTCGTCGAAGCGCTGCGCACGCTGCGGTTGATCCACTACGCCGCATGGCTCGCGCGGCGCTGGGACGATCCCGCATTTCCGGCCGCGTTCCCGTGGTTCAACACGCATCGTTACTGGGAAGCGCGCGTGCTCGAGTTGCGCGAGCAGATCGGCGCGATGCAGGAAGGGCCGCTCTGGCCCGTGTGACGGCGCGCGCGGCACCGTCGCCGCGCGGCATGCCGGTGCGGGCCGCGGCGCGCTGCGCGCGGCCCGTTTCCCGTTTCGCCTAGAACCTCAGCATCAGCTTGATCAGCGCGGCGAAGCGCTTGCCGTACGGCGGCGCGAGCAGGTTGCGCGTGTTCAGGCGCGCCTGCGTGAGCACCGGCTTCATCTTCGAGAACGTCACGAAGCCGTCGTAGCCGTGATAGGCGCCCATGCCGCTCGCCCCGACACCACCGAACGGCAAACTGCCGCACGCGATGTGCATCAGCGTTTCGTTGATCGACACGCCGCCCGAGATCGTTTCGCGCATCACGCGGTCGATCGTGCCGCCGTCCTCGTCGAACAGGTAGAGCGCGAGCGGACGCGGGCGTGCATTCACGTAGGCGATCGCTTCGTCGAGCCGTTCGTACGGCACGAGCGGCAGCAGCGGCCCGAAGATTTCCTCCTGCATCAGTTGCGACGCGGCCGGCACCTGCGTGACCGCGCACGGCACGAAGCGGCGCGATGCGGGATCGGATTGCGCGTCGGACAGCGGATGCAGTTGCGCGCCGGCCGCCTGCGCGTCGCTCGCGAGCTGCTGCAGCCGCGCGTAGTGGCGCGGCGACACGATCGTCGTGTAGTCGCCGTTGGCCGACAGGTCCGGATACAGCTTCGCGAACCGGGCGCGTGCGCGCTCGATGAACGCGGCTTCCATGCCGCGCGGCAGCAGCACGTAGTCGGGCGCGATGCAGGTCTGGCCCGCGTTTAGCGTCTTGCCCGCGACGATCGCGTCGACCGCCGCATCGAAGCGCGCGTTCGGGCCGACGATCGCCGGCGACTTGCCGCCGAGTTCGAGCGTGACGGGCGTGAGGTTGTCGGCGGCTGCGCGCATCACGTGGCGGCCGACGTGCGTCGAGCCGGTGAACAGCAGGTGATCGAACGGCAGCCCGCTGAACGCGGCGCCCACTTCCGCATCGCCGTTCACGACCGCGACGTGGTCGCGCGTGAAGGTCTTGGCAATGAGCTGCTCGAACAGCGCCGACGTGCGCGGCGTCAGTTCGGACATCTTGATGATCGCGCGGTTGCCGGCCGCGAGCGCGCAGATCAGCGGGCCGGCCGCGAGCAGCACCGGATAGTTCCACGGCACGACGATGCCGACCACGCCGAGCGGCTGCGGCATCACTTTCGCGCGCGCCGGACGCAGCCACTTGTTCATCGGCTTGCGGATCGGCTTCATCCAGCGCTTGCCGTGCTTGAGCGCGTCGTCGATCTCTTCCTTCGCCATCCAGATTTCCGACAGCAGCACTTCCTGCTTCGCGCGATGACCGAAATCGGCGCTGATCGCTTCGGCGAGGGCATCCGCATGGTCGATCAGCATCGTGCGCAGCGCGCGCAGGTGCTGCACGCGCGTTTCCCATGCCGGATACGGCGCGCGCAGGTAGGCCGCGCGCTGGTCGCGCAGCAGCGCCGTCAGCGCATCGACCGACGGCAGGGCTTGCGGGGCCAGTTCGGGCAGGTCGTTCTTCATGTCGTCTCCTCCAGTTGGGCCAGGCGGGTCGGCCGGCCGTCACGCCGCATGCGCACGCTCGGCGAGCGCGGCGACGCGGATCGGGGTGGTGCGGGTCGCGCGGCACGGGGCCGGATGCGACGTGTGCTCGAAAACCGGTTGAAGCGTGCAGCGGGCGTCGCATCCGCGCGACGGTGTGTGCATCCGGAAACTGCTTTGTGGCACATGCATGTGCGGCGCGATGTGACTGCCGACAGGCACGCGTCGCTGCGCCGTGAGCGCCTGCCGGCGCACCGAAGCGGGGCAGCGCGACAGGTCAGTCGAATCGTGCCGCAGTGCACCGTGCCGCTGCGGCGGCAAACCATCCAAACGGTCGGCGACGACACGTGCCGTTCGATTTCGACCGACTGCGCGCATGACGTTAAGCATTCCCGCGCGGGCAGCCGTTTGAAATGAAATGCGGGCTGCGCGCATCGCATCCGGATCACCCGGTCGGCACGCGGCCTGCAGAACCTGGCGCTGCATCGTCGTCACTCCCGTTGCGCGACGGATCGGCTTCTCGTGGCCGGCGCGTCGCGCCAAGCGAATCGATACATCTTAAATTTAGTTCACGCGAGCGTTTAGAGGAATCGCTCTTGAATCGGCGCGCCGCGCGCGCGACGGCCATTCCTACAATGCCCGAACATTACAAGAGGGGACGCGGTCGCGTGGCGGCCTTCCATGACACGACGGAGACGTGACATGCAATACGACTACATCATCGTCGGCGGCGGTTCGGGCGGGTCGAGCCTGGCAGGCCGTCTCGCCGATGCCTGCCCCGACGCGACGATCGCGCTGATCGAGGCCGGCTCGCATACGGAGCGCAACCTGCTCGTCAACATGCCCGTCGGCATCGCGGCGCTGGTGCCGTTCAAGCTCGGCACGAACTACGGCTACGAGACGGTGCCGCAGCCGGGCCTCGGCGGGCGGCGCGGCTACCAGCCGCGCGGGCGCGGGATGGGTGGCTCGAGCGCGATCAACGCGATGATCTACACGCGCGGCCACCCGGGCGACTACGACGAATGGGCGCAGCTCGGCGCGACCGGCTGGGGCTGGCAGGACGTGCTGCCGTATTTCCGCCGCGCGGAAGGCAACGCGCGCGGCGCCGATGCGTGGCACGGCGCGGACGGCCCGCTCACGGTGTCGGATCTGCGCTTTCGCAATCCGTTCTCCGAACGATTCATCCAGGCCGCGCACGCGGCCGGCTATCCGCTGAACGACGACTTCAACGGCGCGACGCAGGAAGGCGTCGGCTTCTACCAGGTCACGCACCGCGACGGCTCGCGCTGCAGCGTCGCCCGCGCGTATATCTACGGCCGCAACCGGCCGAACCTGCATGTGATCACCGATGCGACGGTGCTGCGCGTCACGTTCGACGGCAAGCGCGCGGCCGGCGTCGCGCTCGCGCGCAACGGGCGTGTCGAGACGCTCGACGCGCGTGCGGAAGTAATCGTGTCGGCCGGCGCGTTCAATTCGCCGCAACTGCTGATGTGCTCGGGGATCGGCCCGGCGGAGCAGCTGCGCCGGCACGGGATCGCGGTCGTGCAGGATGCGCCGGACGTCGGCACGAACCTGATCGACCATATCGATTTCATCATCAATACGCGCGTGAATTCATCGGAACTGGTCGGCGTGTGCCTGCGCGGGATCGCGAAGATGACGCCCGCGCTCGCGCGCTATTTCTCGAGCCGCACCGGGATGATGACGAGCAACGTCGCGGAGGCCGGCGGCTTCATCAAGAGCGATCCGTCGCTCGAACGTCCCGACCTGCAGCTGCATTTCTGCACGGCGCTCGTGGACGACCACAACCGCAAGATGCACTGGGGCTTCGGCTATTCGCTGCACGTGTGCGCACTGCGGCCGTTCAGCCGCGGCACGGTGGCGCTCGCGAGCGGCGATGCGCGCGACGCACCGCTGATCGATCCGCGCTTCTTCAGCGATGCGCGCGATCTCGACCTGCTCGTGCGCGGCACGCAGGCGATGCGCAGGATCCTGTCGCAGGCGCCGCTCGCGTCGCAGGGCGGGCGCGAGCTGTACACGCGGGCTGACCAGAGCGAAGCGGAGCTGCGCAAGACGATCGTCGAGCATGCCGACACGATCTACCACCCGGTCGGCACCTGCCGGATGGGCTCGGACGCGCGCGCGGTCGTCGATCCGCAACTGCGCGTGCGCGGCGTCGAAGGGTTGCGCGTGGTGGATGCGTCGGTGATGCCGACGCTGGTCGGCGGGAATACGAATGCGCCGTCGGTGATGATCGGCGAACGCGCGGCGGATTTCATCGTCGCCACGCGCAAGGGCGCGGCGCCGCGCGGCGAGGCAGCCGCGGCGGTGCACGGCCGCTGAGCGGCGCGCGCACGGCGGCGGCCATGCTCAGGCAAACGTATCGACGAGGCCGGCGCGGCTCACGCTCGCGGCGGCCGGTGCGGATTGCGCAGCGCCGACCGGTGCATCGCCGGCTGACGATCCGCCGCTGCCGCGCCGCGACGGCTGGCCGCCGGCGAAGGTCTGCTGCTGGTTTTGCTGTTGCGAGGCGAAGCCGCCGTCGCTGACGGTCGCGCTGCCGAGCCCGAGCCCGCCCGCTTCCATCGCCTCGCGCAGCTTCGGCAGCGCGGCTTCGACCGCTTCGCGCACCTGCGCGTGCTGCGACACGAACAGCGCGTGCGCGTTGTTGTCCGCGACGCGCAGCACGACCTGCAGCGGCCCGAGATCGGCCGGATTGAGCGTCAGTTCGGCGCTCTGCTGGTGCGCATTCGACAGGAACACGACCTTCTGGCTCAGCGCGTCCGTCCAGTCCGGCGTGCTGATGTGCGGCGCGAGCACGTGCGCGTTCGCGGCGGCGATCGCCCCCGCGGCCGGCGACAGCTGCAGGTTCGCCTGGGCCGCGGCCGCCGCCGTGGCGCCGGCCGCGAGTGTCGCGCTGGCGGCCGGGTCCGCCGCGTCGCTGGCTGCCGCGAGCGCGTGCTGCTCGCCCGACTGCGCGTTCGCGTTGGCCTGCAGCGCCTGCGCGGTGGCTTGCACCGGCGCTTGCTGGGTGGCGAGCGCGCCCTTCGCGTCGGCGAGCGTGCGGTCGAAGGTCGGCACCTTCGGTGTCAATGGCGCGGCGGTGCCGGTCGCCGCGGTCGAGGCGGGGGCGGACGCCGTCGTACCGGCTGCGGGCATCGCGATCGCGCCCGCGCCGCCCGTCAGCTTGGCGAGGGCCTCCTGCAGCACGTCGCGGCTCGTCGCCGGTGCGGCCTGGGTGGCCGCGGTAACGTCCTTGGCCGAGTGATCCGCCAGCGTGGCCGTGGCATCGGGTTGGCCGGACACGGCCGTCTTTTGCGCAGCGGCCGCGGCGGCAGCCGCATCGGCCGGCATCGCGTTGTCCGTGCGCGCCTGCAGTTGCGCCTGCACGGCCGCAGCCGCCGCGAGCGCGGCGGCGTCGGGGTTGGTGGCGGCGGTCGTGGTCGTATCGTCGGTCGTGTCGTCGTCTTCGGTGGCGGACGGCTTCGTGCCGGCGGCCGGCTTCGACGAAGCCTGTTGCGTCGACGCGTCCGGCACGCCGGCATTCGACGCATCGCGACGCGTGGTAACACTTTGCTTCAGCGTCTGCGCGAACGGCACGGCGGTCGTCGCGGTCGCGGCATCGGTGCCGGCGGCGCTGGACGAACCCGCGCCGCGGGCGGCCTTGAGTGCGGTGCCGGCGGTGTCGAGCAGCGCGCCGAGCAGGGGCAGGGGAGGCATGTCGGTTCTCTCGTTCGAATGCGGTGGTCGGTTACGACGAACGGGCCGCGTCGGCCCGCATGCGCAGGATCTTCGCGGCGTGTTCGTCGGCGTCGCGCTGTTCGCGCCGGGCGTCGCGCTTCGCTTCCTGCGCGACGCCGCGCGCCTGCAGGATTTCGAACGAGCCGACGGTGCGTTTCTTGTTTTGCCAGTTCGGGCGGGCTTCGTCGATACGGACTTCGGCCGCGGCCAGCACGCTGCGCTGCTGCGCGATCGCGGCGTCGAGCGTATCGATGAACGCCTGGAAATTGCGCCAGTTGCCGGCCGGCATCCCGTGCTGCGCGGATTGCGAGAAGCGCGCGTGGTATTCGTCGCGGTAGCGCAGCAGCGCGTCGAGCTGCTCGGCGGCCGCGGTGCGGTCGCGCTGCGCGGTGCCGAGCTGCTTCGTGGCGGAGTCGAGATCTTCCTGCGCGCGGTCGAGCAGCAACTGAAGGGGAAAGCCGTGTGCCATCGGGATCAGCCTCCGTAAGCGTCGAACAGTGCATCGAGGCCGGCTAGGCTCGACGCGAACGGCGCGCATTCGCGAAAGCCCTGCTGCAGGAACGCCTCGATGCGCGGATAGAGCGCGATCGCGCGGTCGAGCTGCGCGTCGCGGCCGGGCGCGTATGCGCCGACCGCGATCAGGTCGCGATTGCGCTGGTAGCGCGACAGCATCTGCTTGAACTGCCGGACGTGGTCGAGATGCGTTTCGTCGATCAGTGCGGTCATTGCGCGGCTGATCGACGCCTCGATGTCGATCGCCGGATAGTGGCCGGCCTCGGCGAGCGCGCGTGACAGCACGACGTGGCCGTCGAGGATCGCGCGCGCCGAATCGGCGATCGGATCCTGCTGGTCGTCGCCTTCGGTCAGCACCGTGTAGAACGCGGTGATCGAGCCGCCGCCCTCCGGCCCGTTGCCGGTGCGCTCGACGAGCGCGGGCAGCTTCGCGAACACCGACGGCGGGTAGCCCTTCGTCGCGGGCGGCTCGCCGATCGCCAGCGCGATCTCGCGCTGCGCCATCGCGTAGCGCGTGAGCGAATCCATCAGCAGCAGCACGTGCTTGCCCTGGTCGCGGAAATACTCGGCGAGCGACGTCGCGTAGGCCGCGCCCTGCATCCGCAGCAGCGGCGACACGTCGGCCGGCGCCGCGACGACGACCGAGCGCGCGAGCCCGTCCTCGCCGAGGATCTGTTCGATGAATTCCTTCACTTCGCGGCCGCGTTCGCCGATCAGCCCGATCACGATCACTTCCGCGCTCGTGTAGCGCGCCATCGTGCCGAGCAGCACCGACTTGCCGACGCCGGAGCCTGCGAACAGGCCCATCCGCTGCCCGCGGCCGACGGTGAGCAGCGCGTTGATCGCGCGCACGCCGACGTCGAGCACGTGGTGGATCGGCTCGCGCTCGAGCGGGTTGATCGACGGCGCCGACAGCGGCGCGTCGACCTTCGACGCGAGCGGGCCGAGGCCGTCGAGCGGGCGGCCCGACGCGTCGACGACGCGCCCGAGCATTTCCCAGCCGACCGGCAGCCGCTTCGCGCCCGCGAGCGGATCGGCGACGGGCGCGCTTTCGCGCGGCCACACGCGTGCGCCGGGCAGCACGCCCGCGACGTCGGTGGTCGGCATCAGGAACAGGCGGTCGCCGGCGAAGCCGACGACTTCCGCTTCCGCGTGCGGCAGCGTGCTGCCGGGCGGCAGTTCGATCGTGCATTCGGCGCCGACCGACAGGCGCAGCCCGATCGCTTCCAGCACGAGGCCGGCTGCGCGCGTCAGGCGCCCGCACGGCCGCAGCGGCAGCGCGCGCTGGCTGCGCGCGGCGAGCCCGTTCAAATGGGTGCGCCAGTGTGCGAGATGCGGGTTGTGCGGTGCGCGCGGCGCGGCGTCGGAGGTATCGGCCGCTGCAGCGGTGCTATGCGGGGTGGTGGGTGCGGTGTCCAGCGCGGCGTTGTGCGCGTCCGGGCCGAACGACGCGAGCGCGAGTTCGCGCTCCAGCGGCGTCATGCCGTCATGCGCGAGCGCCTCGGGCGGCCGCGTCACCACGTGCTCACCTTGCCGATCGCGGCGGCGACGCGCTGCCAGCGCGTGGGCAGCGTCGCATCGACCTCGCCGGTCGCGGCGTGCGCGCGGCAGCCGCCGCGCTCGATCGACGCGTCGGTGCGCACGTTCCAGCCGAGTGCATCGAGATCGTCCTGCAGATAGGCTTCGACGACGGGCAGGTCAGCCGGATTCACCGCGAGATGCGGCGCGCCGGACAGCGCGGGTTCGGCCGCGAGCACGTCGCGCACGGCGGCAACCAGCGCGGCCGGATCGTGCTTCACGTGCTGGCGCACGACCTGCTGCGCGATGTCGAGCGCGAGCTGCGCGATGTCGGCGGCCAGATCGTGCTCGATGGTCGACACGGCCTCGCGGAACGACGCGGCGAGCGCCGCGAGTTGCGCGGCCTGTTCGCGCGCGTCGGCCTGACCGGCTTCGAAACCCTGTTCGCGGCCCTGCTCGAAACCGGCCTGGTAGCCGAGCGCCTGGCCTTCGACGTGGCCGGCCGCATGGCCTTCGGCGTGCGCGGCGTCGCGCACGCGCTGCAGTTCCTCGGCGAGCGCGGCGGCGGCCGCTGCCGCGTCGTCGGGCGGCGGCGGGGGCGGCGGCGGGTCGAACGACGCCATCTCCCACCGCTGGTAGGCGGTGAGGGTGCCCGCGCGATCGCTCGCCGAATCAGACATACGCGTCTTCCGCCTTGCCGCCGATCGCGATCGCGCCGCTCTCGGCCAGGTTGCGCACGATCTGCAGGATGCGGCGCTGCTGCGTCTCGACGTCGGACACGCGCACCGGGCCGCGCGCGTCGAGATCCTCGGCGAGCAGTTCGGCCGCGCGCTGCGACATGTTCGCGAGGAACTTCTGGCGCAGTGCCGGCGGCGCGCCCTTCAGCGCAATGATCAGCGTTTCCGACTCGACTTCCTTGAGCACCATCTGGATCGCGCGATCCTCGAGGTCGAGCAGGTTCTCGAACACGAACATCTGGTCGATGATCTTCTGCGCGAGTTCGGCGTCGTACTGGCGCACGCTCTCGAGCACGCCTTCCTCATGCACGCTCGTCATGAAGTTCAGGATCTCGGCCGCGGTGCGGATGCCGCCCATCGGGCTGCGCTTCAGGTTGTCGCTACCGGACAGCAGGCCCGTCAGCACGTCGTCGAGCTCGCGCAGCGCGGCCGGCTGGATGCCGTCGAGCGTCGCGATCCGCAGGATCACGTCGTTACGCAGCCGCTCGGTGAAGCACGACGCGATTTCCGATGCCTGGTCGCGGTCGAGGTGCACGAGGATCGTCGCGATGATCTGCGGATGCTCGTTCTTGATCAGTTCGGCCACGGCGGCCGAGTCCATCCACTTCAGGCCCTCGATGCCGCTCGTGTCGCTGCCCTGCAGGATGCGGTCGATCAGCACGCCGGCCTTGTCCTCGCCGAGCGCCTTGGTCAGCACCGAGCGGATGTAGTCGCTCGAATCGAGCGACAGCGCGGTGTGCTGCTCCGCTTCCTTCGCGAATTCGTGCAGCACGTCCTCGACCTGCTCGCGCGTGACGTTCTTCAGCGCGGCCATCGCGGCGCCGATCTTCTGGACCTCGCGCGGCGCGAGGAACTTGAATACCTGCGCGGCTTCTTCCTCGCCGATCGACATCAGCAGGAGCGCGCTCTTGGTCAAGCCTTCAGCGTTCATCGGACACCCAGTTCTTCACGACGGTGGCGACGATCTTCGGATCCTGGCGGGCGATCGTGCGCGCGTAGTCGAGGTTGCGTTCGTAACGGTTCTTCTCGCTCTCGAACCCGAGCAGCAGCGAATCGGGTTCCTCGGCCTTCTCCGGCGCCGGCAGGCCGTCGAGCGCGACCGGATCTTCCGGCGCGGCGAGCGCCGGCGCGGCCGGCTCGGGCGGCGGGAACGCACGGCGCATCGCCGGGCGCACGAACATGAAGTACAGCGCCGCGGCGGCTGCCGCGATGCCGAGCCACTTCGCCGCTTCCTTCGCCATCGCGATCATGTCCGGCTGGCGCCACCACGGCAGGTCGGCGTACGGGTCGCTCGCGGTCGAGAACGCGCTGTTCACGACGTTCACCGAGTCGCCGCGCTTCGCGTCGTAGCCCATCGCATCCTTCACGAGCTGTTCGACCTGCGCGAGCTTCGCGGGCGGCAGCGGCTGCATCGTCACGTGGCCCTTCGCATCGGCGACCGGCTGGTAGTTGACGACGACCGCGACCGACAGCCGCTTCACGCTGCCCATCGGCTGCTCGAGATGGCGGATCGTCTTGTCGACTTCGTAGTTGGTCGTCTGGTCCTTGCGGTCGCTCACCGGCGTCGTCTGCGGCGCGTTCGCGCCGTTGCCGGCGACGATCGGCGCGGATGCCGGCTGTGGCGGCGTGTTCGACAGCGCGCCCGGCACGCCCGACGCGCCGCCCTGCGCGAGTTCGGTCGAGCTGCTGGTCTGCTGGCTGCGGATCGCGGATTGCTGCGGATTGCCGTTCGGGCCGTAGCTTTCCGACGTCTGCTCGAGCTTCGAGAAATCGAGATCCGCGCTGACCTGCGAGCGCGCGTTGCCTGCGCCGAAGATCGGCGCGAGGATCGCGTCGATGCGCTTCTGCGTGTTGTGCTCGACCTGCTGCACGTACTTGAGCTGGCTCGCGTCGAGGCCCGATGCCGAAGCGGTCTGGGTCAGCAGGTTGCCGTCCTGGTCGACGATCGTCACGTTCTTCGCGGGCATGTCGGGCACGCCGGACGACACCATCCGTGTGATGGCCTGGACCTGGCCCTCGTCGAGCACGCGGCCCGGGTAGAGGTCGATGAACACCGACGCGCTCGGCGCTTCCTTGTCGCGCACGAACACCGACGGCTTCGGGATCGCGAGATGCACGCGCGCACCGCGCACCGCGTTGATCGATTCGATGGTGCGCTGCAGCTCGCCTTCGAGCGCGCGCTGGTAGTTGATCTGCTCGGCGAACTGGCTGATGCCGAATTTCTGGTTGTCCATCAGCTCGAAGCCGACCGAGCCGCCCTTCGGCAGCCCCATCGCGGCGAGCTTCAGGCGCGTCTCATGCACCTGGTTCGACGGCACGAGGATCGCGCCGCCGGCATCGGCGAACTTGTAGGGAACGTTTGCCTGCTGGAGCGCGGCAATGATCGCACCGCCGTCGCGATCCGACAGGTTGCTGTACAGCACGCGGTAGTCGGGCGCGCGGCTCCACAGCACGAGCGCGGTGATGACGGCGACCGCGAATGCGACGGCGATCAGGAACGGCAGCTTCGGGTTGCCCTTCATCCGCGAGATGCCGGGGATGCGTTCCGCGAAGCCGCCAAGCCCGAAGTCCGCGCCTGCGCCACCCACGCCTGGCAACGCGGCGGCCGCGGCGGCGCCTGGCGCCGGGCTGGCGAGGCCCGCGCGGGCGTCTGGGTTGATCAGCGAGTTGGCCTGCGAATCCATGCGTCGAGTTTCTCCGGAGCGGGACGACTGAGCTCGCTCGGACGAGCGGGCGGACAATGACACGATGCGATTATCGTGACCCGGGCCGCACTCCGATCGACCGAAAAGAGCGGGGTTTCCCCCGTACTTTCGCGGCTTTGACGCGCGGCGCGCTGCTATCCTTTTTCGGAATCCGGCATGGCGCGCGTGGTGCGGCGCCGGCGGATCGCCCGGTGCGTCCGGGTCTCTCTCTCAGTTTTGGGGACAGCATGACTGCGAACGTCAGCGGAATCGGTTCGGTGTTGCAACAGATGCAGTCGATGGCCGCGCAGGCGTCAGGCGGCGTCGCGAGCCCGACGGCGGCACTGGCCGGCTCGGGCGCGGCGACGGCCAGCACGTTCGCCAGCGCGATGAAGGCGTCGCTCGACAAGATCAGCGGCGACCAGCAGCACGCGCTCGGCGAGGCGCAGGCGTTCGAGGTCGGCGCGCCGAACGTGTCGCTGAACGACGTGATGGTCGACATGCAGAAAGCCAACATCGGCTTCCAGTTCGGGCTCCAGGTCCGCAACAAGCTAGTGAGCGCTTACAACGACATCATGCAGATGGCGGTTTGACTCGGCGGCTATTCAGGGACAGCGATCCGTGGACGGCCATCCGGCCTGGGCTGCGGGCCGGCCTTGCTGCGCCAGGCGGCACGCGCCGCTTGCCTAAAGCTTTCCAAATCCCTTCCGATAACTCCGGTGAAGGCCGCGTCGTGCGATGCACGGCGGCGGTTCCCGTATAGCCAAGGCACAACAAGGAGAAGCGCATGTTTTCCCCAGGACACGCTGGAGCCAGTGCATACGCGCGTGTCGGCGTCGAGACCGGGGTGATGGGCGCTTCCCCGCACCGGTTGATCGCGATGCTGTACCAGGGTGCGCGGCAGGCGGTTGCGCTCGCGCGCATGCATTTGCAGCAAGGCAATGTGTCCGCGCGCGGCGAAGCGATCGGCAAGGCGATCCGGATCGTCGACAGCGGGCTGAAGGCATCGCTGAATCTCGATGCGGGCGGCGAGATCGCGGCGCGGCTGGATGCGCTGTATGCGTATATCACCCGGCGTCTGCTCGAAGCCAATGCGCAGGCGAGCGACGCGATGCTGGTCGAAGTCGACGGGCTGCTCGCGACGCTCGAGGAAGCATGGACGGGGATCGCCCCGGAAGTCGCGCGGATGGCCGCACAACAGGCAGTGGAAGCATCACGATGAATCGCAAGGCCGAATACTTCGAACGTTACGAGGCGCTCGCCGCCGTGTCGGGCCGGATGCTGGGCGCCGCCCGCAGTGCCGACTGGAGCGCGTTGCCGGAGTTGCAGGCCGAATTCATGCAACTGGTCGACGGGTTGAAGGAGGCCGATCCGGGCGTCGTGCTCGACGAATCGGATCTCGGCCGCAAGCTCGACCTGATCCGCCGCATCCTGGCCGACGACGCCGCGATTCGCGATCTCGCGAGCCCGGATCTTGCGCGGCTGTCCGCGCTGTTCGAGGCGCGGCGCTCGACCAAGGTATTGACCGATCTCTACCGCGCGCGCGGGTAGGGCCCGTTTCCGGGGAAACGGGCGCGGGGGCGCACAAGCCCGTTGCGGCAGGCGCGCAGTTCCCGCGGACGGCACCGGCGTGCCGTTACCGGATTCGCAACGATATGGCTGAGATGAGCAGGCTCCGATCATGACCGGTATCGACTCCGTTGCGGCGGCCCTGCTGGCGAGCCGCCTCGACAGCCTGCTGACCGGCACCGTGTCGGCGCCCGCGAGCGGCGGCGCGACCTCGCAGGTCGGCACGCCGGGCAACGGCGCGTCGTCAACGCCTTCGGCCGGCAGTCCGCCTGCCGCGCCGCCGGCTTCCACCCAGACTGCCCTGTCCGATGTCGGGCGCGTGCTCGACGCGATCTCGCGCGCGGGCGGCGACGCGACGCCGGCCATTGTCGGGCGCGCGCCGCTGCTGGCTGACCCCACCGTGCTGCTGACCGACACGGCTGCGCCGGCCCGCGCGCCAGCCGCCGCCGATCCGGCGGCATCCTCCACGCCGGCTTCAGCCGCAGCGTCGTCGGCTGCGGCGACGCGCGACGCGGCTGCGACGTTGCCTGTTGCTGCGCTGCGCGCGGCGCTCGTGCAGGCCGTGAGCGAAAGCGGCCTTTTCTACGAATCCCATCTCGCGCAGTGGCTGGCCGGCCAGCGTCCGCTCGCGGCGCTGATGCGCGAGCCGCAGGCGCGCCTCGCGGCCGCGCTCGCGCCGGCCGATCCGGATGTCGCCCAGCATGGCGCGACCGACCTGCTCGACGAGCTGCTCGCGCAGCGCCCGCCATTGCCTGCGCCCGCTCGCGCAACCGCGCAGCCGGGCGCGCCGGCCCAGGGCGGTGCGCCGGCTCGGGACCCCGCACCGGCCGTGCCGGCAGGCGCGCGGCAAGCGGCGTCGCTGCCGCACGATACGGCCGATCTGCTCGGCGACCGGCCCGATGCGCGCTGGACGCCCGCGCGGGCCGAGCTGGCCACCGCGTCGTCCGATTCGCAGGCGCAGACGCTCGCGACCGTGCATCCGGCCGCCGTGCCGCTCGTCAGGCAGCAGCTCGACGCGCTCGCGACCGACCAGTTCCGCTGGGCGGGCGAGGCGTGGCCCGGCGCGCGGCTCGACTGGACGATCGAGCCCGACGATCCGGGCAACCGTGCGCCGCGCGGTGACGGCGACACGGGCGACGGTATTGCCTGGCGCACGCGCCTCACGCTGACGTTGTCGTCGCTTGGCACGGTCGACGCGGAGCTGGTGCTGAACGGCACGCAGCTCGTCGCGCGGCTGCGTGCGAACCAGGCGGGTGCCGACCGCCTCACGCGGCACGAGGCGGCGCTGCGGCAGCGGCTCGAAGTGTCGGGGCTCAAGGTGAGCGGGCTGTCGATCCGTGCGGTCGACGACGGCCCGGACGGCTTCGACCTGTTCGCGGCCCAGGCGGCGGCCACCGCGTATGCGCGCGGCTCAGCCTCGACTTCGGCCAGCGGCCCGGCGACGCGTGCGCCGGATACCGACGACGAGGCGCTGTCATGAGCATGACGTCCCGCAAGCGCGCGGCCGCGCTCGTCTACGATCCGAAGGGCGGCGATGCCGCGCCGCGCGTGGTCGCAAAGGGCTACGGCGCGCTCGCCGAGATGATCGTCGCGCGCGCGCATGACGCCGGGTTGTACGTGCATACGGCGCCGGAGATGGTGTCGCTGCTGATGCAGGTCGATCTCGACGACCGGATTCCGCCGCAGCTCTACCAGGCGGTCGCCGATCTGCTCGCGTGGCTGTACGCGCTCGACCGTACCGAACCCGCGCCGGATGCCGCCGCATCGCGCTTTCCGCTGCCGCCGCTGCGCTGAACGGTGCTGCGCCGCGCGATTTCTTACGAAATGCCGCCTTGACCTTGCAAGGTCATTCTGTCGGTATTTTTCGCCTATCGGGCGGCATCGTGCCGCAACGCTCGCGCTTCGCCGGTATTTCCTCGCTCGACGGGCTTGCCGCCCCGTATCCGGCCGGATTGAGCGTGCAATAGATTTGTGTAATGATATCCATTCTCATTTTCATGCTGCCCGGGCGGCGCGCACGCTTTGCGCGCCGCCCGTTGTTTTGAACGAATGGAATCTCTCGCGTGAACGCGCCCGAAACGATCAATCCGCCCCGCACCGGTGCTTCCCGCGCCGGCGTCACCGTGCTGCACCCGACGGCCCGCCCGCTGAGCGACGACGAACTGGCCGCGCGCCGCCAGCGTTCGCGCCGCGCGACCTTCATCAAGTGGCTGCGCAAGGTGCATGGCTGGGTCGGGCTGTGGGGCGCGGTGCTCGGGCTGCTGTTCGGCGTGACGGGCGTGCTGCTCAACCACCGCGCGCCGCCGCTGAAGATTTCGACCGGCGAGCCGCAGGTCGAGGAGATGCAGATCGCGCTGCCGGATCCGGCGCCGAAGACGCCCGCCGCGATGACGAAGTGGCTGCAGCACGAACTGCATTTCGACGGCAAGCCGGGCCGCATGCGCAAGGAGCCGGCGCAGCCCGTCGCGTGGGGCGACAAGCGCGTGATGCAGCCGGAGCACTGGCAGATGGGCCTGTTCGGCCCGCACCAGAACCTGCAGGCCGAATACTGGGTCGGCAACGGCTACGTCGCGGTGAAACGCACGGGCAACACGTTCCTGACGACGCTGAACAACCTGCATCGCGGCGTCGGGATGAATCTCGGCTGGGTGCTGTTGATGGACACGATCGCGGGCTCGCTGATCCTGCTGTCGCTGACCGGCGTGCTGCTGTGGACCGAGCTGAACAAGCGCCGCACGGTCGGCGTCGTGCTGGTGGTCGGTTCGGTCGCCGCGGCGCTGGCCGCCGGCCTGACCTGATCGGCGGCTCGCGCCGGCCTGGCGCCGGCGCGTGCGCTTTCGCCTGTTTCGTCCGCTTCGCTCGTCGCGGACGCCCGCCGGGCGCGACCGCGCGCCGGCGTCACCAGTGATCAGAGGCCGCAGGCCGCGCCGCTGTTCGCCGCGATCTCGCGTGCGGCCTTCGCGCCCTCGACCTGCAGGATCGTCGGCAGCGACACGTTGTTCTTCGCGGCGGTGATCTCGGCGAGGATCGAGATCGCGATTTCCGGCGGCGTCCGGCTGCCGATGTAGATGCCGGCCGGCCCGTGCAGCCGGGCCAGTTCCGCTTCGTTCAGGTCGAATTCGCGCAGCCGCTCGCGCCGTGCCGCATTGTTGCGCCGCGAGCCGAGCGCGCCCACGTAGAACGCGGGCGTCTTCAGCGCCTCCATCAGCGCGAGATCGTCGAGCTTCGGGTCGTGCGTGAGCGCGATCACCGCCGAACGCGCATCGAGATTCATGTCGAGCACCGTATCGTCGGGCATCGTGTGCACGACGCGCGTACCCGGCACGTCCCACGCATCCGTGTATTCCTCGCGCGGATCGCACACCGTCACCTGGTAGTCGAGTCCGACCGCGATCTGGCACAGATAGCGCGACAACTGGCCGGCGCCGATCACGAGCATCCGGTAGCGCGGCCCGTGGATCGTCACGAGCCGCTCGCCGTCGAACGCGAGCCCGTCGGCCGCCTGCGCGGGCGACAGCGATGCGCGGCCGGTCGCGAGCGTCATCGTGCGCGTGACGAGGCGGCCGGCCTCGACTTCCGCGCACAGCGCGGCAATCCCGCTGTCGCGCGTGAGCGGCTCGAGCACGAGCTGGATCGTGCCGCCGCACGGCAGCCCGAAGCGGTGCGCTTCCTCGGCCGTCACGCCGTACTTGAGCGCTTCCGGGCGCGCGTCGGCCGCGATCCCGCTTGCGTGCACCCGGGCGATCAGGTCGTCCTCGATACACCCGCCGGACACGGAGCCGACCACGAGCCCGTCCTCGCGCACCGCGAGCATCGCGCCTTCGGGGCGGGGCGACGAGCCCCACGTCTTCACGACCGTCACGAGCAGCACGCGGCGCCCTTCTTCGAGCCAGCGCGCGCTGGATTTCAATACATCGAGATCGACGCTTTCCATCATCTTCTTCCTGTTGCCGGGCGACGCCGCCGATGCGGGCCGCCGTTCGATGGCGCGATTATGAACCGGCCGCGGCAAGCGTGCAGGCGACGGGGGAACGCGCAAAACAGGGAAGGGAGAAGCGCGGCAGCGAGGAAGGCGGGCAGGGCGGCCCGAGGCGGGCCGCCGGCAGGTCGCCGGGCGGACGCATCCGCCCGGCGGGTCGCTCCGTCAGAGCGAGCCCAGGTACTGCGTCAGGTTGCGGATGTTGTTGTCGTACGCGTTCGGCGAGCCGAGCTCGACGCCGCCGCTGCGCACGTAGTACTCGAACGGCACGGAGCGGGTGCCGAAGAACGGCAGGAAATTGTCCGGTTGCAACGTCGTGCCGTTCAGGCCGATCGCCCAGTTCCGCGACTTGTACAGCTCGAGCTCGCGGATGGTTGCCTGGACCTGATTCGTCTCCGACGCGCGAATCGCGGCGATGTGCTGCGTCAGCGTCTCGATGTTCGCCTGGTAGGCGCTCGGTTCGCCGACCGAGACGCCGCGCGCGCGGACGTAGTAGCTGAACGGCAGGTTGCGCTCGGTGAAGAACGTCAGGAAACCGTCCGGCGCCAGCGTATCCCCGTTCAGGCCGATCGCCCAGTTCTTGCTTTGATAATCCTTGAGCCCCGCGATCGTCTGGTTGGCCGCGCTGATTTCGACCTTCGCCGTGACGTTGACCAATGTATTGCTCATGACAGACCTCTCTGGTTCTTGTTGAACTTCGAACAGGTACAGCGACATGCCTCCGGACGGAGGCAATAAAATACCGTCGACCGGATTATCGGGCCGTGATTTTTTAATTAAAAATATGCTGAAAATTCGTTTTTGAATGCGCGATGAATTTGGGTTTTATAAAAAGGCGCTTCGATGAAATCGATTGCTTCCCGCCGCGCTCATGCTGCGGCCTAGGCCCCGTCTGGTCTGGGTGGCGCGGGTATGCGACCGGCCGACCTGAATACTAGGTTGGCGAATGCAAGAGTTCAATGTCGGGCGCGTGATTATTTTCTTCTATTCATATTCAATTCGGTCGAATTACATTTTTAATCGATAAAAATGTCGATCCGAATAGAATATATCGGCATTCGAAAAATAACCGGTGGAAACGGGAATTGACGCGAGGATCGTTGCAGGAAAGGCAACGTGGCGGCGGGACGGGTGAAGGCAGGGCGGGGAGGGCGCGGAGCCGGCGTCCGGCTCCGCGGGTGCGCACCGTGCCGCGAGCGGCACGGCGGCGCTCAGTGCGCGTCGTGGTGACCGTGCGCGAGCTTCGAGTGATGGCGCGAGTACAGGAAGTAGATCGCGAGGCCGATCACGAGCCAGATGCCGAACGCGGCCCACGTGATGGGCTGCAGGTTCAGCATCAGGAACAGGCATGACGCGACCGCGAGGATCGGCACCACCGGCACGCCGGGGCAGCGGAACGCACGCGGCAGGTCGGGGTGCGTGCGGCGCAGCACGAGCACGGCGATCGACACCATCGAGAACGCGGCGAGCGTGCCGATGTTGATCAGCTCGGCGAGCACGTTGAGCGGCACGAGCGCGGCGATCAGGCCGAAGAACAGGCCGACGAGCCAGGTCGTCAGGAACGGCGTCGCGTAGCGCGGGTGCACGCGCGACAGCGCGGCCGGCAGCAACCCGTCGCGCGACATCGCGAAGATCACGCGCGTCTGGCCGTAGCTCATCACGAGGATCACGGTCAGCATGCCGAGCACGGCGCCGAGATCGATGAAGCCTGCGACCCACGTCTCGCCGGCCTTCTGCAGCGCGTACGAGATCGGGTGCGAGATGTTCGCGTACTGGGCCGACGGCACGATGCCGGTCGCGACCGCGGCGACCGTCACGTACAGCACCGCGCACACCGCGAGCGACGCGATGATGCCGATCGGCAGGTCGCGTTTCGGGTTCTTCACTTCCTCGGCCGCCGACGACACCGCGTCGAAGCCGATGAACGCGAAGAACATCACGGCCGCCGCGCCGAATACGCCGTTCCAGCCGTGCGGCATGAACGGCTTCCAGTTCGCGGGCGTCACGTGGAACACGCCGACCGCGATCACGAGCAGCACGACCGACACCTTGATGAACACCATGATGTTGTTGATGCGGGTCGACTCGCGGATGCCGATCGACAGCAGCGTCGTGATCACGATCATCACGAGGAACGCGGGCAGGTTGAACCACGTGACGACGCCCGGCACCGCACCGGGCGCGGCCGTCAGCACGGTGGGCAGCGTGAGCCCGAAGCCCTGCAGCAGCGACTGCAGGTAGCCCGACCAGCCGACCGACACGGCCGACGACGCGAGGCCGTATTCGAGCATCAGGTCCCAGCCGATGATCCACGCGACGAGCTCGCCGAGGGTGGCGTACGAGTACGTGTAGATCGAGCCGGCGACGGGGATCGTCGACGCGAACTCCGCGTACGACAGCGCGGCGAGGCCGCACGCGATCGCGGCGATCACGAACGACAGCATCAGGGCGGGGCCGGCCTGCACGGCGCCGGTACCGGTCAGCACGAAGATGCCGGTGCCGATGATCGCGCCGATGCCGAGGAAGGTGAGGTCGATCGCGCCGAGCGCTTTCTTGAGCCCGGCGGCATGCGCGCCGGCGATCATGCGATCGACGTTTTTCTTGCGGAAGAGAGACATTGCGGATGAATCGCCAGCGCGCGCGGGCGCGGTAGCGCTGACTGAGTGAAAACCCGCAATTTTAGCCGATTTGGCGCGCAAGACCCGCTGCAGCGCAGCGGTAAGTCACAAAATCGTCCGATAAAACAAGCGCTTGCGCTTCGGGCGGGCGACAGCGGGCGGCGGCGCGGCAGGTGCCGCGTCGCTGGGCCGGACGAATCGGGTGAAGCGGGGGAATCAGGCGCCGGCCGTGGGCGCCATGTCGACGAGCCGGTTGCTCATCACGTAGAACGTGAGCTCCGCGTTGTTCGACAGCCGCATCTTCTCGAGCAGCCGCGAGCGGTACACGCTCACCGTCTTCACGGACAGCGACAGCGTGTTCGCGATGTCGGTGAGCCGCTTGCCCGACGCGAGCATGCAGAGCGTCTGGTATTCGCGGTCGGACAGCTTCTCGTGCGGCAGCGGTTCGTTCTCGAACGACACGTATTCGGCGAGCGCCTCGGCCATCGCGGGGCTCACGTACTTGCGGCCGGCCGCGACCTGCTGGATCGCGCCGATCATCTGCGCGGCGTTGACCGTCTTCGACAGGTAGCCGGCCGCGCCGGCCTTCAGCGCGCGCACCGCGTACTGGTCCTCGCGATACATCGAGAACATCAGCACCGGCGTGCGCGACAGCTTGCGCTTGAGGCGCTTGAGCACCTCGATGCCGTTCGTGTCCGGCAGCGAAATGTCGAGCAGGATCACGTCGAATTCCTGTTTGTCGACGGCCGCCACCGCGTCGCTGCCGGTTTCGGCCTCGGTGACGTCGCGCGCGACGCCACGGTCGATCAGCAACTGGCGGATCCCTTGCCGGACGATCGCGTGATCGTCCACCAGCAGGATGTTCAGGCTCATGACGACCTCACGAAAGCGACGCGCGGCGGGCCGCGACGGGCACCGCGAGCAGCGAATCCCAAGCGAAGCGCGCGGTGACGCGCGTGCCGTGGCCGGTGGCCGGCGTGGCCGTCTCGAAGCTGCCGCCGAACGCCTCGCAGCGGGCGCGCATGCCGGCCAGACCGTAGCCGGTGCGGCGGCTCCGCGAGAAACCGGTCCCATCGTCGGAGACGATCAGTGACAGGTGCGTGCCGTCGGTGGCGATTCGCACGTCGACCGACGTCGCGCGTGCGTGCTTCGCGACGTTCGACAACGCTTCCTGCGCGACGCGGAACACCGCGAGCGCGCTGGCCCCGGCGAGCTGCGTCAGGCGCGCGTCGGCCGCACAGACGAAGCTGGTGCGCAGGCCCGTGCGGGCCGCATGGGTGTCGGCCCACGACGACAGCGCGCCGACCAGGCCCGCGTCGAGCGCCGGCGTGTCGCGCTCGTCGATCAGCCGGCGATTCGCGTCGGTCGCGGCCTCGAGCGCCTGCTGCGCCAGCGCCAGTGCGCGCAGGCAACCCTCCGGCGCATCGGCCGGCAGCCACGTTTGAACGTTTGCGAGCGCGAAACGCGCAGCGGTCAGTTCGGCACCGAGCCCGTCATGCAGCTCGCCGGCCAGGTGGCGGCGGGCCGCTTCGTCGGCGGCGAGCAACTGGGCAGACAGCGCTGCGATCCGCGCGGCGGAGGCGCCACGTTTCGGCGCGGCGTCGGCAATGGGCGGAGTCGCGACGCAGCCCGGCACGAGCTGTTGCGACGGGAACGGGGCGTGGGCGCCCAAAGGCGCGTTAAGCGACGTATCCATGACTCTCCCTGCTGTCAGAAAGCGGTTCAGACACCGGCTGGCTGCGTGGATCGGCTGCCGTTTCGATGACGGTCGCCGCCAGAGAATCGCCCCCTGCCGAGGTAACAAAAGTTACGTCTTGTAACACTTGCATCCGACCCTTCCACTCTCATCCGAACGGCAACCGCGCGCGGCGAATAATATCTCAAAATTTCCGAAAAGGTCATGTCAGGCGGACATTTAAGGGTAAATGTGAA